>NZRT01000072.1 GCA_002696345.1 Myxococcales bacterium
CTCTGCAAATCCGGCATCGAACTCTGCAGGAGGCAGATCATTAATGTCCGTACCACCGGCATCGGGAACCGGTTGGGGTGGACCGGCGTCGAAGGTCGGAAATAGGGGTCCTAAATCTGCCGGACCGCTGTCAGCAACGGGCGCTTCATTTACACCTCCGTCGACGGCCAGCCCAGGGGCTTCGACAGTATTTTGACATGCCATCAGGCAACAAAGGACTAAGGTCGCGTAGCGTCCCATCATATTTCTCCAAGCACTCTCTAGCCTCCCAGAGCACCGGGAGCAAACGAGAACAGTCGAATTTACTTTCGAAGACGTGCTGTCAACTCGCCGAGGATTTGTCTCGAGTCGGTGCTGAACCAAACATCCAAGAAGGCTTCTTCATCCGCATACTGACTCTGCCTTAACTCCTGAACTAAGTGTTTACGAAAGAAGTGTTTCGTTGCCTGTTGTCCCGTGGTCGCCAGTTCCAGCCAGCGGTTCAGCTCTGTCTCCACGCGGGCTTCCACTTCATCGAGCGGTGCCAACTCGTCAACAAGGCCCATCTCCAGAGCAAACTCTGGACTGACCAAGGCGCCCGTCAGACCCAAGCGTTCTGCTTGGCGATGCCCAACGATGCTCCGCAGGACTTCGACAACGCCTTGGGGCATTGCGATCCCCACAGCCACTTCGTTCAAGCCAATTTTGTACTTGCCCTCGGCCATGACTCGGTAGTCTGTCATGATCGCAAGAACACAACCGCCTGCCGGACTGTGTCCAGCGATTGCGGACATGATGATCAGTCGGCTGTCGAGAATCCGAAGCATGAGTTCGTTAAAGCGTGACCAGAACGTTGCCATCCCGTTTCGGTCAAGATCGTAGAGGGAAACCACATCGAGTCCGCCTGAAAACATGCCAGGTGACCCGCACAGTACCACTCCACGAACCCTTTCGTTGGACTCCAATTCATCCAATGCGACCAGCAGTGCCTCGACCATCCTTGGATCGATGGCATTGGCCCGAGGTCGACACAGTCGTAACCGAACGATGGACCCTAGGGGTTCCAGTTGGACTCGTTCATCAATGACTTTCATTTGGACAGGCTAACCCCTTGCATGAGCACCTTCAACTGTTGGGTTAAGGCATGGATTTGCTCGTCGAGTTTGACGATATCACCGTTTAAGCCGGCAATCGTTCGTTCATTCGCACCCAGTTGGGCGGAGAACTTCCGAGCAAGCGACTGATTGATCTTTGCTTCGCCCAGAGTCTTGATGTTGTGACGAACCCTGTTCTGTTCTCTTTCGAGTTCATTCTTCCTCTTTCGCTTTTGGGCGACCTCTGCTCGAACTTTACTGAGTTCAGAGCGTTTGGAATCCACGGCTTTCAACGCCGCTGCAACTTCCGAGTCCGCCTCGGCGTTGGAAACATACAATTTCAAGACATCCTGCCCCAGTTGGCTGTCCCAGCTGACAGTACGAGCATGGGAATGCAGATCGGTGATCTCCACGGTGGTCTTTCCCTCTTTCAACGTGGCAGGCACATACCAAGCACCGTGGAGTTCTCTTGTGTCCTTTGGCGCATTTTCGAGGGACCAGCCGGGTCGCTTGCCAACGCGCAAATAGATGCGCTCCGGAACATCCTTTGCTCGAGACAAGATGTCGAAGACCTGAGTGCGGCGACTTTGAACTTCGCAACGGACACGCCCGTCGGTCACGGCGACCAATTTGAGGGGCTTTTCACCGTGTTTCGCATGGCTCGTGATGCTGATCCCTTGTTCGAGGCTGAAAGGCAGGAAGGTTTCTGCTCCATCCTCGATACGTTCGAAGATGCCCGAGCCTACAAAAGTACCTCTGGCGAGCACGGTAACAGGGCCGCCTTGCAGCATGTAACCGGTATCATTCTTGAAGCGAACTGCCCGGTAAGGGTGTTGGGCGGCCGCCCCTCCCGCATCTGGGCGATACAGCAGCAGATCTTCACCCTCGATTTGACGATTCACCAAACTGACCAGAGTGGAACTTCGGTCGGGGACGGTGACAGGGCCTTCGACATCGTATCGAAACAGGCCACCGACAGCGGTGCCGGTGGCGCCACCATCTTGCGCCCCCGCGATCTGCGCCATGTCCAAAGAACTCATCCCGCCCCCACCGATGCTGGCTCCCCGGGTACCGAGTCCGCCGAAACCTGCTGCCTCGACGGCCCCGAAGTTCATCGGGGCAGCTGCTTTGGAGCGGCCCTTTCGTGCTCGTCGCTTGCGAGCCTTTAAACTGCGTTTGCTTTCCTTGATCTTTGCGCCTGCAACCCCTGCTTGGGCAACGGGCGCTAAGGCACCACTCGCCATGACACCCATCTGTTGCCTGCGAACAAAGTTGGGTTTGTGGAGGTCGTAAATAAAGCTGATAGGTGCTCCGCTTGAGAGGGAGAGACTGACGTTGTTCCAGTCTTCGCCGCTGGTGTTGTCGATCACTGCCCAGCCTTGAAGAAGTGCCTTTCCACCGGTCTTGTTCATGACGAGCCGGTAGGCTGGTTTCCAGGTCGGCATGCCCGAGATGTAGCTGACCAGTAGTTTGTGTTTGCCTCCTGTATTGAGGCGGACGGTCAACTCGACCGGCTTCCATTGGCCCTCGTTAAGACTGTGATCGAGAACTTTGTTGAGGCCCACTTGCAAGGGGCGGTCGTGAAGTTCAAGATGAGCAATATTCTCCACAAGGACGTTGCTCACCCTCGCACCGGACGCCAAGGCGACGTGGGGCTTACCATCGATCGATTCGACACCGACGATGCGTCCTTGGATGCTGGTGCCTTCATCCCGAAGCTCCAGGCGTACTCGAGCGCCTCGAAAAGCAGCCAAGAGGCTATGAATACCACCTTGTCGACGCACTTGATCTGGTAGCTCATCAAGTCGTTGAGCGGCACTCTTCTCGATCGGCAAGCTGATGCTTTGGCTCCGCCCGCCTTCGAGGTCGATGACCGTCAGTGAGGTCAGTAGATCATTGATTTGTTCCGGGCGAACTTGGAGCCGCAGGGTGTCGCCAACCAGGTCACCGCCTCGCTCGAAATAACCCACACCGTTTTGGTAAAGCACGACCCTTTTAACGGGTAACGGGCTCACGGTATCGGCACCGTCGAGCGCTTGATGAGCACAGGCAGGAATGAGCAGACTGACGATAAGAAAGCGTTTCACGATGGGGGCACTCCATTGACGGACCATCGGCTAACACCTAGCCCCATTCCATGAAAGGGGGCACACATGAGCTTTCGTCACAAGATGTCACCTCGATTTCAGGATGTGGATGCGGCCGGGATCGTATTCTATGCTCGTTTCTTTGGGTATTTCCATGATGCCTACGTGGCATTTTTAGAATCCCTTGGGACGGAGATGGCATTGCAGCACACCTTGAAGACCGGGGATTTTCTGATGCCTCTGGTGCATTCAGAAGCAGACTTTAAGGCTCCTCTACGCTTTGGAGATCGAGCAACGACGACCCTGTGGGTCTCGAAAATGGGTCAGTCATCGTTCACGCTCAGCTATCAAATTCATCGAGTTGATGGTCAACTCGTCGCACAGGGGCAAACGGTTCATGCATGTGTCACCAAAGCTAATTTTAGCCCATGCCCCTTGCCAGAGAGGCTTCGAGCGGGCTTGATGGAGCATCACGAAGCATCGGAGTGTGAATGAGCGTGCTTTCTGTCTTTGCAATCACCTTGCTTGCTGCTCCTCTTGAGTCACCGACCGAGGCTTCGGACGTTGTGTCGGCCGAGGCGACGCTGGAAAATGACAATGCAGATCCTTTAGGCCCCTACGCTGTGGGTTTGGTCCTGGGTGAACCCACTGCCTTGCGAGCTGATTATTATCTCGATGAGCAGACCCGTGCATTCGGTCTCCTTGGAATGGCGCATCGCATCGATGCCTTTTCCTTCGCTTTCGATGCGCCCATGCTCGGGGTTGGGGCGGAGCGTGATGTGCTTATGCTCGACACCATGGGGATTCGCAGTGGAGCGATTGCTGTCGGCGTTCAAGCCGATCTTTGGATTCGCTCTTTCTACACATCATCACAGCCTCTACTCGCCCTCGAAATCCCGGTATCTTTTCGCCTGGCAAGCCCCTCGGAGCCGCTCTCCTTCTACGCAACCTTCGCCCCGAGCTACTACGTCAGCCCTGGAGCTGGTCCTGGGATCTCCATCAGCGCAGGCGTTTCCTTCCGTTTGCCATCGTCCGGTGCTTCCAAACCTGCGCGCCCAGAGTTTGAAGACCCTGCACTTGAAGGGGAAAAGGCGATCGATGCGGCCAGTAAGATACAGGCTGAACCGGAACCGAAGCCTGAGCCTGAGCCTGAACCCAAGCCGAAGCGGAAAGGTCGAAGACGTTTAAGTCGATAACGCAAACGGATGCATCGCACCGGGGGGATCGCTTCGATACTTTTGATGGCCTGCTCCACGGGCTTCGAGGATCTTTTGCACGACGGCGGTTCGACGGCCTCCGACCCTTCGTCGGTGGATCGTGGGAACACCCTACCGATGGATGCTGGAGACTCCCAGTGGGGCGGCAGACCGTTTCATGGCTACCTTGTCGAGGCTTTGGTTTCTGAACCCGATTTGGATGAGGCCCTTCGTCAGGCGATGAGTGAGGACGAGTTGGTCGGGCTCAGCTTCGCCATCAGCGTTGATAACGAACTCAGATATCTGACTGGATTGGGTGTTGCAGACCGGGAAGCAGGCACGCCCGTTGATCCTCGGACAAGTCGATTTCGGTGGGCCAGTGTGAGTAAGGGGCTGGTGGGTCTGGTCGCGCTCCACCGCCACATCCATGGGGCGTTGGATTTCAACGTCGATTATCAAGAGATAGCGCCTGGACTGGGCTATCCCACAGCTTACCTTCCAACCGGCTGTCGTGACGCAGCATGTAGCTTGCCACTGCCGCTAACGCATCCGGTGATTAGTCTCCGGCGACTCCTCGATCATACAGCGGGTGTTCAGCATTACAGCAATGGACTCGAAAATCCTGCGCCGAGTTCGGACCTCACCAACGACCCTGAAGTCAATACTGGGATGGCATGGGCATTGTCTCGCTTCCTGACTCAACCTCTGATCTCTTTGCCGGGTCAAAGGTGGTCTTACTCCAGTTTTGGCTACAACTTGGCGGGTGTGATCTTGGAGGAGAATCAAGGGCAAGGCCTTGCCTCCCAGGTCGATGAGTTAATTGCAGAGCCACTGGGATTAACCAGTCTTGGACCGGATGTTCATTGGCACGACACAGCCGATCGGGTTCGAGGGTATCGGCGGGACCGTCAGGGTATTCGATGGAATGGGGATGACGACGTCAGTTGGAAACTCGCTGCTGGAGGCTTCCAGTCCACGCCATTGGATTTTGCTGGATGGTGCGCCGGATTGTTGGGCGACACGTTGCTCGACGACCGAACAAAGCGTGATATTCTCTGGAAGTCTGAGGACCCAGCAAGAGCTTATGCGTTTGGCTTTGAAGTGACCCGGGATCGGCAGGGGATCATTGACTCTGTCGGCCATGGAGGTGCTCAACAAAGCGTGCGCACCGCCCTCAAAGCGTACCCGAATGAAGGTCTTTGTTTCACGTTGATGACAAACAGTACCTGGGCCGATGCGCCCGGCCTGCTTGGGCGGTTCGAACAGATCTGGCGAGAGGCACAGGAGTGACGATTGTTCGGGGCTCAGTTAAAGTGCGCCAGGGGAGTTTTATGAGGACATATTGGCTTGGAATCCTGCTGTTGACCGGTGGATGTTTGGCCTCTGACGGCGATCGAGAGGACTCCAGTGGCTCCGGTGCTGAGGCTGCACAAACGCCGATCGAGATGACAGGTGTTTGGCTGGGGGATGACGGTGCTCGCTTGGTCATCAATTCCGAATCATGGGGCGTGGCGGAGATTGCCGATTACGATAACTTGGCTCGAATCGCTTATTTAAGGACGAAACCTGAGGGACAACTGCAGTTTGCTCGGGTGCACTGGACTGCTCCAGCGGACAACACAGTCTGGCTCTGTGTTGATACTCAAGGACACGAGCGGTTGGGATTGGCCCAGTCTGAGCCAGCCCTGGTTGATCGGGGATATCCCCATCTGACCGGATGTTTAGGGGGCCCTTGGACCCGCTATCGGAATCCGATCGATTTGACGGGTGCCTGGACCCATCAAGACAGCGAACCTATGACGATCACTGCTCGATATTGGGGGCGGCGTGTGTTGCATGCTTACTTGAATGATAACAACCGTGCGGTCATTTCCAACGGACCCTATGATTACGATAAATTGACGTGGATCGATCCGGAGAACGGTGTCTTCTATCTTTGCGTCGAACGTGAACACCTCGCTGAAGCTGAGGAAGCCCTTTACTCAATGTCCGAGGCGGATCCTACCGACTTAGAAAATGGCTGTCAGGGCGAGTCGTGGAAACGCTATGATCAGACGATCGAGGTGGCTGGGTTGTGGAGAGACAGTCGAGGACTTGATCTGCGCGTGAGTGCCCTGGGTTGGGGACCTTTAAGCGTGGTCGAATATGATAATACAAAGCGACGTGCGGTCCTCGAACGCGACGGATTGTTTCAAGTGATGGAATGGACCCAGCCGGTCAAAGAGGCGTTCTTCTCGTGCGTGACAGATCAGGATCTCGAGAGCTTATCTGCGGCTCAAGAGTCGAGCCTTGAAGCCGATCGAAGCGATCCTGGCACCGGTGGCTGTCGAGATGAGCCTTGGCGTTCACTTCGCCGACCCATCGCTGTGGCTGGTCGGTGGCTTGATCCTTTTGGTGATCTGATCATCATCGATGGAGAGACATGGCACCAGGCTCGTATCAGCAGCTACGATAACCTGGGGGGCTTGGCGATCACTGTGAACAATCAGGATGCGGATCGTTTGCCTGGATCCTTCAGTAAGCGAGCGTACACGCCGGTGATCAATGATACGTTTTATCACTGCGAAGCAGCCAGTGGCTTGGCGAGTTTTCAGGATGCAGAAGCCGCGGAGGCGATCATCGCAAGAGCCGCTCCGGAGGAGGGGGGCTGTCTCTCTGAAGAAGCGCCTTGGGAAACGTTTCGACGCGTCGTGGATCTGATGGGTGAGTGGCGAGTGAGTCGAGCGAGCGGAGAGGGAACGACTGAAGGCTGGAATTTCGAACACCGAGCCTTGCTTCGCTTCGGGGAACGTTACTTTTACGATTCGTGGTCGAATTCGGAACGTTGGTTGGTGTTGCAACGACCCGACCAGGCCGGCGGTAGCCCGGGTAATTTCGATAGGTATCGTTGGTCAAAGCGTTTAGACGGGAGCACGTTGTTGTGTGCCGAAGTCGCCAACTCAAGTTTGGCGGAGGCGCAAGAATCCCCGGTGGAAGCCAATCCGAGGGACTTGGTGAACGGTTGCCCAGGGGGCGATTGGTTGCGGATGGAGCCTCGCTGATCGGCGCCCCTTTCAATTGGACAACTTGGGATGCCAGCGCCTAGGCAACTCCCCGTGGAGGTCTGCATGACACAGGTTAGTGATACTTTTGACTCGGGTCGGTGGCGTCCCGTTCCGGGCTTTGAGGATCTGGTCGATATGACCTATCATCGGTGTAGCGACCTCGGTGTCGTACGAATCGCCTTTGATCGACCCGAGTGCCGTAACGCTTTTCGCCCAGGAACCGTGGACGAGTTGTATCGATGTCTTGATCATGCTCGGCAATGGAGCGACGTCGGCTGCGTGCTGCTCACCGGCAATGGCCCCAGCCCGAAGGATGGCGGCTGGGCATTTTGTTCTGGGGGTGATCAGCGGATTCGAGGCAAGGACGGCTACAAGTATGAAGGCGATGATGGCGTCGTCGATGTCGCTCGTCAGGGGCGACTCCACATTCTTGAAGTCCAACGACTGATCCGAATGATGCCCAAAGTTGTCATCGCGGTGGTGCCAGGATGGGCCGTGGGTGGTGGGCACAGCTTACACGTGGTCTGTGATCTGACGCTCGCCAGTGAAGAGCATGCGGTCTTCAAGCAAACCGATGCCGATGTCGCATCTTTTGATTCGGGCTATGGAAGCGCTTATCTGGCAAAAATGGTGGGCCAAAAGCGGGCTCGAGAGATCTTCTTCTGCGGCTTTAACTACAGCGCACAGGATGCCTACGAGATGGGGATGGTCAACAAGGTGGTTCCCCATAGCCAACTGGAGACGGAGGCACTGCGTTGGGCCGAGGCAATCGTGACCAAGTCACCGACGGCTCAGCGCATGCTCAAGTTTGGGTTCAACCTCGTGGATGATGGTTTAGTCGGGCAGCAGGTCTTCGCCGGTGAAGCGACTCGCCTCGCCTACGGTACGGAAGAGGCAGTCGAGGGCAGAGATGCCTTTGTGGAAAAGCGCGAGAAGGACTTCTCTCGTTTCCCATGGCAGTACTGACGTGCCTGGAAATCACATCGGTCAAGCCCTGCAACTCACGACTTTTGGTGAGAGTCATGGCGCTGCGTTAGGGGCCGTGATCGATGGTCTTCCAGCCGGCCTCCCGGTGGATCTCAGCAAACTTCAAAGGGAACTTGATCGTCGTCGTCCTGGGCGGCTGCCTGGGGGCACAGGCCGCCAAGAGCCCGACAAAGCGGAGATCTTAAGCGGCGTTTTTCAAGACCAAACCTTAGGAACACCCGTGGCGGTCATCATTCGCAACGTGGATGCTCGCCCGGAGGACTATGACGCACTCAAGACGGTTTATCGTCCCGGTCACGGTGATCGAAGTACCGAGTTGAAATACGGTCGTCGGGATCATCGGGGTGGAGGCCGGTCCAGCGGCCGCGAGACGGCAGCACGGGTCATCGGGGGGTATTTTGCCGGCTTGGTGCTGCCCGAAGCATGCCAAGTTCAGGCCTGGATTGACCAGCTAGGTCCCTTTCAGTCGGCTGGCGATGGTCCATTGGGAGCTTACGGTCTTCGAGGGGTTGACGATGCTGAAGTGGAGGCTTGGCTTCTTCGACTGAAGGCACAGGGAGAGAGCGTCGGCGCCCTTCTTCGCTGCCGTGTGCACCACTGTCCGCCCGGTTTGGGGGAGCCGGTTTTCGACAAGCTGAAAGCCGATCTGGCGAAAGCTGTGATGAGTATTGGTGCCGTGACCAGTTTCGCTTACGGACTCGGCGCCGATTTTGGCAGCAGCTTTGGTCAAACCGTCACAGCAGAACCGGCGCATTTTGGAGGGATCGAGGGCGGGATCAGCACAGGCGACCCGATCAATCTCAGTTTAACAGTTCGTCCGCCTTCCACCGTCGGTGAGAACGCAAAAGCTGGACGCCACGATCCCTGCATCGCTCCTCGCGTCCTGCCCGTGGTGGAAGCCATGGTGCGTTTTGTCTTGGCGGATCACTACTTGCGGCAAAGGGCTTTGGACACAGGAGCAGTTGCGCCGTAAGCTGGGGCTATGATGGCCGAAACCCATGAAGTCTTGATCCCCTCGGGAGGCTTTCAGTCGCCCGTGAAGACCGTTCACCCTTTGGTGGAAGGACCGTGGCAGGATCGACTGGGAGAGCTTGCCAAGGGGCGTCGTATTTTGCTCGTTGGCGAGCGTCGAGTCGTGGATGCACACGACCTGGAAGTCGACATCATCCTCCCGGGTGGTGAGCGGCAAAAGAGCCTGGAAGCAGCCACCTGCCTTGCCCGCGATCTCGTCACAAGCGGTATCGACCGAAATCACTTGCTGGTGACCATTGGCGGCGGTGCCACCACGGATCTCGTGGGTTTTGTCGCGAGCGTAACGCTCCGTGGAATTCCTTGGCTACCGATCCCCTCTACAACCCTGGCGATGGTGGATGCAGCCATCGGTGGCAAGACAGCGGTTAATTTGCCGGAGGGTAAAAACTTAGTCGGGAGTTTTCACCAGCCCGAAGGCGTCATCGTGGACCGTCGATTGCTTCGGAGTTTGCCCCGAGCTCGCCGTCTGGAAGGCTTGGTCGAGTTGGTCAAGACAGCCCTTTGTGACCAAGCCTTAGGAGAGCAGGTGCTGGCTGCAAAAAGCGTTGAAGACCTCGAAGCACTGCTCTTCCAGGGGGCCCAGGTCAAACTTGACCTGGTCAGCAGGGATCCGCTGGACTTGGGGCCTCGCCAGGCGCTCAACCTTGGGCACACGGTGGGTCATGCTCTCGAGGCGCTGTTTATGCCTCGCTTGAGTCACGGGGAGGCAATCGCCATCGGTCTTGTGCCGGTTTTGCGGATGGGTTTGGGGGACCAAGCCCAGCCATGGCTCGAGGCGCTGCAGCGAGTCGGTTTGCCACTGAAGCCACCCAATGAAGTGGATCGGAACCAACTGGTCGCCTTCATGGGGCGCGATAAAAAGGGCGGCAAGGTAGTGGTGCCTCGTCCCGACTACAGTGTGGAGCGGTGGTCCGATGCGGAGGCGATTTTGGAGTATATCGAATCCGAAGCCTTCTTGGATGCGCCGCCCACCATCGCCTGATGATGGGGTGACGCTGGTCATCAAGCCCTGCTTGCTCCTCGGGAGCCTGACAAGCTAGACAGCAAGCGACGGGGGGCACGCGGCGTTTTGCTCGGAAACCTATACCTTGCATTATCTCTTTTGGTGCCCGTGACTCTTCTGCCTTCGACAGGGGGTGAACAGTCGCCGGTCGATGAGGAGAAACCAGGCATTGTGGCCCTCGATTTGGTGGCGGTCACCGGTGTTAAGAAAGGCGTGGCCCGCTTGCTCAATGAAGCGATGCTCAGCCGACTGAAGGCTTCAAAGCGCTTCAGTAACGTGTTGGGCAGCTCAGACTTCAAAGCCATGCTGACCTTGGAGCAACAAAAAGCAGCCCTTGGCTGTGATGATGACAGCTGTTTGGCTGAACTGGGCGGAGCCCTTGGTGTGCCCTTCTTGTTTGGCGCCGATGTGGGCGTCGTGGGCGGACGCTTTTTGTTAAATCTGAAAATACTGCGAGTGGATGAAGCGACGGTCGCGGATCGCAGGACCACCATTTACGCCAGTGAAGGCGAACTCCTCGAGGGCTTGGACGAAGCGGTGGATGCGGTCGTCTTGGGGGCACTGGGTCCCGACTTGCCGCCGTCAGCGCCGGTCGCTGATGGCCCGAAGAAGCGGTTAGAAACGAAGGCTCGTCCACCATGGCTTGGTCTGTCCACATTGATCGTGGGTGCTGGGCTGAGTGCCGGCGGTTGGATCTACTTCACTGGAGAACAAGATCAGTTCAACACCGTAGGCGATCGGCGGATCAAAGATTTCGAACGCCTCGATGAAGCGGAGACGGCAGCCAACACCATGTTGGGTTTAGGGGCTGCGGTCATGGCGCTGGGAGGCATCTTGTTGTGGTGAGGTTCTCCTTGTTGGTCTTCGCCTTGGTTTCGGGGTGCTTCTCAGCCGACTACAGCGTGGCTGACGCCGAAGCTTGTGTTTATGATGAGGATTGTCCTCGAGGCACGGTGTGTACGGTGGGGTATTGCGTCAGGCCTCATGAGGGGTGGCAGCCGACTGAAGCCCGTTGTGGTGATGGCGTCGTGAGTTCCGGTGAGGCCTGCGATGATGGCAATGACGATGACACCGATGCATGCACAAATCAGTGCTTAGAGGCTCGATGTGGTGATGGCTTTCAGCGGACGGATCTAAGTCCTGGAGAAACCGGTTATGAAGCCTGCGATGATGGGAATCAGATCGATCGGGAAGATGCTTGCCGCAACATCTGTGAGGAACACAGATGCGGTGATCGCATTGTCGCTCCGGACGGGAGCGAAGAATGTGATGATGGGAACACGGTAAGCGATGATGGCTGCTCCGAGTCCTGTCTCGAGGAGCGTTGTGGCGATGGGGTCGTCCAGTCCGGTGAGGCCTGCGATGACGGGAACCCGAACGATGAGGATGCCTGTCGAAACACCTGCGAGGAGGCAAGATGCGGCGACAGCGTTCTTTATGTAGGTGAGGAAGCTTGCGATGACGGCAACGACAATGATGAGGACGCCTGTCGAAATAACTGTGAAGATGCATTTTGCGGCGACGGTGTTCTTCATGTGGGGGTGGAGGCTTGCGACGATGGTAATCAGACCGATGATGACGAGTGTCGGAATGACTGCGAAGCCCCAGCCTGTGGCGACGGCATTGTTGATGAGGGCGAAGCGTGCGACGACGGAAATGAGAGCAATGAGGATGCCTGTATCGCTGAGTGTCAGTCAGCGACCTGCGGCGATGGGTTTGTGCATCAAGGTGAAGAGGCTTGCGAGCCACAGGTCAATCAGGACTGTGACCAGACCTGCGGATGGGTTCCAGGTGCATCGCAGGAGGGGGCGGTTCGAGACTGCTTAGAACTGAGGTCTGCAGTCCTTGGGGCAGGCAATGGAAGCTATTGGATCGACCCCGACGGTGGATCTCGGGACAATGCATTTCTCGCCTACTGCCAAATGATTGAGGATGCCGGTGGTTGGACGCGGGTGATCAATCTCTTTCAGAATGAGACGACTTGGAATGCCTGGGATACCGAAATAAATCGAAACAGAGCCTGGGAATCGGACCAAATCGTGAGCCTTCCGATGGAGTTGTTTTCGGAGACCGACGATGGCGAGGATCTGGAGTTCATGTTTCAGGTGAACCAGCAAAGGGTTGGCCCCATTTATCGTGGCGTTGACAAAAGGGCATGGAACCCCAGCTTAGGAATGGGGGACTTTGACAGCCACTTCCAGTTTCGGATTCACCAAGAAGCTTGGCAAGATTGCCATCAGCCTCTTGGGAGAGACACTTTAAAATGGTCCTGGTCCATTGCGAAGCCAGGCATGGTTCAAGCGAATTGTGCTAACTACTCGCATCAAGGTGACGGTGATATGACCGGTAATGGATTTCTGTTGGAGGGCACGGACAACAATCCGGAACAAGCCTACATGCTTAATGGTCTCAATGCTTATCGAGCCACAGCTAATTTCGGCTGGCTTCGCGTGTATGTACGGCGGACCATCAACTAACCTAGATCATGCTTATGCTCCTTATTTAAGGCGCAGTGATGACTCCATTTTCGCCGAACCCCGACAGTTGTAATGCTTCATCAAGGTGGACTTCGGTCCCTCGAGCCACGAGCCCAAAGGACCCATCCAATGCGAGGATCGTGAAGGTGCCATCGCTCTCAAGGCTGTGGTTCTCCCATTCCATCGTCTCCGCTGCCTCCGGTCCTCGAAGCCACACCACATCGGACCCGTCTGGTCCATCGATACGGTAGGCGACACTGTCCGCAGGCGCCGGCAGCGCGTGGATGGAAAAATCCGGTTCCCCTTCGGTGGGGCTGGGGATCATCACCGCCAAATAGAAGGGCGCTTGTGCCGTGACGATGCCATCGGCGACACCGTGATGAGCCTCACCACCGCCAATGGAATGGACGTAAGGGGCTTCGTGTTCCACAAATGGCGGCGCCTCAAAGACCGGTCGTCCGGACGTGCTGGCGAGGGCTAAATCCAATCGAGCCTTTTCCTTCACCACTTCGAGGCGGTCGCCGTTTAGGTTCAACTGGCCGCCGAGGTCGTAGCCGGCGCCGGCATGGAAACGCCAGCGGTGCTCCCGGGGATTTGCCGCCTCGGTGGTGATGCGATCTGCGATCACCCAGTATCGATCTCTCAGCATCGCCATGCCTCGCGTGATTTCGCTCTGTCGGTAGTTGGTGCGGGCTTCGGCGTAGACCAGGTGTTCGTTTTCGGCGCTGTGCTCCAAATAGGCATCATTGCCCGTCCAGTCGTTGAGTAAGCCTTTGGTGGCATCGCCTCGCCCCTCGATTAAAATAACATTATGAGCCTGAGCTTCGGCGGTCAGAGCGTTGTTCAGATTGTTGGGTTTGTAATAGCCTGTGTCGATTGCCAGGTATTCACCGTAGGCCGCCAAAAGGAAGTGGGTGCCATCGACGTGATCATGGAGGGTGAGACGAGCTGCACCTTGTTCGGCAAGCAGCACGGAAAGTCGTTGGTCTTCATCCCAGTCGCTGCGGAAGATGGCGTAGCCTGACTCGGGCATGAAGCGATTTTTCCAGGTGGGGGCGGCGCCTCTGACGGGTTCGGGGAGATAAGCGTAATGTTGAATGAGGAGATCAAGTCCCCAGGTGGTTCCTCGAACCCGCTCACTGGTTTGATTTTGCCAATCCCAGACGTGGTGCATTTTGTCCGGCTGCCAATGGGCGATCAGGGCAGGTCCATTGGGGTTGTTTAGACCGCCATCGGCGATGCTGGGCCGACGCCCGTCGCCCATACGGAGAGCGACACTCCAATCGAGGGCTCGGCCAAAGTGCTCGCTGTAGAGAGCGTTGCGGAAGGTAAAAGCGCCACCGTCCTCGCAGGGACCACCGTTCCAAGGTTCCGCGGGATTCCGGCTGATGCAGTTGCGGTGGTAGGTTGCTTCTGATGCCCCTGCATTGTCGGCAGCGATCAGCGCCCCCATGGCCGCAGCCAGCCCGAAGTGAAAGTAGAAGGAGCCCTCGCTGACGCCGCCCTCGGCTTGAATGTACTGCCCTTCCGGGGCGAACAAATAGTCGTATTCAGCCAGCCCCCAATCCAGCCACTTTTTTGCCTCAGGGTGATCGGGGAAGGCGAGTCCTGGCAGGATCAAACAAGCAGCGGTGCGGATGGGGTGATTGTTTTGCGTCACCACTAAAGCACTCCAGCGATAGAGTTCGGTCTCCACGTATTGCTCATAGAACTTGTCGGCGATGATTCCGAGTTTCTCTTGCGCTTCCATTGCTTCTGCCTCGGGAAAAAACGCTGTACCCATCAATAAGTCCCAAGCCTGGACCCCGCAGACCATATTTGGCGGCATGCGGATGTTTAGATCCCAATCGCCGTGGGTCTCCATGTCTGTTTCCAGCATTTGGAAGTGTTGACGGGCNTTNTCGGCTCGAGCCTNGTCNTCATGNAGCCAGGCAAGAAAGGCGCTCGCCTGGGCAATGCACGCATTGCGGTTGTAGGCGTGGTAGTCCCATCCTTCGCCGTCGGGGACTCGGTACTCGTCATCCGCTCTCGTTTCAATTTGGCTGTAGAGATCGGCGAAAACCGGCCGGTTCTGGCGCGCCAGGAGGGTGGCTTTCATCTCCGCTTTGACCACGAGGCGTGGGTAGCTCAATGCTTCTGGGCTGGGGTCCTGTATTTCTTCTTCACAGGCGCAGCTCGTCACCAGCAACATCATCAACAGAGGGAAGCGCATTATAAGGACTCCGGCAGGCCCGCCAACTCAATGAGGGCGAGGATCATCGCACCCACACCATAGGGGAGATCTTCTTCCAAGGGGACACGAAGATAGTCCTCGCGAGCGGCGGCGGTGGTGGGTCCCGAGATTCCATGGATCACCGGTCCGTCGTCTCGTTCGTGGACAGCTCCGAGAAGCCCTGTTTTCCCTCGGTGGAGGGCGGGCAAGACATCGTCGCCGAGAAAACCGTAACGCCAAGCCCGGGACAAACCAAAGAGGAACAGGGCGCTGCCACTGACCTCCTCATAACCCTCACCGGGCTCGGTCATGAGTGTCCACCACAACCCAGACTGAATGTTCTGGGTTTCCAGTATTCGNCGGGCTTGTTGTTCAAGAGCGGCGGCGTGGACTGGGTTTTGCTNACCTCGAAGCCGGTGGATGCGAAGGGCATCATACCCTGCTGCGGTCACCCAAGCGTTCCCTCGCGCCCAAAATACACCTGGCGTTTGTTCGATGATCCAATCGGCTGCGTGGGTGTAGAGNCCGTTACTCTCTTGCAGNCGATGGGTGAAGATTTCGAACTGTTCATCGAATCGGTCGAGTGCTTCGTCATCTCGTTGTAGATCCGCTCGACGCAACCAAACCTCACCAAACATAAAGAGGCTGTCGACCCAGAGCGTTGGATCCATAATGGCGAGCACGCCCATGTGATTAATCCCACCATCGGTGGTTCGGCGAGCGTCGTTCGCTAAGTAGCTTTCCACTCGATCCAGAGCGNTTTGCGCCGTTGCGCTCGAGCGGTGGNAAAGGAGGCTGACNGCGCTTGCTGCCGCTGGGCATTGATCGCTGGTTTCGACTTTGTAGCCCTCATNGTGGTGATGGTCGAGGTAAGCCTCGATGTAATTCAACAGGGCCTCATCGCCGGTCACCTTGTGGAGTTCGCTAAGGGCAAACAAAGCAACTCCTTCCTCCCAGTTCCAAGGTAAATCTCCGGGTGCGTGTGNGTGCATNAAGCGATTGGCAAGGCGGGTCGCNAACTCCACTTCAGCCGAANCGACGGGACGNTTTTGGGCAAAGCAACTGCNGTTCGGCGCTTCACCTTCTCGACATTGATCGGGATAGACCAAGGGCTGACAGGCGAGCAGCAAAGAAAGAGAAAGCCATCGCATAGCGTTATTCTGGTCGAAGCGGACGGGGCAGCGCAAGTCGCTCTCTCGCCCATCGCTNCGAGTCAGGCTATAGAGGCTTCGGAGACAACCTGTGTACCGCCTCGCCCTGAGCCTNGGACTTTGCTTGTTGGCCTGTCNGNCNGGTGCNCCGGTCGATGAGCGTCCCCAGGAAGATGAGCCGGTCGACTTGTGCCCGGAGNTGGACGCCTTGCAGTTGGGGGATCGGGACGGCGANGGTTTTGGNGACGCGTGCGATCCCTGTCCCGATCAAATCGGCGGCGATGACGATGGGGACGGTGTTTGCATCACGGTCGACAATTGCCCGGAACTCGAGAATCCATCTCAGGCGGACTTCGACGGGGATGGAAAGGGGGATCCTTGTGACCCTTGCCCCGCTGATGTCTTGGGCGATACCGATGGTGATGGAGTCTGTGACAGCACCGACCTTTGTCCGGATCTACCCAATCCAGAGCAGGGGGATGAGGATGGAGATGGAATCGGCGACGCCTGCGANGGCGACAATGATGGNGACAGNCGGGACGACCTTTTCGATAACTGTCCTGACGTATGGAATTTNGAACAGGAAGACTTTGANCGGGACGGCATCGGTGATGCNTGCGATCTGTGCCCCCGGGACCGCCGCAGTGACGTGCGGGCGGAGGTGATTCCGTTCAACCCCCGTCCGAGCCCCGATGCGCAGTTGGATGATTTGGGTGATGATGGCTTGTCGNCTCCCATTCCCTTGCCTTTCGATTTCGTCTTTTTCGGCGAGCCGATCGATGCGGTCCGGGTGAGTTCCAATGGCTTCATCGTTCTGGGGGAAGAAGGAGAGGCAGGGCACGCTCGCCCCCGGCGTTTGCCGCACCGGGAGAGCCCATCACCAGCGGTTTACGGCTATTGGCTTGATCTGGACCCTCGGGAATCGGGCCGGATCGCCTGGGACATTCGAGGTGAAATTCCGGAGCGGGAGTTTCATGTGGCTTGGGAAGA
>NZRT01000073.1 GCA_002696345.1 Myxococcales bacterium
CCGCCACCGCCACCACCACCAGCATCTTCGGCTGAATCACTGGCTGGACAGGCAGCAAGGATAAACAAACTAGCGACGATGAAACATCGATTACGAACCATATGAAAATACCCCTAGCCCAACGGCGGCTGCGGAGACGATAGCTGCTCTAGCCCAGGGGTGCAATCTATCGACCAAGGAAAGCTAAGATTGCCGCGCCAAAAGCCATTCGGCCAATCCCTGGATTTCATGCTCTTCGGCATTGGTCACATCCAGGCACTCCAAAGCCAATCTCGTCTCATCTTCGACTCGGAGTTGACATCCTTGGGGCCCCAAGATGCCCAGTAATGTTGGTAACTCTCGCTGTGCGTCAGATCCGATCGGCTTCCCGAGTGCCTGCTCATCGCCAACCCCATCGAGAAGGTCGTCGCGAGCCTGGAACGCAAGCCCGAGATGCAGACCGAATCGTCGGCAACGATCTCGGTCTGCAGACGACGCACCGCCCAGTATCGCCCCGATCTCGCAACTTGCAGACAGAAGCGCTCCCGTCTTCAACCGGTGAACTTCTGCCACTTGGTCTACAGTCTTCGCCCGTTGCAGTAGATCCAAATGCTGTCCTCGAACCATGCCCCGATCGCCCGCTGCCTGGTGCAAACAGTGCAAAGCGCTCAGGCACGCCTCGGGATTTGCATCCTTGATCATTCCGAAACGTCCGAGCGCTTCGGTGAGGAGCGCATCACCGACCAAGATGGCCGTCGCCTCATCAAAGGCAACATGAACCGTGGGCTGCCCCCGACGTAGATCGTCATCATCCATCGCCGGGAGATCATCGTGTACCAGGCTGTAGGTATGCAGGAGTTCGACAGCGAGACAGGCTTCTCGCAAAGCTTTTGGAGGCGCGCCGAAGCGTTGCCCCCAAAGGAGTGTCAAAACAGGACGCAGGCGCTTTCCGCCGGCGAGAACGGCATGACAGACCCCCCGGCCGAGATCGTCCTCGGCACGGCCGGCACAGTAATCGGCGAGCCATTCGCAGATGGTTAGCCGAGCCGCCTCTGCGGGAAAGGTCATTCGGACAAAATCTGTTGATGAAACTGTCGGAACAGAGAGCGACTATCGTGAGGCCCGGGAGCTGCCTCGGGATGAAACTGAACCGAGAAGGCTCGAAATCCCTCGTAACTCAAACCGGCAATGGTCTCGTCGTTCAAATGACGATGGGTCACCTTAAGGTGTTCGGGCAAAGCATCATCACTCACCGCAAAACCATGATTTTGGCTCGTGATCTCGACACGATTCGCAGCGAAGTGCTGCACAGGGTGGTTTCCCCCGCGATGACCAAACTTCATTTTGAAGGTGCTCGCCCCCTGACTTAGCGCCATCAACTGGTGACCGAGGCAGATACCGAATGTGGGGTAACTTGCCATCAAATCTCGGATCACAGGCAGGACATAGTCAACCGCCGCTGGATCCCCTGGACCATTGGAAAGAAAGACCCCATCGGGCTGCAATCCTTTCACCACATCAACCCCGGTACTGGCGGGCACGACCGTCACACGGGCATCATGATCCTTCAAGAGTCGGAGGATGTTGCGTTTCACGCCAAAGTCATAGGCGACCACGTGGTAGCTCCCCTGACCTGTAAGGTCATCACCTGCGCTGTTGGCCCCCCATTCATAAACCTCTTGCGTGGTCACTTCAGACGCCAGATCCGAGCCAGCCATCAGAGGCTGTTGAGTCAACTCTTCGGCGATCGCATCCAGATCCAAATCATCACCGTAGCAAACTGCGCCAGGGATCGCCCCATGATCCCGGAGACTTCGAGTGAGCGCCCGAGTATCAATACCCCGAATGCCCACAATGCCATGCCGTCGAAGGTAATGATCGAGATCTTCGTCTGCTCGAAAGTTGCTCGCCAGAGGACTCAAGGCACGAATCACGAGACCAGAGACTTGGGGGTAACCGGACTCATCGTCCCTCGGCACGCACCCGTAGTTACCGATCTCCGCCGAGGTCAGCGTGACTATTTGCCGCCGATAGGAAGGATCTGTCAGAATCTCTTGGTATCCCCACATGGCGGTGTTGAAGACCACCTCGCCAAAGGACACACCTTGGGCGCCAAACCCCTCTCCATGGAGGCGGCGACCGTCGGCCAGAAGAAGTGTCGCTGTGGTCATGCTGCTGGCTTCCCTTCATGATAAACAACACGGCCTCCAAAGACCGTGGTCGAGACCTGTCCCTTCAACTCCCAGCCGGTAAAAGGGGTATTCACGCTCTTCGAGAACCCCACCGAGGGATCAACGATCCAAACCCGCTCGGGATCGAAGATGCAGACATCTGCCCGGGTCCCCGCCCGGAAGGTTCCCCGATCATTCCAGTTCATGACCTTTGCAGGGCCGGACGTATGAAGTTCGACGGCCCTCGACAAACTAATCACGCCCTCATCCACCAGTCGTCGTGTTAATGAGAAGCTCGTTTCCAATCCAGTCACGCCAAAGGCACAACAGCCAAACGCCTCATCCTTCTCAACATCACCATGGGGTGCGTGATCCGTCGCAATCGCTTCGATGGTGCCATCCTTCAGCCCCTCTCGAAGCGCCTCGACATGCTCCCACGGTCGAAGTGGTGGATTCATTTTCGTGTGCCCATGATAATGGGACTCGAGGACGGCTAGATCCGTCAGAAACAAATGATGAGGCGTGACCTCGGCGCTGATCGGCCAGCCCCGAGCTTTGGCGGCACGGACAAGTTCCACGCCTCGTTTTGTACTCATGTGACAGACATGCATGCGGCCGCCAAACTCGTGCGCAATCTCTAAATCTCGCGCAATCAATGCTGATTCCGAGGCAGAAGGAATCCCCCTCAAACCGGCACGGCTGCTTACTGCTCCCTCATGCATACTGCCACCGTTAGAGAGATCCATCTCCTCTTCATGGAGCATCAGCATTAAGTCCAGATCGCTTGCGTACTCGAAAGCTCGCCTCAGCAAGCCTGCATTCATCACCGCATGACCATCGTCGCTGAAACAGGCAGCACCGGCTAAAGCCATCTCGCCCAGATCAGCAAGTTCTTCGCCCTTCAACCCTCTTGAAATCGCCCCACAGACCTGCACATCGCAGAGGCCTATTTGCGCCGCTCGACGACGCAGCAAGCCGACCACCTCTCGTTTGTCGATCGCTGGCATGGTGTTCGGCATGCACACGACGGTCGTCACCCCACCGGCCACAGCAGCTCGCGCGCCCGTCAATAGATCTTCTTTGTATTCCTGCCCGGGCTCACGGAAATGAACGTGGATATCGATCATTCCTGGCATGACCCAGCGACCGGATGCATCGAGGGTATCTTCCTGAGACGGTGCCGTGCCCACGGGATGCAAACCGACCACTTTTCCGTCTGCAAGTTCGAGATCTGCAAGACGATCAACATCTTGATCTGGGTCAATAACCCGGCCACCAGCGATCCATCGAACCATCATGACTCGCTCCTTCCCAACAACATGAGTTGCAATGCCATACGCACAGCAACCCCATTCTCAACCTGAGAAAGAATCATCGCCCGATCGCCATCCGCCACCGCTGGCTCGATCTCGACGCCGCGATTCATCGGCCCGGGATGCAGAATAATGCCATGAGACGGAAGCAAATCAGCCCGACGGGGATTCAATCCAAAGCGAATGGCGAACTCACGGTTGTGGGGAAAGAGGCTCTCGCGCAGGCGCTCCCGCTGGATACGTAACATCATCACTGCGTCACATCGCGGCAAAAGCGCATCGAGATCGTCGGTCCACTGAGCCTTGAGCGCAAGGTCCATCTGGGCAGGGCGCATGGTTGAGGGGCTGACACAAACCACGTTGGCTCCGAGAGTGTGGAGCAGATGGATATTTGATCGAGCCACGCGACTGTGAGCAACGTCGCCTACGATTGCGACCGTTCGTCCCTCCAAATCACCCAGTTGTTCCATGAGCGTCAGAGCGTCGAGCAATGCTTGAGTCGGATGCTCGTTGATGCCGTCACCGGCATTGATCACCGCACAGCCGACCCGTTCACGGAGAAACCAAGGAGCACCACCATCCGGGTGGCGAATCACGATCAAGTCTGGGTTCATGGCTGCAAGGGTTCGAGCAGTGTCTCCCAGGGTTTCCCCCTTGGCCCCTGAACTTGCCGACGCTGAAAAGTTGATCACGTCCGCACCCATACGCTTTCCTGCAAGCTCAAAACTCACTCGCGTTCGGGTCGAATTTTCGAAAAAGGCATTGATGACGGTACGCCCACGCAACGTTGGGAGCTTTTTAACTCGGCGTCGCCCAACGCCAACCATTTCCCTGGCCGTATCGATGATGTCGAGTGCAGCAGCCCTCGGAAGTCCATCGGTCGAGAAGAGACTATGAGGCCAACCACTTCGATTGGTCAGATCGTCGAGGGACTTCAGTTGCCCTAATCCTGCCACGGGTTTCAATCAGCGTCCTCCATCAGGGCTAACGTTTCTGTCATTGCAGTGCTGCGGATCAGTCCCTCAGTCACGCTGACTTCGATTTTGAAACCCTCGGGTGGTGCTTCCAAATCCATACCCACGACGTCAGGCACGATAGGTAACTCTCGTCCCGGCCGTCGAGCGAGACAGGCGAGCAGGACCTTTCGAGGGCGCCCGAAATCAGCGATCCGGCTGAGGGCAGCTCGGATCGTGCGGCCTGTGTAGAACACGTCATCCACGAGAACCACGAAACGCTCATCGATCTCTTGCGTGATCTCGGTCCCGAGAACTCGAGGGGTTTTCATGCGGAGGCCGACATCATCTCGATAAAGAGCGATGTCGAGCAGACCAAGTTCTGCCCCTTTGCCCTCCCGCGCTAGCCGATCAGCGAGACGCCTTGCTAAGGGCTCGCCACCCGTCCGAATACCCACGATAAGACTGCCTGAGGGAACCAACGGGACGAGGGACTCGAGCCATTGCTCGATCAACTGCTCGAAGGCTTGGCCTTGAAGCAGCAAGTGGGTACCTCCCCTTCGCAGGCGACGGTCTATAGGGCGAAAGCTTGGCCGGCAAGAGATCTCTTTCACGATCCATGAAACGAACACAGGTTGAAAAATTGCTCCGAGCAACCACGAGCGCAGGATGGATGCATGACAGAGGCGATCGAATGGCACCGAGGACTCTGCAGTTTCGTACGCAGTGAACCGAACTTGCTCCCGCCTTCATTCTTTAATTCCCAGACTGTCCGCAGCCGGATCGGATTTGATTTGCGACTTGCAGGCAACCCATGGGCTCGCTAGCCGAGCACCGGAGATCCTGCCATGTGGTTCACCCTCAGCCTCATCTTTGCGCAAGTCAACGGAACGGAGTCCGTTCCGTTTGAGCCTGGAGAGGCACTAAAAATTAGTCAGAGAGCTTGGCGAGAAGCCCTTGAGGATCGGCCGCAACTGGTGACCTTGTCGGCGAGTTCGAATCAGGACGACAGCCGCTCGCAAAAGCTCGAGGAGCGACTTCGTTTGCTCGAAGCGAAAGCATTCAGCAACCGAGAATGGAAGGTTTATTGGGAACGCCAAGCCTCCACAGCAAGGGCGTATGCGGATGAACTGAGTCGTGCTGGCGTTCCAGACGGTGCAGCAAAGGCTAAGGCGTTGAGAGATTGGGCGAATCTTTCAAATCGGAAGATAGAGAACCAGGACGTCTATCTGGAAGCGGTCGTGACCGAGAGAGATGCCCTGGAAAACGCCATCGATGCCACGGATCAGGTCGAAGACAGTAAACGAGCCCAGGAGAACAAGCCCCTCGTCAGCACTCATGAGAACCCACTCCATCGCCATCGTCGGTACCTTGATGAACTGGATCGCCGCCTGAAAGGGCAAAACGCAAAGCGGATGGTGGCCGAAGCTGACGATGCCATGGTCGAGCGCCAAATCCAATCCACTGGAATCCTTGTTAAAGCCCAGGAAATCGACTCCAAATTAGCGGCAGAGGAGTTAAGGATTGCCAAGGAGCAGAGTAAGCCCTCGCTCGCAAACAACATCCCCTGGTCCGTGGAATATGCCAGCTACTGGTCTGGAAGAGCCAAAGAAATCCAACAAAAATTCACGAGGCTCAAAGAGGATCTTAGAGGGCAACTCCGGCAACTTAAAGCCTATCAAATCGAACAAACCCTGGTGGAAGGGCGCATCAAATACCGTTTGAGCCGAATTCAATCTCTCGAACAGGAGCGACTCGATGCAAGTCGCTTTGGCCGTTGGTCTCAGGTGGCTTTCAATGGGCTGATCGATTGGTCCCAGCGCAAAGGCTGGCAAGTCATCCTCGGCCTGTTGCTGATCGCTGTCTTCTTGAAGCTGGGTTTGGTCCTTATCGATAGCTTAGGACGAGGCATCCAACGTGCTGCAGACGATGGAAACGACAATCATCAAACCGCAGCTGAACAACGAGCCGGCACCATCGCAGCGGTCCTCACAGGACTCCTACGTATCGGTGCCTTTGTCGTCGCTGGACTCATCGCCTTGGATACGATTGGAGTGAACACGGCACCGCTTCTGGGAAGCGTCGCTATCCTCGGATTGGCGATTTCATTCGGCTCTCAAAGTCTCGTAAAGGATCTGGTCAACGGTTTCTTCATCTTGATCGAAAATCAATATGCGGTGGGTGACGTTGTTGAAATTGCCAGTCAAACGGGAACCGTTGAACAGATCAATCTGCGCTCCACACGAATTCGACAGTTGGATGGTACGCTGCATGTGATCCCCAATGGCAGCATTAGTCGGGTCGCCAATCTGACTCGAGATTGGTGTCGAGCACTCTGCCATGTTGGCGTCGGTTATAGCAGCGATCTCAACCAAGTCGAAAGGGTGGTCAACGAGGTGGGTCAGCGACTATTCTCCGAAGACGAATGGCAAGGAAGACTGCGGGATGCTCCCTCTTTCATCGGTGTCACCGAACTTGCGGACTCGGCAGTAACGTTCCGAGTCATGGCAACCACGGGCCCAGGCGAACAGTGGGCAGTGGTGCGGGAACTCAACAAGCGCTTGAAAGAAGCATTCGATGCGGAAGGCATTGAAATCCCCTTCCCGCAGCGGGTGATTCACAACGTCCAATCCTGAACCATCGGGGCATCAGTCGAAGGTGACGACACCCAGCGCCGAGGCTCGATGGACGAGATCTTGAACCTCAGATTCCGAAAGTCCCAAACGCATGGCGATCAGTTGGTCTAAGGTAAAACGACCAATCATACGCTGCATGACGTAAGTTTCTCCAGGGCTGAAGCCCTGATCAGGACGAAATCGATCCCTGTGAAACATTGGGATGGCAGAGCCTGGTATCTGTTCCGTCGGAACGTCCTGTGGTTGCGATTGGGATTCGACAGCCGATGATCGCTGCTCAAGGCGCAGGGCGGCAGGCTCAGACGCCACCGAAAGCGGCTCAGACCTCTCCTCTGGCTCCCGATAAGCGACTTCGACCGACTCCATGGGTGACGGGATCTGAGCCTCAAGCGTATCCGGTAATTCTTTCGGCGTTTCTTCTGGCTCTCGATGGACGACTTCGACGGACTCAACCGGTGCCGGGACCTGGGACTCAGGGATCCTCTGAAAGGACGCCTGCGTTTCCTCCGACTCCCGATGAGCGACCTCGACCGTCTCAACGGGTGCCTGGACCGGTGGATCAAGCTCTGGTTCAGGCGGGTTGGAGGCGGTCATCTCCGGTACCGAACCCGGCGGCAAACCGGTGAGAACACCGCAGTGGGAAGCCCGTGCAAGGAGCTGCCCCAACTCGTCTCCTTCCATCCCCAGCCGCATCGCTACAAGTTGATCCAGCGTGAACCGGCCAATCATTCGTTGCAGCACATACATTTCACGTTGTTCGAAGCCATGCTCTGGTTTGACTTCTGTTCGATAAAAGGTGGGCTTTGACGCCAAGACTTGGGGGGTTAGGGAGACGGCGACCCGCTCACTCTCGACCGATTGAGGTCTCATCTCCACATCACGATGCTCCCCGGAACCCTCCGCGGAAGCAGCCACGGTTTCAGGCTGGGAAACAGGGTGCTCGAACGTCGACTTGACCTCTCGGTCGACGGGTAAGTGCCCCCTTTGTGTGGCGTCTTGATCTCCAGAAGAGATCACAGACTCCTGCCCGATCAGGGTGTGTCCAGTCCCTCCAGTCCCGTCGGCGTGGGCTCGCTCCGCCCCCGATTCGGAGACTCGCGATGGCTGGAGTCCAAGGTCTCGACTGGACGTTTCAGTCTGTTCCCTTGATTCGGCGGGGTCCGTGGTTGGAGCGTCGGTGGTCTCCAGGGGTGTGGGAAATCGCTTTGCAATGGACGATGTGGGTGGAGCAATGACTTCTGGTTCAGGCGATGGACTGGACTCGACGGCCTGATGTCGGTTCCACGATGAGCCACCGTTTGAATGACCAGATGAGACGGGTTTCGCCTCATGCTGAGCCATACCCCCCCGTGCAAGATCAGAGGATATCGACGGTTCGCTGAGCGCCGACTGATGCAGCGATTCAGCTTGCCGGAGGTACTGGCGATCCGACCCATCTCGCGCTTGCAGTGTATTTTCTGTCGGCTCTGGGGATGACCGAACATCCTCCAGAGGGCGATCCTGCCATCCGACAAGGGTTCGCCAATTCCCCATCGCCAGCACGCCCGGCATCGGCATCCGTGTCCTGAACACCCTCGCAGTACGCGGTCGTCGTCCGACATCCTCGCCCCGATCGATCTTCTGTTGCAACTCTGGATCGAGCCATCCAACACCGCTTACAAAGGGTTGCTTTTGAGGTCCCTTTTCCCCTGTCTCGCGACGCCCCTGTCCTGCTTCTGTGCGCGTTTGACTGATTTGAGCTTGGGGGACAGTCATGAACACCTAATGCCTTCGAGGGGTATCCAAGACACCATCAGGCGATACCAGTGTCTGAAGAATCTTTGGCGGCCGCGAAGACCTCAGCCTCGATACGCGCTGGAAATTCAACCTTATCGATCGCTTTCTCCAGGGCCGACTGGTACGGTACAATGTTCTCGTTCACCAACTTCGCCAACGCGTCGTCCATAGTCAGCATACCCACTTTCTTTCCACGGGAGATGTAGTCGGTCAGCTGGTAGGTTTTCCCCTCTCGTATGAGGTTTGGGAGCGCAGCACCCGAGAACATAATCTCAACCGCTGCGACCCGTCCTCCCCCCGTCCGCTTCAACAACTGCTGGCTTAAGACGCATTTCAAAGATTCAGCCAAAATACTCCGGACCGCCTCTTGTTCCTCTTGGGGAAACACATTCACGATGCGATCCACCGTTTTTGCCGCTGAGTTCGTGTGGAGAGTCCCAAAAACCAACAATCCCGCCGCTGCGGCATTCAAAGCCTGAGTAATGGTCTCTAAGTCACGCATCTCGCCAACGAGCAAGAGGTCGGGATCCTCTCGCACCGCCGCTTTCAGTGCGGAGTTGAAATTTGGCGCATGAGTCCCCACCTCTCGTTGCGTGATCACGCTTCGCTGGTGCTGATGAACAAACTCGATGGGGTCCTCGATCGTGATAATGTGCATCTTTCGAGTCTTGTTCATCTTGTCGATAATCGCAGCCAAAGTCGTCGATTTTCCCGAGCCCGTGGGACCCGTGACTAAAATCAGACCGTTGCGCATGTCGCAGATCTTTTTCACCGCCGACGGCATCGCCAATTGGTCCAGGGTGAGGATCTTTGTCGGAATGACTCGAAAGACGGCACCAAAGCCCCCCTCTTGCATGAACAGATTGGCCCGAAATCGAGCAAGGTCCGGCACGGCAAACGAGAAGTCGAGATCTCCTGTGGTCAGGAAATGTTCCCAGTCCTCCTGCTTTTCCACGATGGGTCGGATCAGATCGACATAATCTCGATTGGAAAGGACTCGATAACGCAGGGGGTCGATCTCTCCTGAAATTCGAAACATCGGTGGCCTGCCGACACTAAAATGCATGTCGGAAGCCCCCCTCTCGATCATCAACTGCAGGAAGCGAGTAATCCGCTTCGTCTCCATCCCACCGCCACTCATATCGAACTTCCCACGCTCGGTGCTGGGTTACCTGATGGCATGGGACCACGCCCGTCGCCACTGGGGTCATCATCGATCTTCGGGGGCTCCAAGGCTTGAATCTCAGCCAAGAATTGGGCGCTCACCATCCCCTCGAAGGTCTCTTTCTTCACGGCGCGAATGTAAGCATCTTCCGGCGTAATTTTTCCAGCGTCCATCAGGGCTTCCAGACTCATGTCCGCGGTACGCATCCCCTGGCTCCTGCCCAGTTCCATGATTCCCGGGAGTTGATAGACCTTGTCATCTCGAATCAATGTCCGGACGTTTTGAACACAAGGAAGAATCTCAAAACAGGCGACCTGTCCCGGTTGATCAGCCCGAGGTAGAAGTCGTTGGCAAATGACCAGGCGGAGGGTTTCCGACAAGGCAAGCCGCACAGCATCCTGTTCGTTGGGCGGAAAGCTCTCGATCACCCGGTCCACCGTCTTGTGGGCGCTGGTGGTGTTCATGGTGCCGATCACCAAGTGCCCCGTCTCGGCAGCCTCCAACGCCATACTGATGACCTCCGGGTCGCGCATATCGCCGATCACAATGATGTCTGGGTCCTCTCGCAAGGCCCCTCTCAAAGCATTTGCAAAGCTCTGGGTGTGCTTGTGTACCTCCCGCTGATTGACCAAACTCTGCTTCATGGTGTGCACAAACTCGACGGGCTCCTCCACGCTTAAAATATGCGATCTTTTGCGCTCGTTAATAAGATTAACAAGGGCCGCCAAAGTTGTTGATTTTCCTGATCCGGCCGGACCTGAGACAATAATCATACCTTGGTGATTGTTCGTGACCGCCGTCAGATAATCAGGCAGGCCCACATCTCGGAAGGTCGGTACGATTCCAGGAATGATCCGGAACACCCCTCCCATACCCAAACGCTGAATAAAGATGTTGGCTCGATAACGCCCCACGTTGGGGATGACATAACAGAAATCGATCTGCTGTTCCTTCTCCAGCAGTTCGAGTTGAGGCTCTGTCAAAATATCGCAGAGCACTCTTTTCGCGGCAGCCGCATCGAGGACTTGCTGCCCCTCTAATGGCTCGATCACACCTGCGCTCCGGAACAGGGGCGGCAGCCCCACGGAAATATGCACATCGCTGCAATGTTGCTGGCGCGCTCGGATGAGCAAATCGTCCAGCTTGCCCCCAGAACGGCCCCGAGCGCGCTCTGCAGCCATCGTCACCAGCGCCGAAACATCCTGTGTGCTGCCTGTCTTTTCAGCAATCTCCCGAATCAGTTCAATGCATCGTCGCTGCACCTCAGCACTCGGATCATTCTTGACCCGATCCTGCAGTGCTTTCACCACACCAGGGTCCTCAAATGCCGATAAAGCCTCCACGGTTGCCATTCGGACCTCATCGGCTTCATGGTTCAAAAATCGAGCGATGGGGGTGATCGCTCGCTTGTCCTTGATCATCGACAAGGCCTCGATGGCAGCCCACTGAACGTCTTTATCGTCGAGCGCCCGGATCAATGGGTCGACCGCGCGCTTGTCACCGATTCGTCCAAGGGTTTCCGCAGCGGTGATCCGGGTCCACCAATCTTCATCACTCAACATGCCAATAATCGGCGCCACGCACCGCTCATCCTCGAAGGTACCACCGATGCCGAGGGCAAGGAGTTTGATCTCGCGGTTTGAGTCCCCCATGAGTTCAACGATGGGATCCAGCAGTCGGTCACCGAAACTCTTCAGACTGTCGAGCGCTCGCTCGCGCACCCAGCCCGGGAGATCCTTGATGAAGTTAAGGTAACGCCGAATCACCCGGCGAGGCTCAGGGCAATGGGAAAGTGTTTCCACGACTGCGGTACGCACCGCGTTGCGACCGTCCGCAAGCAAGCTGATCAGACCGCTCTCAATCTCCTCGTCATCATTCACCAACAAGCCACCGATGGTCCGAGCGCATAGACTCTGAATCTGATAGCTGTCGTCTGTGATTCCCTTCAACAGAAGTAGATCTTGGTGCCTTGTCCGCTGCGTCATGGCGTTCAGTAAATCGAAGCCCGCTTTGCGTACTCGCTCGTCTTCATTTTCGCACATCCGCTGCAACTCGACGGTTCCCAGCCCGACCCGACGTAGTCCCTCCGGATCATCCTTGAGCAGATCGATCGCCACCACCTGCGCTTCTGGATCTGTCCCTTTGAGCATACCGCCCAACAGCGCCTGAGTTTTGTCACGGGAAGCTTGGCGAACGAGGAAGAAGCCCTTCTCCCGGAGTTGTGAGTTGCTTTCGGCCATCAGCGTCTGGGCCACATTCGTCACGACATCGCTGTCGAACTCGGCGGCAGAAAGCATCAAGTTCCTCATCTCGGCATTGGATTTCCCCTGCAACTCGTTGAGCAACAGTTTGGCATAATCATGAGACTGGGACTTTAAGACCTTCAGCCCCATCATCCGTAACTCCCCCCGGGGAGAACACAGCGACCAACTCACATCGCGGGCTCTCAGACCCTTTTGCGACAACACATCGTTGATCAATCGACGCAGTTCCCCAGGCCCTTGGTAGTCCGAGCGCTGAAGCCGAATCATGGGGGACTTACGGTCGTCTTTACCTCGCCCAAAGAACGCCATTGAGTGTGCTCCGGAAGAACTCAGAGTCGATCATACACAGAGGATGAGCCATCGGTCTAGACCGGACGGTTGTCAGGGGCAGCACGGAAAGACTATGGGCTCTTCGAGGCGAAGTAAGGAATCCATTATGACGACTCTAAGAGGCAAACGTCTGCTCATTACGGGAGCGAGCCGTGGAATCGGTGAGGCCATCGCACTCCGTGCCGCTCGGGATGGAGCGCGTATCGCAATCGCAGCCAAATCCAACCGAAAGCATCCGGTCCTTCCAGGCACGATTTACACAGCGGCAGAGGCGATCGAGGCGGCTGGCGGCGAAGCCTTACCCCTGGTCGTCGATGTCCGAGATGAAGCGATGGTGAACGCTGCCGTTGACCAAGTGCAAGAGGCCTGGGGCGGGCTTGATGTGCTGGTGAACAATGCCAGCGCCATCCAACTCACCGGTACGGTTGAGACGCCGATGAAACGCTTCGATCTAATGCACGCTGTGAATGTCCGCGGCACCTACTTGATGAGCCAAAAATGTATTCCTTTGTTGGCTGAAGGAAACCATCCTCATATCCTCAACATTTCGCCTCCCCTCAACCTCGATCCCCGTTGGTTCAAAAACCACGTTGCTTACACCATGAGTAAATACGGCATGAGCATGTGCGTCCTCGGAATGGCGGAAGAACTTCGGAGCAAGGGTATTGCGGTTAATGCCCTCTGGCCTCGGACGGCGATCGCCACCGCAGCGATCGACATGCTTGGTGGCAAAGCCTTTCGAAGCAGTTGTCGAACGCCGGCGATCATGGCCGATGCAGCCCATGCGATCCTGTGTCGACAGGCGCCAGAATGTAGCGGCAACTTCTTTATCGATGATGCGGTCTTGGCAGAGGAAGGATGTCAGGATTTTGATGTGTACGCCGTCGATCCCAGTCAGGCACTGGCGCCGGACTTCTTCTTGGATGAAGGCATTCCCTTCTTCGGTAAGGACGGATCCTGAGAGCACTTCTTAACAGTGCTAAGGACTTGATCGCAGGCTTTGGAACCAGAGACCGTGTCAACTTCCTCGTCTTCCTCGAGCAGGAACGAAGGTCGGACTCAGACCCCGATTTCACAGCAGAACGTGCTCTTCGCGCGAGCACGCGCTACACTACGCACACGATGAGGCTACTTTGTCATCTCAGTCTGCTGTTTCTTCTAGCGGCGTGCCCGCAGCAGGGCACAGAATCGTCCCTTGATGGGGGCAGATCACCGAGTGCAGATATCGGCTCACAATGCTCGGCTTGCAGCACCGACGAAATCTGTGTCGAGGGTCAGTGTCGTTTCTCCTGCCCATGCCCATCGGGTTTCCGATGCGTGACGGACTTAGGGGTTTGCGAACCTGGATGTTGGGGGGCGGAAGACTGCGGTGACGGCGAGTTCTGCCGCGACGGTCGTTGTGACTCGACCGCCTGCACAACCCCAGCCGATTGTGCGGATGGGCAAATTTGCCATCAAGAGCGGTGCATCGAACCAGAGTGTGATATTGACTCCACATGTGAAGCCAGCGCTCGATGCCGAGAACAGATTTGTGTCGAGATCGGCGAAGCTGCCTGCGCCAGTGCCGATGAATGTGGTCATGGGTACCAATGCTCTTCCTATGGCCTGTGCTTTACCGGCGAATGCCTCGTTCATACCGACTGTGAACCGGATGAGCGTTGCCATTCTCAAGTCTGTCTGCAGCGCCCGACTCGGCCAGAGCGGATCTTGTTGGAACGTCGGTTTGTTGCGCCCCTGACGGAGCATTACGGCGCAGAACCATCGGGACATTTCACAGGCTACGGCTTTGGAGGGGGCTTCTTCGACTTGGAAGGCGATGGTGACTTGGATATTTTCCTTGGCACAAGGGAACGCCATGCGACCGATGTCAGTCCTCCCTGCGTCTATGAAAATCGCTCGATCCCGAGCCAAATGCGCTTCGTTGCCGTGCCCGGTGAGTGCAATCCATCCCCCGGACAAGACATCAGTTCTGCTTTTGGCCTGGATCTAGACCAAGACGGTGCCCACGAACTCATCGTTCTGGGCGATGGTTATGCTTGGCTCGAACGCTTCCACCCCGAGCGCTCTCGAACGGATCTCCTGGCTTTACTGCCCGATGGAGATGTTCGACGACCTCACTGCAACCTCGGCGCAGCCACTTCGATGGATGTGGACTACGATGGTGACTTCGACGTGCTGCTTGCTTGCCAACTCAACTCCTACGCCATCGTCGCTGCCGAAGAAATCTATCGTACGGGAGTCCAAGCGTATCCGCTCGAGGGTGCCACCTATGTGGGTTGTGCGCCCGATGAGGACTGCGCCTATCGCCGCCGAAGCATGGGCTTACCCAATCTCGCACAGACCTTCTTTGCCCAACCAGGGCAAGAGGGATTGATTGATGAGGGCTGGGACATCATGGACTTACAGGTCATGCGGAACTTCATTCTCTACAACGAGGATGGACGTTTGGTCTATCGAGAGGATCGGGACTTCGAGGATCCCGGAGCGACCCTCGCCTTCGGAATCGTCGATATGAATAACGACGGCTTACTCGATGTGATCACAGCAAATGACTCCTACATGGGCTTGGGCATGCTCAAGCTCGCCGAGCACGGAGATCACCTGTTTATCGCTGATGAGGGCCCCAACCGACTGGTACGTTTTGAGGGCGAAGAAGTGATCAATCGCGTGGACGAAGCGGGACTGAAGTTGAGTATGTCTGGCAACTATCACCTCGAGTCCTGGGGTACCGTTGTGGACGACTTCAACCGGGATGGTCGGGATGATCTCTATGTGAGTCAGGGAATGATTCCCCCCCTGAACCAAGCGGCGTGGGCTGCCCACTTCGACTTCCTCGCGTTGCAGGGCGAAACCGGCCGGTTCACACTGTATGGTGCCGAAGTCGGCGTCAGCGACCACAATCATCTCGACGCTCGCAATGAAACCTTCGTCTACTCCAGTCGAGCCACCGTCAAAGCCGACTTAGATCACGACGGCTATTTGGACCTACTCACCGTGCCCTTCGAGGGCGTCATCCGAATTCACAGTGAGGTCCCCCTGGCAAACGTCAGCGGAAAACGCTGCACTTTGCGCCCCATCAATCGCTACGTCCCTTCTTATGGTTACGGCTATGCGATCCGCTCGGAGGGGACAGGAGACTGGTTTAGGCGGGATATGCAAGGGCAGATGCGGTTCGGTGCTTCCCCTTATGTGCTCACTTCCTTCGCTCGAGGTTATCTACGCTTTCCCTCGGGAGCTGAAATCGCTTTTGATTGCCAAAACCGTACCGGCACGATCGACGTCGAGGAACCTCAATGGATCCGCTGGGAGGCGACCGAGAATGGGCACAGCCTGTACATGCACATGCCTTGGTATGGCGGGGGTCGACCCAATGTTCGTGTGGCCCTCCGGGATGTCGAGGGCAACACCCGCATTGTTTCGACCGTCATGGATCGAACGCGTTTCGATTTCGAGAGTCGGGTGGAAGAAACAAGGGCGATGGTTCAGGTGGACCAACGCTGGATTCCACGATGGTTCGAACTGCCTTCGCGCTGAGTTTGAGCTGGGCACTGCTTGGATGTCCGAGCGTTGAGCCCGTCACCGTGGACGCTGGTGTCCCCCTGACCGACTCCGGTGCCAGTTGCGGTAACGAGGGTCCTTGTGATGCAGATCAGTTGTGCTGGGAGGGTGTCTGTCAAAGCCCTTGTGATCGAGATGGGGATTGTGAGGCCGACACCATCTGCCAGACCGGCTGGTGTCAACGATCACAATGCCAACACACTGAAGATTGTCCCACTGAACACCGCTGCGAGTCAGGGCGCTGTGTCGAAGTCCCCCCAACCCGCTGTCAGTGGGATGAAGATTGCCCCCAAGATCAAAGGTGCCAACAGAGCATTTGCCGAGAGGAGACCTGTCGCTCCCATGCGGATTGCGGCTTGGAATCTCGATGTGCTCCCGGTGGGCGCTGTCTACAGCGCCCACAACCAGAATTGGGTGTTGTCTTCGAGCGACGCTTTGCGGCGGGGCTCACGGATCACCATGCGGCGGAGCCGACAGGAATGACCGGCGGGTACGGGTTCGGAGGGGGGTTTTTCGATCTCGATCGCGACGGAGATTTGGATCTATACTTGGGAGATAGACGGCGACAAGATACGCCTACGGACGATGCGGTCATTCTCGAAAATCGCTCCTACCCTGGACGGCTTCGCTTTGTTCCTCGTCCAGATCTACTTCAAGCGAACCCGGCTCAATACCCGAGCGCTTTCGGTCTCGACATCGAAAACGATGGCTACCACGAACTCCTGCGACTGGGTGATGGAAGCATCTTGCTGGAGCGATTTCACCCAGAACGCTCCACCACCGAACTCATCGACGCACTACCCGCCGAGCACCCCGGTCGAATTTGTTTTGCGGGCGCTGCGGTCGCAGAGGATATCGATCACGATGGGCGTCTTGACCTTTGGATCGGATGCCAACTGTCAGAGCGGGTGATGGCTGAACTGACAAGCGTACTCGTCCAGCTTGAGGGCAGTCCATACCAACCGCTCATCGGTGCGACCTTTCTGCGCTGTAGTCCCGATGAACCATGCAGTCATAGACGCCAACCTTTTGGCGAGCCGTACGACCCGTGTGGCGCTTTCCGGAACAGTGGCGGATCGCCCCAACAGGAAGCATGTGAGCGCCAGGCTGCGCCCGTGGAGGATCTACGTCAGCGCTTTCGGTTTGGTCCCATGCAAAATCTTGCCTTCCAGCAACAGCCCGATGGTCAGTTCCGTCTGTTCGACGACAGCGAACTTCTTCCCCTCCTGGACGACGGTAGTGCTCTGGGCCTGGGCAGCCTAGACGTCAATGATGACGGCTTGCCCGACCTTTTGGTTGCCAACGACTCACTGATGGGCATCGGGGCACTGGTAGTCGAAGGCGAAGGGGAGTTGATCTATGTCAGCGATGAAGGCCCCAACAAGGCGGTTCAATTTGTCGAGGACGAGGTCGTTCAACGGGGTGAGGCTTTGGGACTCGACCTTCCCATGATCGATGGATTTCCCCTTTTTGCCTGGGGGATCGTTGTGGATGATTTTAACCGCGATGGCATGGATGACGTCTACCTAGCTCAAGGCACCCTGCCGCCGCCCGCTGGGATCGACACGATCGTTTGGAGTTTGCATTATGATGCACTGTTTCTTCAGCAGCAGGACGCACCCTTTTCTGAGGTGTCGTCCCAGGTCGGCATCAGTGCTCACGATACCGACGACTCCCTCAATCCCCGCCACGCGTACTCAAGTCGGGGAGCCGCCAAGGCGGACCTCGACTCCGATGGCTATCTTGAAATCTTGACAATGGCCTATGAAGGGAATCCCCGACTTCATTCAGAGGTTCCCACCCTGGAGGCTCATCCTCCCCGTTGTACACTGATTCCCCGACCGAGCTTGGTCCCTTCTTACGGGACCGGCTACGCCCTAAAACCGACCGGCGGGACTGTGTGGCGTCGCTGGGATCTCCAGGGGCAGCTACGACTCGGCACCTCGCCCTACATCCTAAGTCCGTACCCGGCCGGGCGAATACGCTTTCCTTCCGGCGCCACGCTCTCATTTGACTGCCAGCAAACGCCTGGCCCTGTTGTGATCGAGGAGCCCCGAGACTGGATTCAACTTCGACGAACAAACAACCGTGTTGAACTGTACTTCCAGGCGCCCTGGCTTGCTGGAGGAATCCCCGGTCAACTCCATGTGGCGGTCCGAAACGAAGCCGCGGATGTGCGTTCCTTTCGAATCAACCCGGATGGACGTCGCTTTCCCGTCGCAATCCGCGCCGATGACCGGGCCGTCATGGCTAAAATCAACGGTCGCTGGGTACCTCGCTGGTTAGCGATCCCGACTCAATAATCATAACAATCGTCTTCGTTCAGCGCGAGAAGACGGTCGGTGTCTTCATTGGGCCCCCCATAACTGCCCGTAGGACGCCCGCCGATATAAGACCAATTACCGACTAGCTAACCGACAGCCATTTCAGCCTTTTAGAGAATCTTCCATCAAGCACAGCTCGAAGTCCCTGGTTGCCCGGTGACTTAAGTTCTGGATCCCGACGAAGAACCCGAACCGCCTGCTCTCGAGCCGATCTCGCCAACAAGCCGTCTCGGAGTAAATCGGCAAACTCGAAGCGGTCTGAACCCGACTGCCGAAGCCCCGCCAACTCACCGGCGCCACGCTCCTGCAAATCTTCCCAAGCAATCTCAAATCCATCATTGGATCGGGCCAGAACTGAGATACGGCGGATGGCTTTCTCACCGGCCTGAGGATCATAGAGCAGAAGGCAATGGCTGGCATCCTGTCCCCGTCCGACACGGCCCCGGAGCTGATGTAACTGACTCAAACCAAACCGCTCGGCGTGCCAGATCATCATGACCGTCGCCTCGGGCACATCGACGCCCACCTCCACCACCGTTGTGGACACCAAAACTCGGATTTCGCCCCGGCGGAAAGTCTCCATCACATCTTTCTTCTCTTGAGACTTCATCTGTCCATGGACCAAACCAACGCCGTAGTGACCCAAGGGCCCACCCCGGAGTTTCATGTACGTACGCTCCGCATCAGCCAGTTCCACTTTATCACTCTCTCGAACCAAGGGCAGGACGATAAAGACACGACGATTCCGAGCCAGTTCCCGTTCAGCAATCTGTACCGCCGGGCGTAGGTTCGCCAAACTAAAAGCTCGGGTATTCACGGGCTGCCGGCCGGGGGGCATTTCCTTGATCGTGGAAACGTCCAGATCACCGTATAGGGTCATGGATAAAGTACGGGGAATGGGGGTTGCCGTCATGGCGAGACTGTGAGGAATGAAACCCGTCGATTGAATCCCTGCCTCGCGGAGGGCACCTCGCTGCGCCACCCCAAACCGGTGTTGCTCATCGATGATGGCAAGCCCCAGTGCTTTGAATGGAATGTTCTGCGCGATGAGCGCATGGGTTCCCACCAGTAGATCCAAGCTGCCATCGGTAGCCCCCTGGACAAAGGCCCGGCGCTCCGCCGCCTTGCTACTGCCCAAAAGCAAGCCCACCCGAAGCTGCCCACCGAGTAATTGACTGATGGAACGGTGATGCTGTCGAGCCAAAATCTCCGTGGGTGCCATCAAGGCCGTTTGGAGCCCCGATTTTGCCAGTGCAAGCGCGCTAATCGCCCCCACAGCGGTCTTTCCACTGCCAACGTCCCCCTGCAACAGTCGATTCATGGGCTTGCCGCTGATGAGGTCTCCTTCGACTTCTTTCAAGCAGCGCAGTTGGTCCCTCGTTGGCTTGAAGGGTAACTCAGCTTTGGCGAGGGCCCGAAAGTCCTGTTCGCCCAACAAACGAAGACCCGCCTCCTGTTTTGCTTCCTCCCGACGCAGCAGGAGTCCGATCTGGGTGAGGAAGAGCTCTTGGTAGGCAAATCGTTCTGCAGCCGCTTTGCGCTGCTTCGCCTCATCTTCATCCTCCGGTTGATGCAACAAGCGCCAAGCGGTTTTTAAATCGGGCAACTCGGCTTTCTTGCGTACTCCCGCAGGCAAGGGGTCAAGGACTCGACGCCGCCCAATGAAGCCCATCGCTTTATCGATGAGATCACGCAGCCTGTTGGGGTTGATGCCTGGAATGTCCGGATAGACCGGCACCAGCCCCTTACCTTCCACATCGGCCTCTCGACCGAGCTTTAACTTCTCCACTTTAGGATGAAACATGCCGGGCTTCTTCTGCCACTGGAGCACCTTACCAAAGAATCGGTACCACTGCCCCGGAGCCTTCTCGAACATTCGAGCCCAGTAGCTGGGATTCGGACTAAAGAAGACGGCGCTAAAGGGATTGCCGTCCTCATCTCGACAATGGAGTTCAAAGCGGGGGCGCCCACGCCCTCCACCGCCCCCCCGTTCCCCCTTCTCCACCTTGACACGCACGCTGACAACGTCATCGATAACCAAGTCGTTTACCGACGATTCATTGCTCCTGTCTTCATAACCAGCTGGAAGCCAATTCATGAGGTCTTCGATCTCATAAAGCCCCTTAGCGGCCAGCAGCTTCGCTGTGCGGGGCCCCACCTTGGGCAAGACCGATAAGGGCTCAGTGAGAAAGTCATCGGGGATGCGCGGACCGGCGGGCAAAGCGGCTTCTTCTACGGCTTGCGCCCGAATTCGATGTCGAGCTCGCATACTCGCCGATTCACTCAAATTGCTGCGCGGCTTGGTGAGTTCAAAGGCTCGCTCGATGAGATCATCGATGGCAGCAATCCGCTCGACACCCCGTCGACTCTCGGCTTTATCCATCGCGTCGATCAAACGGTTCAGCAGTTGATCATCAATGCCAAAGTCTTCTTTGACGGCGGCGATCTGCGCTTCGCCATAGCGCCGAAAACCAGCGAACCGGTCGACCCCCTGCAAACCGGTACGCCGAGCCGCCAGACAGGGCTTGAGTAGGCGCTCCAGCCAAGGCCGAGCCAACAAGTGCTCATGCCAGCGTTTGCTGTCGTGTTTTATCACCGTTTCGGAAGCAGAGGGCCTGGATCAACAGGGCGAACTCCCCGTCGAATTTCCAAATGCAGTTGGGGTCGCTTCGCCCGACCGCTTTGTCCCAAACGAGCAATGCTTTGACCTCGCTGCACCCGCTGCCCCTCCTTGACCAGAATTTTCTGATTATAAGCATAAATACTCACCCAGTGCTTGCCATGGGTAAGGATCACCAGATGGCCCCAACCACGGGGATCATGGGCAGCGAAGACGACGTCTCCATCAGCGATGGCAGTCACAGCCTCACCGAGTTTCCCACCCAGCTCCAGACCATCCAGAGGCGACTCACCTCTCGACGCGAAGGACCGCAGAATTCGGGGTCTCTTTAACGGCCACCGAAAGCCGCCAGGCGGAGGTGGTATCTCCCCTTCAACCTGCAGGATCGTTGCCGGTTTGCTGGCTTCAAGTAACTTGCGCTCATCGGGATCAGCGCCCGGCTTCAAGGGCACAAAAACCCGACGCCCCACATCAAGACGAGTCGGGTCGAGAATCACGTTAGCACTGACCAAATCCGCGACTTGCACCCGATAGTGCTGTGCAATCGTCCAGAGGGTTTCGCCTTTGATCACCTGATGCCAAGTTCCGGGAGGCCGGGTCTCGCCGGTCTCAAGAGCTTCGCCACCGACGATCACCGTTTGAGTCGTTTTCGGCTGGAAGATTGCGCAACTGCTGACCAGCAGAAACAGCCCGAAGAGACACCTCAATGGAGAAACCGAATCAGCACAAAACCACCTACCAACAAGACGGTAAAAGCAGTGACAGCCAGATTAAAATGTCGCTCGATGTACACCTTCACGGCCGGACCAAACCAGGCGATGATTCCCGCCACCAGAAAGAACCGAAAGCCACGGCCCACGACGGAAGCGCCAAAGAATGTTGCAAGGTCGTACTTCATCATGCCCGAAAAGATGGTGAAGACTTTGTAGGGGATCGGTGTAATCGCAGCGATCAGAATCCCCAATGCTCCATGCTGGTCGTAGAGCGCCTTGATCTGCGTCATCTTCTCGGCACCGTTGAAGAACTCAACAATCGGTTGGCCGAGTGCATCCCACGCATAAAAACCAATGCCATAGCCCGCCAAACCGCCAAGGACGGAGCCGGCCGTACAGACGGCAGCAAACTTCAGCGCCCGAGTCGGTGCAGCCACTGCGAGGGCAATGAGGAGTACATCTGGAGGGATTGGGAAAAAGGAGCTTTCGGCAAAGGCCAGAAGAAACAGGGCTGGAACGCCATAGGGTGTGTCTGCCCAGGAAAGGACCCAATCGTAACTACGACGGATGATGTTGGCTCGCTCACGAGGCTCCGAGGACTCATTCATCGCTTTGCTCTGCTCCCCTTAAAAATCCCACCGATCGGGCCCCGCCGCCGTGCTGAGCCAGAGCCTCTTGGCGCTCGAACCCCGTGATCTGACGGCCACGGATTTCCTCCAAGGCGCCCTGCGCAGTCAGATCATAGGCCATGGGCACCACACTGATGAGCCCAGCATCATGGGCTGCTGTGTCCGTGTGATCCCCCCCCCGATGAACCACCTCCGTACCACCGATCCAGACGTAGGGGCGGCCACGGGGATCCCGGCGGTCCGAAATCCGAACACCTTCGTAGGCCCGATGCCCTTGAGTACAGACGGCGTAAGCACCTTCCGACTCTTGAGGTACATTCACGTTGAGCATGACCCCCGGTGGAAGGCCATCGGCGAGGACCTGCTGTGCCAGACCCTGAGCAAAGTGTGCTGCCAGGGTGAAATCAAAGTCTCCAAAACCCACCAAGCTAAAGGCAATGGCTGGAATACCGTTGGCCAGCCCCTCTCGAGCTCCTGCCACCGTACCGGAATAGTGGGCATCATTGCCCAAATTACTGCCGTGATTGATTCCACTGACCACCAGATCTGGTGGGTGGTCGGCCATGAGGTGATGGATGGCCAGGTAGGTGCAATCCGTCGGCGTACCACTGACCTGATACCAACGCTCCTGACCTTGATAGGGTCGGTAACGCAAAGGTAAATCCAGAGTAATCGCCTGGCTAATACCACTGCGTTCACGGTCAGGTGCGACGACCCAAACCTCACCGAGAGACGCCATGGCACCGGCTAATGCGTGCAGACCTGCTCGATGAATGCCATCATCATTTGTGCATAGAATACGAAACATCATGGCTCACATAGAGAAAAACCGGGCAGCTTCCTACGGAAACCACCCGGCTTTCTCTGGTCGGAGTGAGAGGATTCGAACCTCCGGCCCCTTGACCCCCAGTCAAGTGCGCTAACCAGACTGCGCTACACTCCGTATTGGGCGAGGCTTGCTAAGGGAGAGAAGAAAACCGGTAAAGAGTCTTTTTAACTCGGCTGCGAAAAAGCCATAGAGCATTGCCCACGAGGAATGACGGATAGAGCACATTCCGAAGGGTGACGTAGATTGACAGAGATTAACTAGGGGGAATCGATGACCAGAGCGCTCCATCGACTCGCACTCGCTGCACTTTCCGCCGCACTGATGCTTTCTGGCTGTGAGTGTGACGAAGAAATTTACACCGCCTCGAACCTGTTGCAGGTCAGGGGTCTAGAAGCTCAAGGCAACCCGTTTATCTGCCAGGATGCCGATGGAAACGACACGTCGGCGAGCAATTGCGTCCTCGACTTCGGCGACGCTGCTATCAATCGAGACAACTTGCGATACCTGATCGTCGGCAACGCTGGCCAAGCCGGCTTGCAGATCTACAAGGCATTCATCAGCGCACCCGACTCGCCCTTCTTCGCCGATCTCAGTCTCTCTGGTGACGTGATGAGCGAGGACTCAGAAGACAGCCCGCTCCTTCTCGTCTCGGGTGATGGCACCCAGATCGGGGTCACCTTTGCGCCGACGGTAGAGTCGGAGGAGCCACTCTTTCTTGGCGAAGTCCACCTCATCAGCGATGCCAGCAACCCGGAAAAAGAACTAACCCCTGAAGAATGCGCCGAACATGGCGCCCCCGGCCCCTGCGGCCTGACCCAAGTCCAAATCTGGGGCTGGCCGAAAGATCTGGGAGAGGTGGCGCTCAGCGTTACAGCGAGCGTGGGTGGTAACATCAACAACGGCGGCATTTGTGATTTCGGTCGGATCGGCTTGGGCGGCAGCGCTCGCTGCACAGTGACCCTGAAGAACATCGGCTCGGCTGACAACGGTGATCCCACAGCGATTATCGATCGTGGCATCATTGCGGTTCCCCCCGGTGACACGAGCGCCTGTGGCGGCGGCTGTGGCTGGGGCCAAAGATGCGACGGTGCGGCCTGCGTGGATGGTCCGTTCGCTGCCCAGGAAGAGGGCAATGCCAGCGATGACGACCGGCGTCTTTGCGCCAGTTCAGGAGAGTGCGAAAGCGGTCAATTTTGCGCCCCAGATGCTTTCGATCCCAGTGTCGGATTTTGCTCTGCAGAGGCCGAGCCAGCGGGCGGGATCTTCACCTTTGCTGATGGCGATCCTGGCTGGTTACCCGAGTCACCACTCATCATCGAGCCGGGCGCACAAGTCAGCTTCGACATCGAATTCTCACCGGCCAATCTCGCCAAATATACCGGTGGCTACTTGCTGAAAGGGAATTTCGCCAATGCGGACGGTATGTTCTTCCGTGGGGCGGTGGGAATCGGTCACAATGCGCCGGTTGCCAATCCTGAAGTTACCCTCGTCGACGGAGTCGCCCCGACTCGGACGGACCCGGATTCGGGCCATGTTCTGGCCGCCCCCTTGTCGACCATTATGTTGTCCGGCGAAAACAGCACGGGCGTGAACGGGAGTCGAATCGTCCGTTACGAGTGGTCGCTTTCGGACAACGGCGGCAGCGTCCCCGAAGGCAGCCAGGTACGCCTGCAAGATCCTCAGGGCGAGAATACGGCGGTTATCTACCGAACGGGGAGCAGAGACGTCGAAGGCTTGGATTCAGCCGGAATCTACATTGCGGCGCTGCGGGTTCAAGATGAGCACGGTGTCTGGAGTGGCTGGGCAACAGTCACCTTCGAGGCAAGACCTGAAAGCTCGTTGCACGTCGAGTTAACCTGGGACCACCCCTCCAGCGATGTGGATCTTCACCTCATCCGAGGCGGTGACCGAGAGGACTACACAAGCGGTAACGACTGTTATTACATGAACTGCAAGCCCAGGAACGGAAACCCAACGCTCAGTTGGGGAGGCGCCGGAAACATGGACGATCCGGTTCTTGATTTGGACGATGTGAACGGCTTTGGACCTGAGAACATCAACATCGAGGAGCCAGAAATCGGTCAGGAGTACCTGATCGGTGCGTACTACTATCGGGCAGATGGGGCGGGCCGTGACCGAGAGAGCGAGGTCACTGTCAGAGTGTATCTCTACGGCCGTCTGATGTTTGAAGAAGCCCGTATCCTTGAGGATGGCAGCGCCTTCAATGGACACTGGTGGGAAGTGGCAACTGTGGCTTGGCCCGAAGGCTCGATTACGCCAGTTGATAACTACTATACCGCTCCTCCTGGCTGAGCCCATTGGTCAAGGGAAGGACCTGAGCAATCGTTGGTCGAGCCCCGGCTGCTGATTCTTGATCCGTATCACGGCGGTAGTCATGCTGCCGTGACTGAGACTCTGCTCAAGTTCAGCCCCTTGCCCAGCCAAAGTTGGACGCTGCCCGCCCGCCATTGGAAATGGCGAATGGGAAGCGCTCATCTTACCTTTTCGAAGCGCTTGAACCAATGCGAGACGTTGCCGAGCCATCTCCTGACGACGGACATGCTGGATCTCAGTCGACTCCAAGGTCTTTGTCCCCGGTTGTACGCAACCCATTGCACCCTTTTGATGCACGAGAACCAACTGTCCTACCCCCGACCTGAGCGAGACAGAGAAGATCTCCATTTGGGGATGATCAACATCAATTCATGCCTGGCGGCCGATCGAATCTGGTGGAACTCAGAGCATCATCGTGACGACTTCTTATCCCATGTCGAAAATCTCAGTCGGATGCTGCCGGAACAAGGCCTTTCGGGTGTCGATCGTGAGATTCTAGAACGGAGTCAGGTCCTTGGTTTACCACTGGACTTGGATGAGATCAGACCGCATCGCCATGTGCAACGAAAACCAGGTCCGCTAAAGATCGCTTGGAACCATCGACGAGACCAAGACAAGGGTGCCGTAGAGGTGCTTCATCTGCTCGCTGATCTGATCGAAGAGGGCTTAGATTTCGAAGTGATGCTCTTCGGTGAACGCTTCCGTAATGAGCCTTCTGGTCTTGCAGAAGGACTCGAACGACTCGGCGCCCGCGTCATTCATGATGCTTTCATCAGCGATCGCACCGACTACTTACGCCTGCTGGCGCAGGGTGACGTTCTCCTCAGCACTTCGAAGCAGGAAAACTTCGGTCTGAGCGTTGCCGAAGCGGTTCAACTGGGTCTTTGGCCTCTCTTGCCAAACGCACTCTGCTACCCTGAACTCATTCCTGAAAGTCAGCACGAACACTGTCTTTACAGCAGTTCGCAGGAACTCAAGAGTCTGATTCTGCAGGCTGCCGAACAACCGGAGCGTCAGCCCGGATCTTGGTATGAGCGCTACGAAGCCAAGGCACTCCTTGCGTCGGTCTTTCCCATCACCGATGCCTCGTCGCATCCTTAAGGGCCGTCTCGTCGCCAACGCAATCCGATGCCGAAATAAGAGCGGGCAAGACGACGGTCGACCTCATCCCCTAACTGAGCCCCTACGGTGCTTTCACGACCGAAGAGATCAGCACGGGCGAGGACGCTAAGTTGCTGCCAGAGCTGCTGACTGAGTTGAACTCGAACCCGAGTGCTCGCATCGCTTCGTTCCTTAGACCACACTCCATTTTCACCACCGAGCATACGCTCGAGCCGCTCAGGTTCATCGAAAAACTCTCGAGTCAAACTCAGATCGACAAGAAGCGAATGGCTTCCTGTCGGACGCCAAAAAAGTCGAAACCGAGGTCCGAGAAGCCAAGCCGAAGCATCCCACTGCTCGGTTTCATTCCCCCGTGTCAGCCGATAAGGCTGACTCTCATTTCGACGCAGGGTGAACTGTGCTCGTACGGCGATTTGCTGACTGGAGCGGACTCGATACCAGCCGAGCGCAGTCGATAGTTCGCCGCCCCAACCTCGTCGATGCGCCTCCTCTTCCGCCGCAGCGTAACGACCATAAACTTTTGGCTCGAGATCAAAATGCAATGAATTCGGGGTAATCCAACTCCACGAACCTCCCAGGCTTACTTCCTGACTTAAGATCCGGTCACCATAGGTTTGGAGACTCGGCGACACTGTGAAGGTCCGCTCTGAACGATGACGACGCAGCTGATGATACAGTTCACCTCGAAGGTGGAGGGATGAGGAAGAACGGTTCACAAAGGATTGCCAATAAGCCCCGTCACCGCTCACGACCAAACGCTGTTCGCCTCGACGCCAAATTTGCTGATCTCGACGAAGAGTAAACTGACCGACCCCTTCGGAGTTTGGCTGATCGGGCGCCGTCCGATCCAACAAAAAGCTCGTGTTGCTGTCCCAGCCTCCGAGAGCATCAAAAACCCAGGTGGCCCGTTCCGCTGCTCGCGCCTTCAAGCCCTCTAATGCCGACAGCGCCTTTGCCCGATACAGGGGATCGCTGGAGTGACTTAACCGCTCGAAAGACTGTTCACTCTCAACACTTTGACCCAAGGCTTCGAGCGTCAAGCCGACCATGAGAAGTGCTTCATCGCTTCGAACCAACGCTGTACTGGCTCGAAAAGCCTTTAAGGCATCTTCAAAACGCCCCTCTTCATAAAGAGACAAACCGAAATGATATTGAACCACAGGTTCGTTTCGAGCGCCGTCGATGGCCTGGGTTCGTTGTTGCTGCCCGTCGAGAGCTTCGGCTTGGAGATCAAGACTCTGGACTTCCTGCTCCTGTAAGATCAAACGATCGGNCAGTTGGTTCAGCGCCTTCGCTCCACGCTGAAGCCATGAATTCACTCGGGATTGATCACTCTCCGCTGCTGCTTGACTCAGACGATGAAAGGCCTCCNGGCTCTTTCCCAGGTTNTCAGCACGTAGGTGGAGTAGGAAAAGCAGGTGCAGCGTATCAGGGTGGTTTGGAGCCCGAGCGACGAGCGCCTCCACCGTACTCAGTGCCTGGGGATGGTTCTGCNGATACCGAGCCCAAGCCAAGTGNAGTGCGATCTCAAAATGGTCTGGATAACGTCGCNCCAAAGATTCCAGCTTGGCAGTGACCTCTGAGTCTGCCTGGTTTCTCGCCCGCTCAAAGGCAACTCGAACCTCGCTGGTGATGANTGGATCCGCATTCGNTGAGNAGGNNTGNACCGCCAGTGCAGGCGNCCGCCACAACAGAATGCAAAGNCTNCCGAGGGTAAAGATGTGGTGAAGCATCGACCGCACTNGGGCAGCGCAGTTCTGCTTAATCCTGGCTGACTTCCGCATTCTTTTTCCGGAGTCGACCCGTNAGCACTTTCAGAATGCCCCGAGCGATCTCCGGCTTCTCAGCCATGATATCGTCAAACTCCCCTTTNCGAAGCTTCAACAGCGTCGTGGGTCCCTTGGCGAAACAGTCAGCACTGCGGGTCTCCGAATCCAAAATACTCATCTCCCCCACGACTTGCCGCTCGCCTAGGNTGGCGACAGCGGTCCCGCCCACCTTAATCTCAACTTCACCTTCNACGATGAGGAACAAGGANTCCCCTGTCTCACCCTGCTGAATGAACTGGTCCCCATCCAGCAAATCTTCCTCTTCGGTGACCCCTGCGATGTGCGTCAGGTCGCTGCCGGGGATCGCCGAAAACAAGTCGACGGTCTTCAAAAAGAGTACCTTTTCAACGGTACTAAGCATGGNTCCGCCTCTCTTTAGAAATCATTGGGGCTGCACCAAAACACGCGCCATCCGACGAACATTTGGAATCGGATCATCGATCAACGGGCGAATCCACTCAAGGGCTTCCTGCCCGCANCGCCTCGCTAAGCACTGGGCGACCGATTCTCGAACGACAGGCTCTCGTGAGTCGAGTAACTCTCGCAAGCGATCCACAGGTACGTCTCCCTTGGTCCGCTTGCCCAACAAGAACGCTGTACAACTGACGAGAAAGGGCTCCCTTTCCGAGAGCATNGCNGCAAGTCGTTGGTCCATCGGTCTGGCTTCGAAGGNGTAAATTGCCGAAACCGCTTGTAACTTCGCGCTNAGGTCACTGCGATCGAGAAGGTTCACGAGGGCTCGACGAATGGAGACGTCGACGAGGTCATCCAAAACCTCCACGGCNTTNTCCCGAACCACGGCCTGTTGAGAGTCCAGGTTGCGGCTCACCGCTTGGATCGTCTGTGGGTCATGGATCAAGGCCAGCAAGCGCAAGATACGGCGNCGGGCGTAACGAAGCCGGTCATCCATCGCCCGGAAAAGAGGTTCCAACTCGGGCTCTGTCTNAAAGGCCGCCTGCATCTCCACATAGCCATAAGCAAGCTTCAACTCGTCCTCGAGTTGAGCCAAAATCTGCTTCTTGGGAAGCAGGAGCTTCGGATCGCTTAACCGCAAACGAGCCAGCGCCGTAGCGATCCGATATCGCTGCACACGATCCTTCGTCGTGGCGAGTAGATTCTGTTTCAGAATCTGTTTTGCCAATGGGGTCCCAATCTGACTCAGAACCCGGGGCACTTGAGCTCGAACACTTGCGCTTTCTCTGGGGTTACCGATCACCTTNGAAAGGAGAGGAACCACCTCATCCCCCATGGCGATCAGCGCCCGTGCGGCGTGATTGGCATAGCCCCGACGGTCCATGCAGTAGATGACACTGGGAACCAGTTCTTCAGTTTTCATCGCACCCGCTGCTTCCAGCGCAGCTTTGACCACCTTCGGACTTTCATCGGCCAGAAGTCGCAGAACCGGCTGATAGAAATTACGCACTCGAATGGCATGAAGCACACGAGCCGCACTGACACGGTCGTCAGGATTCTCACTTTCCAAAAGCTGCTTCAAGGGCTCTGCAGCTCGCAGAATGCCATCGAGCCCGCCGTGCTGAATCAAGCCGGCAATGGCTGCCTCTCGAACCANTGGACTCCCATCGTCCAAGAGGTTGGAACTCACATCGATCGCCTTCTCTCGGGCAATCGCNCAAAANGCTTCCACGGCGGCAGCACGGACCTCAGGCTCCGAATCCTTAATGCAATTNTGCACCTCCGAGAGTTCTTTCCANGCNCCACGGCGCCCCAANGCATTCAGCGCCATTTGGCGAATGTCNGNTTCGGGGCGATCCAGAANTCCACCCAGTGCGTGATCCAGCCCNGAACTCTGGACCCGTTGCGCTAGCTCCAAACCGTTTCGAATTCGACGAGGATCCCCACTGGAGAGTTCCAGAACGAGGGTTTGAATGGTCTCGGGGTTATCAAGGTCCGGTGTGTCCGCAGTGAAATCGAGGCGCTTNTTCGCCAGAGTATCGATCAAACTCTTGATGTACTCTTTGCGCACGCCCACCAGCAAGACGATCCAAACAACAGCAAAGACGAGCGTCCCAAAACCGATGTAACTAATCTCCGGATTGCTCGGATTGAAGACTNTNCTGAGCNCAAGCAGCAACAGACCNGCGGCACCGATGGCTCCTGGCTTCAAGATNCCGTCGATGAAACTCTTNGCNCGNGCNCGCACATCCGAGGGAATCGGNGTGTAGAGCAGCTGCATGGTTGCGTCATAGACCGTATACCGAAGCCCCTGACTGGCCCCCTGAGCGATGGTGCCCACCATAAACAAGGTTGCGATCGAGGTTCCCATGGCACCAGCCACCCCAAGGGCACCGGAGCCCAAGAATAGCGCCACGGGCAGCACGAGCAGGGCCACCAACACGCCGAATCGTTCCAGCAGGCGACGGGTGAAGAAAAACTGGAACAGAATGGAGATGATCCCCAGGTAACCGTAGAAGGTCCCGAAGAAGCTGCCCAACTCCCCCGATTCGCCCGAGTACTTCTGGGTTGCCAAAGCCTTAAAGGTAAAGTCGATAAACTGAGTTGTGAGGAAGGTGATCATGACGATCAAGGCGATGAAGCGCACGTGCTTGGTCGCAAGTACCTTCTGTTTCACTTTGGTAGCGCCTTCGTCGGCAACGACCCGCTTACGGGCTGCCGCACCCTTCTGCTTACTCCGTCGCCCCGTAAAGGCCCTGTCCAGGGCTTCGCTCTCACTTCGACCCAATGCGAACACACAGCCCAGGCACACTGCAAAACAGAGAACGATCACCCAAATCAAGTCGTTGGTTTCGACACCATAATCCTTCACCAGCATCCGGGCCCCGAAGCCAAAGATAATGTTGGACATGGTCCCGCCACCAAGGATGAAGGCGAAAAGCCGTTTCGTTTCCCGGCTGGTGAAAATATCCGCAGCAAAGGTGAAGAACTGGATCATGAGGAAGGCGCCCATGACCTCAACCCAGACGTAGAAAACCGCGAAGAACCAGTGATCGCCCTCGGCGTCGATGGTGGTGAGAAACAAGCGACTCAACACCATGCTGATCAGCAAGATGCCAGTCAGTCCGATGATCAATCGATCGCGACGGAACTTTTCTGCGACCCGACCATAGATCAAACTCGGGACGCTGACGGCGACGAAAACAGCCACGTAAAGATAAGGGAGTACGGACAAGTCAGACTTCGACAGGAACAGTGAGTCCCTGACGATCCGCCCAGTGATAAAGGCTCCCACTGCATTCATCATGTAGATGAACATCAAGATGGAGCGGAAACCCTCCCCCTCTCGGATCTGAAACAATCGGGCTAGGAATGCCACCTTTGGTACTCCATCAGCACTCTAGACAGGGGCCGATGAGGGCGTCAACGGGCCTTCGCTGGCAAGGAGGTCACGAAAGAGAGTACCTGCTCGTTGACCTCGTCCGGAAACTCAAGCGGGGCAGCATGGCTCGCCTCCGGCAGCATTCGATAAACACTACCTTTTATTTGAGAGGCCATGGCCTCGGACAGACGGGGCGGGGTAAATCCGTCCTTCTCCGCTGCTAAGATCAAGGTTGGCAGATCGATCTCCTCAAGGAGGGCTCGGGCATCGTGCTGTCCCGCTGCCCACACCGTATCCACAAAATGAACCGGATCCATCTCTGCCAACGTGTCCAAATAAGGAATGAAGTCACTGGGTCGAATCCGCTGGGCGTTCAACTCGGTGGCTAAACCCACCAGCAAAGAGAGGCGACTGTGCAGAATACCGCGCCAGACAGCTCGCCCTCTTTTCCCCATTCGCCGTGCCAACTGGCGCATCACTGGTATCCAGCGCGCCAAACGATCATCACCGCCAAAAGTATCCAGTGGACGACCGGCAGAGCCGAACAACAAACCCAATCCAGCCACGCGGTCTGGTTGCCGACTCCAGGCCTCAAGAACCACCTGTACGCCCATGGAGTGACCCACTAGGCAGGTGTCGTTCAATTCCATATCCGAGAGAAGGGCCAGTAAATCCCCTGCTAAATCACTGATCTGTAAGCGATCGGGATCCATCGGAGGCTGAGAGAATCCATGAGCTCGGTACTGCCAATGAATGACCTTGTATCCACCGGCCACGAGCTCCGGCGCGAGATAACGCCAGATGTAGCCATCACAACCAACGCCATCGCAAAGAACGACGGGACGTCCTTCGGTGCTACCAGCGTGGCGACGAAACAACAGGGTTCCATCGCAACCGGCAAATGTCTCTTCTTTCCAATCGATGCGCACCGGATCTACCTCACCAGAGTGTTCTTATATCCGAGACGACCATCGCCTCAATGAAACTCGACCAAGGTCGGCTCCTGTCGGTCAACTCGCTGACCGTCGCCAATCTGCCCCGAACTCCCCTCACCCCAACACCAGAGACGATTGTCGCCATCGAGAGCGCAATGATGCGAACGTCCTGAGGCGATGAGATGAACACCGTCAAGACTGCGGATCCAGCGTAAGTTTGTTCGGCTTCCTGCTCGCTGTCCCTGTTCCCCATAGCCCCAACAAGCCAACCGTCCGGCCGCATCGGCCACACATGTGCTATTTTGCGTCAATCCCATTGCGACAATTTCAGGAAGTTCCGGAAAGTACGGGGTTTCGGGTAAGTCGCCGGCTGGGGCGAGAGCTTGTCCAAAATCATTCGCTCCCCAACAACCAATCCGTCCGTCATTCTCCAAAGCACAACCATGCCCGCCACCGACAGCGACCGCAATCGCCGGAGCCAAACCTTCCACCCGTATGGGTGCCCGTCGAGAACGATGCTGCTGGTCGCCCAAGCGCCCGCCCAATCCATACCCCCAACATCGTACATCCCCGTCGAGTTCTAACGCGCAGTTGTGCAAACGGCCCGCAACGATCTTACGAACAGGCTCTAGATTGATGACGGCTACAGGTACGGCACTGCTTTCGTAGTTCCCGTCTCCCAATTGCCCTTCTTCGTTTTCGCCCCAGCAATAAACGTCACCACCCAGAACCCGGGCGCAAGCATGATCCCGGCCCAGCGCAAACTCCTGAACGCGATCAAGCCCAGAGGGGCGCACGAGGTTTTGGCTGTCTTCCATTTCTCCATTGCCCAGTTGACCTGCACTGCCCTCCCCGACACACCAGGGACCACCGCCTTCACGGATGATGCAACTGAACTCTGCACCCGTCGCAATCCCAACAACCGGTTGTAAACTCCAGCTGGGTTGTGGTCGAGTCACGTAGCCGCCAGCATCGATCCTGTCACCCAATTGACCTTTGCGGTTGTCACCCCAACAGGCAGCAACTCCTTGACCAAATAAGACACAGCTATGCCCGGCGCCCAGGCTGATGCTGACGGGCTCAAATTGACAGTGAGGTGTGCAACCATCACCGGGCAACATGTTGCCGTCGTCGCAGGCTTCCGTCTCATGATCGAGTTGTCCATCACCACAATCACTGTCACGACATTGATGGCAGCCGTCATCGGGGTCGTTATTGCCATCGTCACAGCGCTCTCCTCGACTCACAAAGCCATCACCGCAACGGGGCGGTAAACAATCGATGCAGTCATCACTGCTGTCATTGTTACCGTCATCGCAAAGTTCATTGTTCAGCCAAACGAAACCATCCCCACATGAGGGCAATCTACAATCGCTCAAACAATCGTCCGTAGAGTCATCATTGCCATCATCACAGGCTTCATAACCCGTTTCGTCTTCGAGAAGATCACGACGAAGAATACCATCACCGCATTCGGCAACCTGGCAGTCATTCGTGCAAGCATCCGTCGCTTCGCTGTTGCCGTCATCGCACAGCTCACCCAGTTGTAAGCGAGCATCCCCACACCTCGCTTCAACACAATCGTTATTACAGCCATCGTCTGGAATCTCATTGCCATCGTCGCAAGCTTCTACCCCGGCGAAAACTACGCCATCACCACACCTGGCCTCCATGCAACCCACACATGAATCCGTGACGTCGATGTTCCCATCGTCACAGGCTTCGTAGCCTATTTGACCGAACAAAAGGTCTCTGCGTTTGATCCCATCACCGCAAAAAGCTCGCTTACATTGAGCCGTGCATCCATCGGTATCGACCGTGTTCCGATCATCACATTCCTCATGGTCATCATCGTCATCGAGTAAATCTTGTCGAACGAAGCCGTCGCCGCAGCGCGCTCTCTTGCAATCCCCTGTGCACGCATCGAGGACATCGTTATCACCATCGTCACATTCTTCGATGGAGCCCACGACCCCATTACCGCAGACCTCCATCGTCGGTTCCGACGGACACCCGACCACACCGACAAATGACAGCAAAAAACAAAGAGCCCGCAACTGCATGCGGGCATCTAGCCACATTTGGGCCGCCTGGGGTAGGCCGAGCCCCTTATTCCGAGTCACCATCCTCGATTTGCCGCAACCGAGAAACCACTTGAGCTCTTGGTTGCTCAACGAAGCCATAGCGAGCAAGCACGTCCGCTTGGATCTTCTCAAGGTTAGCGAGTGCATCAGCACTCATTCCGCTGGCGGGACCCACCTCAACGGAACCCGGTGCCTCAAGCCCTTCCTTCATAACCTCTGATTGGTTCGCCGAAGACGTTTTGGAACGGGTCGTGGTTCGTGTGGTGGTACCCGCTCGTGGGCCATCGGATCGTTTGGTCATGAAGTGTGCCTCCTCGTGATTGAAATCTAGGGTCTGTCCCTAATAGCGTCAAAAATAAACCAGCTATTTAATCTCGAGTTCGAGCGCAGCGGAATCCAACGTTGTCCCACCGGGAGCCCGGAGCACGATGTTCGCGTACAGACGTACGAGCAGAGAAGACCACATCGCGGTAGCTTCCCCCACGAACGACTCGTGTATCCCCCTCTTGAGGTTCTGGCGGAAGCTTTTGAACCATGCGGCGATACACCAGTGGGTCGTATTGATCTTCCACCCATTCTGCCGCATTTCCAGCACCGTGATAGAGGCCTTCAGGAGAGCGCCCATCGGGCAACGCATCCACAGGAAGCGTGAGTTCGGAACCATCTTCCGCACCCCTTAAATTGGCCCGACTGGCCAAATCGCCGACATCCTCACCCCAGGGATATCGCCGGCCATCGCCGCCTCGAACGGCCCGCTCCCACTCCGCCTCCGTCGGTAAACGCCGGCCGACCCACGAGCAGAAGCGCTCAGCATCGTACCAACTGACACCGACGACAGGGTGGCGTTCATGACCGAGNATCGGGTCTTTTTGAAATCGGGACCGACGACATACACCGAGATCGACGCAGATCTCNTAGGCTGCATTCGTCACCTCATATCGATCGATGTAGAAGTCGGGCAGCGCAACCGTTCGCTGTGGTCCCTCGTCCATCTCNCCCTCCGCCGATCCCATCAGGAACTCGGAAGCTGGNACCAAAACTTCAGGCGCTCCAACCGTCCCCGGATTAAAGGGGGTGGTGGNACAGGCCCCGAGCAATACCAAGCACGTCAATAAACCACNCTGATTCATGGTGATGACGTCGNCTTGCGGCTTAACGGCACTCGCAAAGTCATGCTCAAGGTCGGCGAAAAGAACGACGCTTCCGGCGATGGGCTGCTGGCGCACGAGTCATCCTTGCGCTCTTGAACCGGGATAAAGGGCAAGTCTCGCTGATCAAAACAAAACACCTCATTATCTTGGTAGTCGAAGTAGATGTAGGGCTCGTAAGACGGAAAGCGCCACGGCAATTCCAAACCCACCGAAAAGTGCGGTGTGACATGGTATTCGGCAGCCAAGTGAAAGCTCGTGAAGCTCCCNTCATAAGCCCTGCCCCGGTTCCCGGANGCCTGNTGCCCAATCAAATGCCAGCCACCGAGNCCCGCATACATATTGACATCCCATGGGCGATTCCTCAGTTCCGGCACCCAATATTCGGCAATCTTCAAGGGATGGATCCGTAAACCGCCNCCCACAAAGCCCAGCCCNCCTCGCTCTTCCTTAAATAAGTTCTGTCCCTGAGCATCGATATTAAACTCAGGCGCCGCATAACCCATGATGTTGATCCCCAGCCGNACCCCGAGGCCNTAACCATTCNCGGGAGCGTCTCCTCCGACCAACAACAGGTCGTCTGTCGTGATGNGATTGNACANCCCGTTGATGCCGAANTAGAAGTTNCCCTCGTTGTCGGCGTGGGCTGCTANCGGTTGGAGTAGGGCGAGAGCGAAANAGAGTCTTAAGNGAGACATGCCGGGCGTTCCTCAGGTCCGTGACCATGTCGGCGTTGCCAGGCTTTGATCATACCGTCCAGCAGCTTGTCGGGAATTGAGAGCTTCCCGTACCCCCNTCCNAGGGTCACACCAGCCCGTACTGTCGGACCNTGGAAGTCGCTTCCGCCGGTAATNCANAGTTTCATTCNCGCAGCCACCCGCATCAGTTCATCTCGAGTGCGGTCGTTGTGGCTGCTGTANTAGCACTCGACCCCATCCAAACCGTCCAAGGCCAANCTACCGATNATGCTCCCGTAGCTTAGNCCTCGCATCCGTGACTTCAANCTCCGTGGATGGGCGATCACGGCAATNCCCCCGGCGTCATGGATCCANCGGATGGCATCTCNNGGGATCACCCGATCCTTGGGAACGTATGCGGGCTTNCCGTCNGCTAANTATTGGTCAAANGCCTCNGGAATNGTNTCGCAGTAACCCCTCTTTACCATCGCTGCAGCAACATGCGGGCGNCCCACCACNCCACTCGCCTCAGAGGCGATATCTTCCAACGTCAGCTCCATCCCCAAGGATTTCAANCGGGCTAAAAGTTTAGGGGTTCNNGCCTCACGAGCTGCTTGNACGGATTCGAGACGAGCCCTGAACTCCGCATCATCGGGGTCGACNAANNACCCGAGCAAGTGGAGACTTTGACCGTTGTATTCGCTGCTGACTTCGACTCCTGGAATCACTCGGAGTCCGGTACCGGCGGCGAGTCGGCGTGCTTCATGATAGCTTGCGATCGTGTCATGATCGGTAATGGAAATCGCAGAGAGCCCCGCCGCTACAGCGGCATCGACCAACTGCTTTGGACTCCATTCCCCATCACTAGCGAGCGTATGACTGTGGAGATCGATCATTAGCTACATCCTGGCNAACCTTAGCCGCGTTTCNCACCCTTGTCTNGGTGCTNCCTATCGCACATCAAATNCCCGACCATCTNCGGCTTAAACACAACATCAGAGCATNCAGANCANCGGANANTTGATANCCACCNTNTGANGTCNNCACACATCAACNGGGCAACTTCGTCCGGATTCCTAATCCACCCNTGAATCTCATGAACGAAGGCACAGACNNNNAGNCANAANNGCCGTTTCGCTTGAGACTTCAAAGNAAAGGGNCAACCTTGANNGGACACCGAACATCATCGGCAACGATACACTGAAGC
>NZRT01000074.1 GCA_002696345.1 Myxococcales bacterium
GGTCATTGCCGGCATCCTACCAAAGGAGAAAGCCGATCCAGAAGGGTCGGCTTTCTTCTTTTTTCTCGATATCGTTGTGGACAGCCCTTGGCTTGCCGTGGAGCGTCTGCCCCCTTAGGCTAGAGCATCGGAGGCGATCTCATGTTCCGTTCCATTTTGCCTGTCTTGCTCATTTTACCCCTCCTCGGTGCTTCCTGCGGAGAGCAGGTTGTGGTTCGCGAAACCCCTGCACTTTGTGGAAACGGTACCCTTGAAGAAGGCGAAGCTTGCGATGATGGCAACGAAAATAACACTGACGAGTGTACTACTGGCTGCGACCAAGCGCGTTGCGGTGATGGGATTAAACGCAATGATTTGGAGATCACCGAAGCTGGATATGAAGCTTGTGATGATGGCAATGATTTGGATGCGGATGGTTGCCTCAATAACTGTGCGGAATCCTTTTGTGGCGATGGTGTCATTCGTGCGGACCTTCCGGAGCAAGCAGATCGTTACGAAGCGTGCGATGACGGTAATGATGTGGATGCAGATGCCTGCGTGGATTGTGTCGTGGCTCGATGCGGGGATGGTGTTGTGCGTCGAGACGTGGAAGCGGGAGCGTTCGGTTACGAGTCCTGTGATGATGGCAACGAAGAAGACAGCGATACTTGTCTAAACAATTGCACGTTAGCTCGATGTGGCGATGGCATCATTGGTCCGGGCGAAGGCTGTGACGATGGCAACGATAATCCGACCGATAACTGTCACGAGTGTCAGCCTTCCCGTTGTGGTGACGGCGTGTTGCAAGATGGCGAGCGCTGCGATGATGGCAACGACATTGAGACTGATGATTGCTTGCCCAACTGCGCCTTGGCGGTTTGCGGTGACAACGTGGTTTGGGAGGGTCTTGAGCGCTGCGACGATGGCAACGGTGACCAGCAGGATGCTTGTACCAACGACTGCCAGGAAGCCCGTTGTGGTGATGGGATTCGGCGCAACGATCTAAACCCCGAGGATCCGGGCTTTGAAGCCTGTGACGATGGCAACAACGAAGTGGGCGATGGCTGCAATCCAAGTTGTCAGCGAGAGCTTTGTGGTAACGGCCGACTCGATCCTGGTGAAGCGTGCGATGACGGTAATCAAGAGGACCGAGACGGGTGTCGGCGCCATTGTGCGGTCGCTGTCTGCGGTGACGGGACCCTCCGGATCGACCGGCAACCCGATGAAGCCGGCTTTGAGGCTTGCGACGACGGCAACGGGGTCGATGAGGACAATTGTCTGAACGACTGTTCCGTTCCCACCTGCGGCGACGGCGTGGTGTGGGCTGGCCGTGAGGAATGCGATGACGGGAACGATGATCATCTAGACGGCTGTTCCAATGATTGTGAGTTGGCCGTGTGCGGGAATAGAGCGCTGGAGGCTGGGGAGGCTTGCGATGATGGCAACGATATCGATACCGACCTGTGTCGGAACAACTGTCAGGTGGCCGTCTGCGGTGATGGCGTGGTGTTTGAGGGCGTTGAACTGTGCGATGATGGTGACGAAGATCAAACCGATGACTGTTTGATCGGCTGTGTACCAGCAGCTTGTGGTGACGGTTTTGTGCACGAGGGTGTGGAGCCTTGTGACGATGGTAACGAGGTTNAAACCGATGCNTGTTTNGTCGGCTGTAGAGAGGCTTTTTGTGGCGACGGTGAGGTGTGGGCCGACGAAGAACAATGTGATGACGGTAATCCCNATAATGACGACGGTTGTTTGAGTAACTGTGAAAGCGCNTTTTGTGGCGATGGTCAGATTTGGGCTGGCGAGGAAGATTGCGATGATGGGGATNNAGATGACGACAACGAATGCCCCAACGATTGTCTNTTAGGNCCCCGGGGTGCCGGTACTTTCGATGATCCTTTCACGGTCGCTGATTTACCAAGCAACTGTCAGCGTTACCGGGATCATGGAGCCAACCAAGCAGCGTTCTATCGCATGAGNAATGGGGTTCGATTTTGTGAACTCAACGTGCCGGAGTTGAACTGCATGAGCCCGACTTGGGGCGAAGTCTGCGCGGTNCAGAGNGGTGGCTTGGGGAACTGGTCGTTTGGTTGCCCCGCTTGGCACGGATGTCCTGCTGGAAGCCACGTGGGCATGAATATGGATTTCGCTCAGAGTGCTTGTGCCAACTACAACAACATGGGCTCTGGGTTGGGCGCCTACACACACGATGTNTTCTATTTCGATGAAAANTCAGGAAGAGCTTGTTCCTCAGGNCCAAACAACTGGGGGCNGTGTAACACCAACGGATGCAACAGNGNNAGCTACGGCGGNGCNGTCGACCAGGCTCGCTTCCGTGGCGGCGATCGGCGTGGTGGAGTNCGAGAAACAGGATTTTCNGGAAATGGAGGTTGCCATCGGGGCAACGTCTGCGTGAAGGACTGGTAGCGATCCGGAGNCTCGACCGAGTTCAATGCGGTTTCTCTTCACTCTTCCTTATTATGAATGGACCGGTCCAGCCGAGCCCTTGGCCCAACTCGCCCAAGATTTAGAAGTCCGAGGGCATCANGTGACAATTTGGGTGGAGGGGAANAGGTCAGGNGACCTTTTNCAGCGGCTTGAAGCTCTTGATTTGCAAGTCGAGANTCCNCTGGAACTCAGTCGTAAATCGACACCNCTGGGTGTCATGAGAGATTTGCGAGAAGCCGGCGAGTTGATGAAAGGACGCTTCGATGTNGCNGTCNCNCACATGAGCGCCGACCAATTAGTTTTGTGTCAAAGNCGTCGNGTTCACGGTGTGCCCGTCTTTCGTTATGCGCAAAACCAAGCGAGTTTAAATTCATCTTCCAGTCGTCGTTGGCTGCTTCGCCAGGCCGATGGCTACTTTGTGCCCAGTCCACAGCATCGTGACCATCTTTGTGAGCGTTTTCGTATTCTGCCCAGTCGATGTGAAATTCTGGGAGGTGCGGTGGACCTTGACGCTTTTCACCNGGGCGAGAGTCGCAGCACTCGAGATCGATGGGGNTGCAAGCCGGAGCACCTCGTNGCCGTCTGCGTCTCTCGAATGAAGGAGGAAAGAAGACATGGCATGCTGCTAAAGGCTTTCGCAGAAGCAGTGAAGCAGCGGCCTGAACTTCGCCTGATTTTGGTCGGTAGAGGTGAGTATCAAGAGACGCTTAAGGTGTTGGTGGGGGATTTAGGGCTTAATCACTGTGTCCATTTCCCAGGCTACGCGAAGGGCAATGAGGTTTGTCAGGCTTTTCAGGCCGCCGACCTGTCGATTTGGCTGGCGGAAGGTAACGATGGAACGTGCCGNGCANTNGGACAGAGTTTAGCATGTGGNCGACCCGTTCTGGGCAGTCGGATCGGAGCGATTGCTGCAGCGATTGATCCCCTTCGAACCGGTTGGTTGGTTGGACCGGATGATGAAGCAGCTCTNGCGAAAACACTGGCNGGATTGCCTTCTCATGACGCCTTACCNAAGCCTGAAGACCTTCGAAAAGTGGCAGAGCATCAGTGGTCTCGCCAACACCGTTGTGATCAGTTTGCAAGCTCTGTGGAGCATCTTTTGTCTTGAGATTTTGGCTTCTCTTATCCCTCTTACTTGTCGCCTGTTCTCATCGAGANCGAGGTGGATTGTACAGGTTTGATGGTGACGGTCGGCTGCTCGGCGGGAAGAAGTTCGAGACTCTTTGGACTGATGATGACTTGCCGCCACATCGGATTCAGATCCCAGTCAACCTGACAACAGCGTTGGTTGCCCACGAGCGAATTCGGCAGAGGCGGAGNCCCAAGNAACCGGANTTGGAAGCCGTNATCANACGATTAGTNACCTGGTCGAAGACGCCGGGCAACCGTCCCCTNCCTCGGGNTTTGAGGGGGCAGCGCCTCGCTGGCTTCGATGGGTTTGGGAACGTGCAGTTNACCGGTTACTACAGTCCCGTTATCGAGGCTGCGCGCCAACGGAGTGAGGCGTACCCCTACCCACTTTATCGGCATCCACCCGAGTGGGATCCGAAGGGGACTTATCTGACTCGTCAGCAGATCGATGAGGACGGTGGTCTCGANGGGCNNGGNTTGGAGATCGCCTGGACGGCGGACCGAATGAGTAACTTCTTTCTTCATGTTCAAGGCAGTGGNTATGTTCAGTTCAAGGATGGNGAACGGATCCTCTTAGCCTATGGCGGAAAGAACGGGCACCAATACACCAGCATCGGCCGTCTCCTGGTCGAACGGGGAGCCATTTCCAAGTCAGAGATTTCGATGCAAGCCATCAAAGCCTGGGCNGAGAAGNACCCCGAGNAAGTCTCNGAACTTCTTTACCAGTGTNAGAGCTACACCTTTTTTCGCACGGGTCCTGTGGGACCGATCGGTGCAGGGGGCGAGGTCGTCGTGTCGCATCTGTCCGTTGCAGTGGACCCGAAAGTCATTCCTCTTGGAGCCGTTCTACTCGCAAAGGTTCCTCAACTAAATTCAGATGGCCACCTCACCGGCCANGGTTGGCGAATCCTTCTCGCACAGGATAAAGGGGCAGCGATTAAGGGGCCAGGTCATATTGATCTCTACCTCGGAGTGGGCGACGAGGCGGGCCGCCGAGCAGGTCGATTGCACCATTATGGTTCCGTCTGGATGCTGCGAGGTCCCCTTCCCAGCCACTAGTTAAAGCTGCGAAAAATCAGTGACATTGCAGTGGGCTGCTCCGGAGTGGCAAGACGGGTGGGAACGGGAGCGCATTGTGGTTACTGGGGTAGCAAGAATGGTGGAAGCGCCTGCGGGTAAGGCNCATGAGATTCTGGCGAAGAGTCTTTACCGGGAGTTGCGGGATAACGGATACACACCAGCGCAGATCCTGGCGATTAGCGCCGAGTTAATCGCTGAGGTCACCGAAGATTACGCACCTGTTGACCCATCCGAGGTCAAGTCCTAAGACCCCCCCGCACCAGGGGAGATGTCATGCGTATTGCGATGAATGGATTTGGGCGAATCGGGCGATGTGTTGCCCGTATGCTCGCCGAGGATGAGGCTGTCGAACTTGTAGCGATCAACGATCCAGGGGATCATGACCAACTGGTCCATTTGCTTCGTTATGATTCAGCCCACGGTCGTTGCCTTGAGGCTGAACGGACGAGCCAGGGCTTCCGCTTAGGACGTCAATCGCCTCATTTACTGGCTGAGTTTGAGCCATCGAAGTTGCCGTGGAAAGAACTGAACATCGATGTGGTTTTGGAATGTTCGGGGCGTTTCACGACTCGGGAGATGGCCGCTAAGCATTTAGAGGCTGGCGCTGGCCGAGTGATCATCAGCGCACCTGGAAAGAATGCGGATGCAACCATTGTCTACGGATTAAACCAACACCTTGCGAATGAAGAAAATCGAGTTCTTTCGAATGCGAGTTGCACGACCAACTGTCTTGCACCTGTCGTGAAAGTCCTTGATGACTCCTTTGGGATCGTTGCCGGAACCCTGACCACCGTGCATGCTGTGACCAATGATCAGCAACTTCTCGATCTGCCCCACCCTAAAGATTACCGGCGGGCCCGTGCAGCGATCGCCAATATTGTACCGACCAGTACAGGCGCTGCGAGTGCTTTGAAGTTGGTGTTTCCGGAAGCGGAGTGGGCGATCCATGGTATGGCTGTTCGTGTGCCAGTGATCGATGTCAGCATGATCGACTTAGTCATCACGACGAAGGCTCCCGTGACTGCAGAGCGGGTTAATGATGCCTTCCGCCAGGCTGCGCAGAGCGATCTAGCCGGTGTACTTCGGGTTGAGGACGACCCTATCGTTAGCAGTGATTTGATCGGTACATCACATTCTTCGATCATCGATGCAGGTTTGACCGCGACCAATGGGGATCATCTGCTCCGGGTCGTGAGTTGGTATGATAACGAGTGGGGTTTTTCAGCCCGTATGGTTGATCTCGTGCACCATATTGGTCGACTCGGACGCTCCCAGTGACTCGATTCGAGCGTCTCGACGTCGCTGGACGACGCGTGTTCGTTCGCGTCGACTTCAACGTTCCCCTTCAGGAAGGCGCCGTTTCCGATGATGCTCGAATTCGTGCGGCCCTTCCCACCATCGAGAACCTTATCGACCGAAAAGCGAAGGTGGTCCTCGGTTCTCATCTAGGCCGACCCAAGGGGCAACTCGTGGATGCCTTGAGTCTCGAGCCCGTTGCGAGCCGTCTCGCTGAACTGTTGGATCATCAAGTGACCTTCATTTCGGACTCGATTGGGGAAGATGTCCAAGCGGTTCTTGGACTGCAGCAGCCAGGGGATGTGATCCTTTTGGAGAATCTCCGATTTCACCCTGGAGAGAAGGCAAATGATACCGCTTATGCCGAGTCGCTGATGCAGGGGATGGATCTTTACGTGAATGATGCATTTGGGGTCTGTCATCGGGAAGCAGCGAGTGTTGTTGCCGCTGTGAGCGAGTTTCCGAGTGATGCTCGTGCCCCAGGCTTCTTGCTCGAGCGAGAAGCCGCTCAACTTCGACAACTGTTGAGTCGGCCCGAGCGTCCATTCCTTGCCGTCCTCGGTGGGGCAAAAGTCAGTGATAAACTCGGTGTGCTCGACCAGTTGATTCAATTGGTTGATGAAGTCTGCATTGGTGGGGCCATGGCCTACACCTTCCTGGCCGCTCAAGGGGGCTCGGTTGGAAAGAGTCGGATCGAATCGGATCGGCTCGATTGGGCTCGAGAATTGATGAACCGAGCGGACAAAGCGGGCGTGAGAATTTATCTTCCCGTCGATCACCGGGGAGCGGAGGCCTTCGATAAAGAGGCGCCGATACTACCGGTTTCAGGTCAAGAAATACCGAGCCACGTGATGGGCTTGGATATCGGTCCTAAAACTGCCGAATTATTCAGTGAGCGCATCGCTCAGAGTCGAACTCTATTTTGGAATGGACCGATGGGTGTCTTCGAATGGCCAGACTATGCCGCTGGCACTCTTGCAGTGGCTCGTGCGGTTGCAGACTGCGAAGGCCACACCGTCGTTGGAGGGGGCGATTCAGTCGCTGCACTCAATCAAAGCGGATTGGCCGCATCCGTTGACCATGTGTCTACAGGCGGGGGAGCGAGCCTTGAGTTGTTAGAAGGCAAGCAACTTCCCGGTCTTCGTGCTTTGGAGCTCTAAGATGAACCGACGCCCCTTCGTTGCCGGTAACTGGAAGATGAATTTACAGGCGTCGACTGCATTGCAGTTGACGCAAGAAGTGGTTCGGACCACCGGGCGCCACCGTACAGTGGATGTAGGTATCATTCCGAGTCATCCCTTCCTTGCAGCCGCTGGGCATAAACTTGAGGGGACCCGACTTCAACTCGGTGCCCAGGATCTTCACAGTGAGGACGGAGGCGCTTTTACGGGAGCCGTTAGCGGTCCCCAGCTTCGCTCGTGTGGAGTCCGTTTCGTCTTGGTGGGTCACAGCGAGCGAAGACATGTTTTTGGCGACGATGAGCGTATCGTTGCGGCCAAGGTAGAGGCTGGCCTGCGGGCTGGACTCGACGTCATGTTGTGTCTTGGTGAGACGGAAGCTGAAAGGGATGCCGGTGAGACGCAGGGAATCCTCGAACAGCAACTTTCGAGTGCGACTTGGAAGCTTCAAGGCGAGGACTGGTCCCGCCTCACGCTAGCCTATGAGCCCGTTTGGGCCATCGGGACAGGACGCACGGCAAGTCCCGAACAAGCAGAGCAAGCGCATGCTTGGGCGAGGAACTGGGTCCAAAATCACGTTTCAGAAACGGTTGCGGGTGCCCTTCGTATCCTATACGGGGGCTCGGTCAAACCAGCCAATGCGGCGGAATTGATGGCCCGAGAAGGTGTCGATGGCGCCTTGGTCGGGGGAGCGAGCCTCAAGGCAGACTCCTTTGCGGCGATCGTTTCAGCAGCGGCCGGTGAGCGGAGCTAGGAGCCTTTCAGTGGATACATTTCTTACCATCGTCCACGTCACCGTGTGTCTTATTCTCATCGGCGTTGTGCTGCTTCAGAGCGGTCGCGAGGGTGGCGGTGAGATTGGTGGTGGGTCGTCGGTGCGGCAAACGGGACAGAGTGCCAACGTCTTCATGGAGCGTTTGACTGCGATCATTGCCATCTTCTTCATGGTGACCTCAGTCCTTCTTGCTGCAAAAAGCGGTGGCAGTTCGGTTATGTCGGGAGACGCCAAGCCGCCGACGGAGCAAACAGCACCCGTTGAGGGCGAGGAGACCAGTGAAGACCAACCAGGCGATGAAGTCCAAGTGAAGGTTGAGGACAAAGCTCCTGTGCCGGCAGACACGAAAGCGCCTGCGCCTTCGGGCGATGACTCCCCGAAGCCTGAGAATCCTTGACGGCTTGGGTTGGCGCCCGTAGAGGCGCTGCAATACCGAGGTGGCGGAATTGGTAGACGCGCTACCTTGAGGTGGTAGTAGGTATTTCCTGTGGGGGTTCGAGTCCCCCCCTCGGTACCATGGGAGCGGCAGTCGTCGCTCCTTTGGCTTTTTTGAGTGTTTCCACTATCCCACGCCCATGAGAACAAACACTTTGCTTCTGTGTTGTTTGACGGCTTGCGCCACGACGGGGCCGGCCGTTCCAGAGCCTCCATCCCTGGCTGAGTTCGTTCGGCCGGAGGTCACGCAGGACGATCTGGAGTTGGTGGTGAAACTGACCCGGGATCTCATTCAGGTCCGGAGTGTAAATCCCCCAACTGTTGAGGGGGCGCAGGGCGGCGAGGCGGCTTTAGCCAAGGTCCTCGTCGATTTCTTTAAGGGGCACGGCATCGACGCCAGGGTTCAAGACATTGAAGGTCTTCCGGGACGACCTGCGGTTATTGCAGGGCTCAAGCCGAAGCACCCCCGGAAACGACCCTTGCTCCTCCTAGGCCATACCGATGTTGTTCCTGCTGTCGCCGAGGAGTGGCGGAGTAGAGACTTGCCCTTCAGCGGCCGGGAAGAGGCGGGCGAGATTTGGGGTCGCGGCGCCCTCGATATGAAGGGGATGCTGGCGATCCAGGCCATGACTATGGTGCAGTTGAAACGCTTAGCGACCCAGTCGAAGAGCTATCGTCTGGATCGAGCCGTCTATTTCGCTGCGGTTCCCGACGAGGAGGACCTGGGGCGTGGGGCGCGTTGGTTGGCGAAGAATCTAGAGGCTCTGTTCGGTGAGGTGCCCGAATATGGTATTAATGAGGGGGGCTTTGGTTTGAAAGATCTTCTCCGACCAGGCCAAGATGTGTGGGCAGTGAGCGCCGCAGAGCGGGGACATCATTGGCTGCGGCTGCGCGTCACGCGTCAGTCCGGGCACGCGAGTCAGCCTTGGCCTGGATTTGCGATTCAGGATCTGACGGAAGGCCTTGCTCGTCTAAGAGCTCAGCCCTTCGATATTGAGTTGCGTCCAGAAGCTCGAGAGATGCTGCGAAGGACGGCGGTCGGAGCGGGGTTTCCCAAAGCATTTTTTATGGAGCGGGGCTGGTTTGTGACCGGAGCAATGACCCGTCGGCGTTCTTCCAATGCTTCGGTTCGAAACACGTGCGTTGTCACCTCGCTTCAAGCCGGTGGGCCCCGCCCGAACGTGGTGCCGTCAAAAGCGAGCGCAGTTTTGGATTGTCGGACGCTGCCAGGGACGGATTCAGCGGCCTTTCTTGAGTCCGTCAAAGAGCGCCTTGCCGTCGACGGAGTGAAGATCGAAGTGATCGATATTACCCAGGGAACGGCATCGCCTTGGACGAGCCAGCTTTTCGGCGCCTTCGAGCGGCATTTGACCGGTGGTGTTGTGGTGCCCGTCGTCAGTCCAGGAAGTACCGATAGCTCCTTTTTGAGAGAGGCAGGCGTCGATTATGTCTACGGGATCACGCCCATCATGATCACGAGCGAAGAGTTGGCGACGCTCCATGGAGCCCATGAGCGGGTTCGCCGTAAAGAGTTGGGGGCTGGTTTGTTGCGACTGACCCGAATTCTTATCGATGTTTGTGTGGCAAAACGACCCCAGATGGGATCCTGAAATGCGTTTCTTCGTGTCTATTGTGATCGTTATGGGGGGGGCATCCGTGGCCGAAGCCCAGTATGCAGGGTCGACCATTGGGCTCGTTGCGACCGGAACGAGTGCGAATGATGAGTTGACCCTGGGAGGTCAGTACAGTCTGGGCATCGAGGGTGAGCACCGCATGGGCGTCGGGAACTGGAAAGGAACGTATCGGGCAACCGTTGGTTATGCCCAATCCTTTCGTACGACCGGGCGGAGCCTGTTTCCAGCTCGGGTCGACGCTGGGATTCGTTATGATCTTTTGGAGGATCGTCGCCGTCCCTATTTTGCAGCTGCATTTTCCTATTGGCAATTGACCAATCCGCCGAGCGGCTACGTCGATCCCACGCGTCTCGTCGCACCGGCGTTGCGTATCGGTTACGAACACTATTTCGCCACAGAGATCAGCTTAAGTCTTGAAGTGGGCGGAGCGTGGTTTCTAGTGGTTGATGGACCGGATCCAATCCTCCTGGATTACGGTATCGGACTTCGAACTCACTACTAGTTCCATTCGTTGAAGATGATAGCAAAAACGAGTTCGTCGAGCGGTGTTCAGAGGACTCAAGCTGTGTTAGCAGGGATTCGGAGGGTTGGATGGATTCGACGGTCATCGACGAGCAGATGGCGCGATTTCGGCAGGTGCTTAAATCCCGGGGGCTACGGCTGACCCGTCAGCGAGAAAAAGTTTTGTTCGCCCTGTTGAAATCCGACGATCACGTGAGCGCCGAGGAACTTTATGTCCGGATTGGTGGGCGTGAAGATGGAATCGGTACGGCGACGGTTTATCGAACACTCCGCTTGTTGGTCGATGCGGGTTTGGCGGAATCCCGACAGTTTGGTGATGGCGTCCAGCGCTTTGAATCGGCGGCTGAAGGGCACCACGATCACATCATTTGCCGTGAATGTGGTAAGGTTTGGGAGTTTGATAACGAGGAAATCGAGCAACTCCAACGCCAGGTTGCCTCCAGCCGTGGCTTCGAGATTATCGACCACCGACTCGAACTTTATGTGCGCTGCAAACGCAGCGATTGCTTTCCCGAATCCAGTGAGTTGAACTCATAGGCAGGGCGGTCTACACTGCGGGCTGTCCACGGAGCATAACATGAATCGGCTTCTTGTTGTCATTGCAACTCTGCTTCTCGCGCTGCCTGCAACTGCCAATTTCCGCGTCAACGACCAGGATAATTTCATTTGGGATTGCTATCAGCCCTACTGGTACCTGAGCAACGGAACCAATGACGCTTGGGATGGAATGTTCTATCTCAACATCAACAACGTTCGCTTTTCCAATGCCCAGATGCAGACCGAACTCAATGGTCGAGGGACTCGTAGTGGTGAGGTTGTGATGGGTAACTTGCGTGTTCAGCGTGCCTTCTGGGTGCCGCAGAGCAACCCCAACGCCAACCTGCGAAACTACGGACGCTATCTCACGATCATCCGGAATCCAGGGCAGCAGGATCAAAACGTTAACATCTTGATCAACGGCAATCTTGGCAGTGACAGCAGTACCGTTTCAACGGGGAGCTCGGACGGAGATACCAACTTCGAGAATACCGACACCTGGGTTGCAACCGATGACTCTTCGAATGGTGGTGGAGATCCCAGCCTGGCGTACGTCTTCCAAGATGAAAACGCCCGCCACCGAATTGCCTCCATTGTGCGTAACAGGGACAACCTCTCCTTTACTTGGAACAATGTGACTGTTCCAGCAGGCGGTCAGGTGACCCTGCTGTTCTTCGCTATTCAGGATCGCAATCGAGACGCTTCTTTTGAGGAGGCACGTACCCTCGCCCAGTTGCCTGATGCTGCGTTGGAAGGGCTTGCTGATTCCGAGCGCGCCACGTTGATCAACTTTGCCTCCAACGCGCCGCCGACCTGGGACGAGTTGGATCCAGTCGATGTCTTTGTGGGACAGCAGGTCCGCTTGAGGATCGGCGTGACCGAGCCTGACGACGATGAGTTGGAAATTACGGTGGATGGTCTTCCCCGAGGAGCAACCTATCAAGCGCTTGCTGGAAAGCTTCGCTGGACGCCGAGCTTGGACCAAGTGGGTGAGCATGAGATTCGGTTCCATGCCGTTGAGGTTCGCGATGATGGCGAGGATCCCTTGGAGGATGAGACGACGGTGCGTGTCACGGTACACGAGATGAATCGCCCGCCAACCTTTACGACGCAGCCTGAACTCGACATCGCCCAGGGAGAACGTTGGACTTACCGACCCGAAGGAACCGACTTGGAAAGTCCCGACCAACTGACTTTGGAGTTGGTTGAAGGTCCTGAGACCATGACCTTAGAGGACGGCGAGATTAGTTGGCGTGCCGATGAGGCGCCAGGCTTCGAGGTTCCCGTTCGATTGGCGTTTCAAGATGCCGATGGAGCACGGGCATTCCAAACGTTTGACCTTCGGGTGACTGTCAATCGACATGCACCCGTCGCACTTGTGGTCCAAGGAGACGTCGAGCGCGCTCCGGGGGACGTCGAGTTGGATGGAACCCCCAGTTACGATCCCAATGGTGGTGAGTTGTTCTACCATTGGCGATTCGTCGATGGTCCACCAGAGGCGGGACAAATAGAGGTGGTGAGTCCTACCCAATCGATCGCTCGGGTTCGTCCATTAAAGCAGGGGCATTACATCTTTGAACTCATTGTGAACAACGGTTCGCTGAGTTCAAGGCCGGCAGAATTTCACGTCAACGTTGTCAATGTGGCACCGGTAGCGATGGCGGGTGAGAACCAGGACTTGAGCCTTGTGGCCGGTGACGAAACAGAGGTTGCACTGGATGGGACACTTTCCTTCGATCCCAACCCTGAAGATGTGATTACCTATCAATGGACTCAGGTCGGTGGACCCGTTGTCTACGATTTGGTCGGGGCGGACAGTGATCGTCCAAGTTTCATTGCGACGATGCCAGCGACCTACCGGTTCGTGCTCGTTGTCACAGATCAAATGGGGCACAAGTCTATGCCTTCGTCTGTGGTTATCGACTTGGTCGATCCCACACCCGTTGCGCCCCCTCCCCCTCCCGTGCCTGCCGATGGATGCTCCAGTTCCCCTGCTTCTTTGTGGTCAATATTGAGCCTGCTGATTTTGGTGGGAGCCATTCGACGGCGCAGGACCGTCTGAAGGGTTCACCCCGGTCACTGACTGCGCTATGCGCTGTTGTGAAAATGGAGAGACGGGTGGATGGCGGGTCATAGTAAATGGGCAAATATTAAGCACAAAAAGGGGCGTGCAGACGCCAAGCGGGCGAAGTTTTGGACAAAGACGCTGAGGGAGGTGCAAGTCGCCGCTCGTTTGGGGGGGGGAGATCCTGACTCCAATCCTCGTTTGCGACAGGCAATCGTTCTCGCAAAGAGTCAAAACGTACCAAAGGATACACTCCAGAGGGCCATCGACCGAGGGGCGGGCAATCTAGAGGGTCAAGATTATGTGGAGCTGATTTATGAGGGCTACGCTCCCCACGGTGTAGCACTCCTCGTTGAGGTTCTGACGGACAACCGTAACCGTACCGCTGCCAATGTTCGGGCGCTGTTCAATAAAGGGGGAGGGAGTTTAGGAACCGACGGTAGTGTGGCTTACCTCTTTAGCAAGACGGGCAAAGCGTGGCTCGAGGGGCGAGAGGGATTTGATCTCGATGACGTCCTGATGACCGCCATCGAAGCGGGAGCTGAGGATGCTGTCGAAGACGAAATGGGTGGGCTTGAGATTTCATGTTCATTCCACGATTACATCCCGCTCATCGATGCGCTGGCGGATGCTGGGATCACACCGGATCGATCCGAAGTCGTTCAGGTGCCCTCGACGACCGTGACTCTCGGCGTCGAGCAGGCGAAAACGGTTCTTGGATTGATCGATCGGCTCGAAGACGATGATGATGTTCAACGGGTCAGTCACAACCTCGAACTTACCGAGGAACTCATGTCGGTATTTGATGCCTGAGGGGGATTCCAGACAACGTATACTTGGGCTTGATCCCGGGACTCGTCTCTGCGGTTGGGGGCTTGTGGACCACCAGGGTCGAAAGTTGATCCATGTGGACAATGGGGTGTGGGTTTTGCCGGCGAAAAAGCCCCTTGCTGTTCGGCTCGGGATGCTGGTTGAGCATCTCGAAACATTGCTGGATGAGTTTGATCCCCACCGTGTGGTTGTAGAGCGTGCGATCTATGTTCACAATGTACGGAGTGCTTTGGCTTTAGGGCAGGCGAGAGGAGCTTTGGTTGGGATGTCTTCGAAGCGAGGGCTCCCTGTGGATGAGGTCGGTCCGATGCAGGTGAAACAAGCGGTGACTGGGAGGGGGCGTAGTGGCAAGGCAGAGGTTGCCGAGATGGTGCGTCGACTCCTCGCTTTACCGGAGGTTGCTCAGGAAGATGCCTCGGATGCTTTAGCCTTGGCGATCGCCTTGGCGCTTGGTCCGGTTGGCGGTGCAGCCGACCGTCCGAAAAAAAGCGGAAAAAAAGGCAGGAAAGCGTGGGAAGAGCTTGCGAAAAAGCGTGGATTGATTTGATGGCTTGTCAGGGAGCACCAGTGTGATTCGTTTCCTTGAAGGACAGTTGCGCTTCAAAGATGAAGATCAGTTGATCATCAGTTGTGGCGGCGTCGGTTACCGATGCGCCGTTCCTACGTCATTGCCGCCACAAATTGGTGTCCCTGGGGACGCGGTTGAGGTGTGGGTCCATACCCAGGTGAGAGACGACGCTATTCGCTTGATCGGATTCGCCGATCGACAGGACCTGGAAATCTTCGAGACACTCCTGAGCGTCAACGGACTTGGGCCCCGTATTGCTTTAAATATGCTCTCGGCCTTTACGGCAGTGGAGATCTCTCAAGCGTTACGTAGGGAAGATATAAAATACCTCAGCCAGGCATCGGGTGTGGGTAAACGCTTGGCGCAACGGATGGTGATGGAGCTTGGGGAGAAAGTCCCAGCAATCGCTGGTGAGACCGGCCGTGTCGTGGAAGGAAAGGGTGGTTCTGCTCATCCTCATCGTACCGATCTAGAGAGTGGACTGGTCAATCTTGGTTTCAAGATGAAAGAGATTTTGCCTGTGGTTGAAAGCGTGCTTGAAGAAAATTCTGAGAGCAGCTTCACCGCTTTGTTTACCCGTGCTCTGGAACGACTGAGATCAGGCGCTCGAAGATGACAGACGAACGAACGGTTGAGAGGGCGATGTTGCAGGGTGAGGCTTCTTACGAGCGAGCGCTCCGACCCGAAAACTTTGCTCAATATGTTGGGCAGGCCGGAATCGTTGATAATCTTAAAGTCTTTGTGACCGCCGCCGTTCGGCGCGGGGACGCTCTTGATCACGTGCTACTTTACGGACCTCCGGGTCTCGGTAAGACGAGTTTAGCTCACGTGATCGCCGCCGAGCTCGAAGCGGAAATTGTCGTGACCTCTGGACCCTCCTTGGAAAAAAAGGGCGACCTTGCCGGTATCCTGACTTCGTTGCCACCGCGAGCCGTCCTCTTCATTGATGAAATTCATCGCTTGAGTCCCGCCGTTGAGGAGAACTTATATTCAGCGATGGAAGATTATCGCTTCGATGTTGTGATCGGCGAGGGGCCTGGTGCTCGGACCGTCCCAATCACATTGGAGCCTTTCACATTAATCGGCGCGACGACTCGCAGTGGCCTCTTGACGGGACCTTTGAGGGATCGCTTTGGCTACCCAGCTCGCTTAGAATACTACGGCGTGGACGATTTGATGCGGATTATTCAGCGGTCCGCCGGTATCCTCGGCGTGTCGATCGACCCGGAAGCGACCGCTGAATTAGCGAGTCGGTCCCGCGGGACACCACGAATTGCGAATCGATTGGTTCGGCGGGTCCGTGACTTTGCTGAGGTCGAAGGAGAGGGCTTGTTGGACCTATCGATCACACAGCACGCCCTGACTCGACTCGGTATTGACGAAATTGGTTTGGACGCGCTCGATAACGAGTACCTTCGTCGTTTGATCGAGACCTTTGAGGGTGGACCGGTGGGAATCGACACCTTGGCTGCAGCGATTGGCGAAGAGTCGGGCACCCTCGAAGATGTCTGCGAGCCTTATCTGATTCAGATCGGATTTCTGAAGAGAAGTCCTCGGGGGCGTGTGGCGACGTCGGTGGCAAAAAAGCATTGGGGTGCCTTCGGTTCAGCGGGACAGAGTTTGCTGCCTAATATTTAGGCAGCGACCAGGACAGACCCTGTTCTGAAAAGTTGCTACGAGCTTTGACCGAGTACAATAATCTTGTGGAATCAGTGCTTACCAGGGCAGACGGGCGTCCAGGCATGCTCTTTGCTGTCTCGTTGAGTGAACGATTCCGTAGGATACCCATGTTAGTACAGCGTACCTTAAAGCGTATGGTAAGCATGAAAGGCACGGGTTTGCACAGTGGGCAGCCCGTCACTGTGCAACTGGTCCCGGCTCCGGCAGGGAATGGCATCGTCTTTCAGCGGACCGATCTCGAAGGACAGCCGGTGATTCCAGCGGCCTATGATCGCGTCGTTGATACACGGCTCTGCACGACGCTCGGAATGGGCGAGGTTCGAGTAGCGACCATCGAGCACTTGATGAGCGCTCTCTACGGGGTCGGCGTCGACAATGTACAGGTTTGCGTCGATGGACCCGAAATTCCCATTCTCGATGGCTCCAGCCAGCCCTGGATTCAGGCGATACTTGAGGCGGGAACTCGCCGTCAGCAGCGATGCCGACGACTGATGGTGGTTCGTCGCGCAGTGACCGTACGTGACGGCGATGCGTGGGCGCGCTTTGAGCCGTCGAGTCGCTTTCGAATCTCTGCCCGAGTGGATTATGACCACCCTTTGATCAGTCGCCACCTCTTCACCTTCGATTTCAGTGAGTTGGACTTTGTTCAGAAAATCGCAAGCGCCCGTACTTTCGCGTTTAAGCGAGAAGTGGAAGCGCTGCGTTCTATGGGACTCGCTCTGGGGGGAAGTTTGGACAATGCCATCGTCGTCGATGACTTTTCCATCCTCAACCCTGATGGCTTACGCTTCGTTGATGAGTTTGTGCGACACAAGGTTCTGGATGCGATCGGTGACGTTGCGTTGGCCGGTGAGAAGCTTGTGGGCCATCTCGTTCTTCACCGCAGCGGTCATGCCTTGAACAACCAGTTGTTGCACGCGGTGTTCGCTGATGCCCGTAACTACCGACTGGTCTCCACTGAGCGTCAAAGTGCACTTCCTGCCCACGGCGTCGAACTCCCGGAGGCTCAAACAGGGCTTCCGACCGCAGTTGGTGCTTGACCCTGCCGTAACTCCGGTGGCAGATCGTACTCGAGACCCGTTTAACGACGTCGCTGTCCTCCCGCCGTGCTTTGTGTGGGGGGTGACCAATCCAACCATGTAAATGCGGAGCCCTGTTGGGCGCTGCGACACGAGGCCAAAATGTCTGAAGAGACCGTAACTGCTGCGGCTGCGCCGGAACCAAGTGCAGCTTCTCCTTCGCCTGCTCCGAAAGCTGAGGCGTCTTCCGAGGCAGCCGCCGCCCCCGAACCGGGGCAACCATCTCAACAACAGGATGGGGAGTCGAAGAGTCGTCGTCGACGAGGGAACCGTCACAGCGGATCTGGTAACCGGGACCACAAGCGCGGAGGGAACCGAGGGCGACGAAACCGCCGTCGTCGGGGTGGTGGTCTACCCAACATGGAAGATATCGATCCAGACGCCGAGATCGGCGCGGCGAAGAAGACGCCTTTGGGTAAAGAGATTATCTTCGCTGAAGTGATCGCTAAAAAGACCCGGGAACTAACAGAGTTGGCGACGCAGTTGTCGATTGAGGATCCCGATGATTACCGTTGGGCAGAGTTGGTAGCCAATATTTTCGAGGCTCACTTCGAGGCGGGGGGTCGCATCATGGTCAGCGATTGCGTCGTTGAAGTGATGCCCGAACGCTATGGGATGTTGCGCTTTCGCTCCTCGGATTACACCAGTTCAGACTGGGATATTTACGTTTCGCCAACCATGGTTCGGCGTTTCAATTTGCGTACCGGAGATGCGATTCGTGGTTGTTTGCGGCCTCCCAAAGAGGGCGAGAAGTTTTATGCTCTTCTCAAGGTCGACGAAGTCACCGGAGATCAACCCCAAAGTAATCGCTTCAAGCTCAGCTTTGAAAATTTAACACCACTTTACCCGAACGAGCGTTTGCACCTCGAAACGGACCCTGATGGGATGAGTTGTCGGATCATCGATTTGCTGAGCCCGATTGGTAAGGGACAGCGAGCGCTGATTGTCGCTCCGCCACGGGCTGGAAAGACGGTACTTCTGCAAGACGTCGCCAATGCGATTGCTCGTAATCACCCAGAGGTGCACTTGATCGTTTTGCTGATCGACGAACGCCCTGAAGAGGTGACTGACATGGTGCGGGGGGTGCGAGGTGAGGTGATCAGTTCCACATTTGATGAACCGGCGACTCGGCATGTACAAGTTGCCGAAATGGTCATTCAGAAGGCCCGTCGATTGGTCGAGCACAAGCGAGATGTGGTGATTCTTTTAGACTCGATCACTCGGTTGGCTCGAGCCTACAATCAGGTAGTGCCTGCCTCCGGTAAAATCCTCTCCGGTGGTGTCGATTCCAATGCCCTTCAGAAACCGAAGCGCTTCTTCGGCGCAGCTCGGAATATTGAGGAAGGCGGGTCATTAACGATTGTCGCCACATCGTTGATTGATACGGGCTCTCGAATGGATGAGGTGATCTTTGAAGAGTTTAAAGGAACCGGTAACTGTGAGTTGCACCTTGATCGTAAGCTGATGGAGAAGCGGATTTTCCCGTGCTTGGATATTAACAAGTCCGCCACCCGTAAGGAGGAGCTGCTCATGGACGAGACGGCGCTTCAGAGAGTTTGGATATTACGACAGTTACTCCACTCCCTTAATGTGATCGATTCCATGGAGTTTCTGCTCTCGAAGATGAAGCAGACCAAGAGCAACCAAGAGTTCTTGGATGCGATGAACGGTTAGTCCAAACTGCCCAAAAATTGCACAGTTGGTTGCAAAATGCGCTGGATAAAGCACCTCGTTGAAAGCAAAAACAGACACTTGAGAGCTTGGCATACCCCTTGCTCCACTAAGCGTGAAGGCGCGGCGACACTTACGAGACGGACGAACTCGGGCACACACACACACCTGCTGCACTTTCCTCGACGACCGGGCTGCCGGTCGTTGTTGTTTTTGTGTTAGCCCAGCGGGGGAGTTGCCATGCCCGCGTCCAATAAGCTCTACATTTCAAGTTTGGCTGGTCTCACTCGGGTTGCCAAGACCGAGAGCGATCAGGTTGTCGATCTCGAAATTGAGTACGCACACGAGCGGTCCTGTGTCGGTAATCTTTATCTCGGTCGAGTCGTTCGGGTCATGCCAGGTATGCAAGCAGCCTTCGTCGATGTGGGTCTCGAGCGTGCAGGCTTTTTGTATGTGGGGGATCTCGCAGGAAATGGACCCGATGAGGAGCCGCCGCCGATCGAATCCATCTTGAAGACAGGCCAAGAGCTTCTCGTGCAGATTCAGAAGGCGCCCATTTCCACAAAAGGTCCCCGATTAACGTGTCGACTCACACTTCCCGGTCGTTATCTTGTGCTGATGCCCGGTAGCGATCACGTGGGCATCAGTCGCCGCTTGTCTGGCGAAGAAGAAAGAGAGCGCCTTCGACTGCTCGTGGAATCACTGCGTTCAGATCAGATGGGGTATATCGCACGGACAGCGGCTGAAGGTATTGATCAGGAAGCAGCCGCTCGAGACATGGAAGCACTCGGACGTTTGTGGTTGCGTGTTCGAGGGGAGGTCGAACGTGGCGGCGGTCCACGGTTGATTCATGAGGACAGCGGGCTTTGTGTGCGGGCGTTACGGGACATGTTGACGACGGACGCTTTCGAAATTTTTGTCGATACGGACCAAGACGCTCAACGGGCAAAGACCTTCCTAGAAGCCTTCGACCCCGGTCACAATCATCGGCTTCGCATGTGGAACCGCTCCGATCCCATGTTCCAGGCTGTAGGAATTGAACAGGAGATTACTCGAGCCCTCGTCCGCAAAGTCTGGCTACGCAGTGGGGGCTCTATCGTTATCGATCAAGCCGAGGCATTGACGGCGATCGATGTGAATACAGGTTCGTATCTGGGCAAGACGAAGCCGAGCGAAACCATCCTGCGGACCAATCTTGAGGCCATTCCCGAGATTGTTCAGCAGTTGAGGCTCAGGAATCTGGGTGGAATCGTTGTGGTGGACTTTATCGATATGGAAGAAGAAGAGCATCGACAGCGAGTCCTCGAAGCGATGGAGGAAGCCCTTGTTGGTGATCGGTCTCGTACGCAGATCCACTCGATGACCGAGTTGGGTTTGATGGAGCTAACCCGGAAACGGGTGCGCGAATCGTTGGCTCGACAGTTGAGCGAAACATGCCCTACCTGCGACGGTCGCGGGATCATCAAAAGCCGACTCACCGTCGCCTATGAAGTGATGGGAGAGTTCGCTGCAAGGGCACGCCAGCTACGGCCTGCCGCTTTGGTGGCTAATGTGCACCCCGAGGTTCATGATGTGATGGTCGACCAGTTCCTCGCCAACATCACGGAGTTGGGTCAGCAGGTGAACTGCGACCTGCGGATTCATCCGAAGGGAAGTTACCATCCTGAGCAGTTCGACCTGTACGCTAGCGATGGTTGAGGCAAGAGCGCTTGTCGCTTACTTTGGTCCTGTGCCCTCGGGGGGGGCGGCGTCTCGTTATCTTCACGGGCTGGCTCGATTGCTTCGACAGCATTGGACCATCGACTTGGTTGCACCTCGTCGGAGTGGGCAGCGCTACACGGAACGAAACGGTCCGGGACGGATGTACCGAGTGCCCCTCGGCGATGGTCCGGTCACTGCAGCGGAAGGACGTTACCTACGGGCCTTACAACGTCAGTTTCGCGCTGAAAGCTATCAAGCGGCGATCGTTGCGGACCCATTGACTGCGATGGCGCTGCATCATGCGGGCCAAGACGACCTGCGGATCATTTACGTTTTGCGGGAAATTCGAGCGGAAGTTTGTCTCGATTACCTGGGGCGTTTGCGAGAAGCGCTCGATTTGGCTTCCCATGTGGTGGTACCTGATCAGTTCGTCCTGAGTCGCATGATGGAACTTGGAATCCCCCAAGAGCGGCTGGTGATTTTGGACCTAGTACCTGAAACTCGGGGATTTTATGGCGACCCTGCGGCGCTGAACCCGAAACGGTTGATATTACCCGCAGTGCATCGGTCGGACGGCTTGTTGGATGAGATCGAACAGGTACCCGCACTGCCGGGGGTCGAAGAAATTTTGCTCATTGGCGACCGGACACATCAGGCAGAAATGATTGAAATTTCCGATGAGTGGCAAGGTGTGACCCCCCTAAGGTTTCGGACGGTTGGCTCACCCCGGGGGTTGGCTCTGCAGCTTCGTAAAGGTGGGATTGCTTTGCTTTCTGAAAGCCTCGAGGCCTACGGTGCGCTTTCTCTGCCCCACGACGCGCTTCCCGCATGCCTTTGTGCGGGACTACCTGTTCTTCAAATGGCTCGTCGGTTGCCCGTTCCAGATCGATATGCCGGCGCCTTACGAAGTCTAGAATCCATCGCTGATTTGGTGTCCGTCCTTGAAGAGGGGCAACGGCTCAAGGATTTGTGGCCGGCACTCGCGTACCGATCCATTTGTTGGCGTCAGACCTTGTCTCGGCCAAACGGGATTGTCGCTCAGTGGCTTGATCTGATGGGGCAAGCCGATGACGGTACATCGATGACATTCGAGAAGACGGTCGAAGAAACCGATGGTTCGAACAGTCACACGCTGACAGATTGGGCAGAGACTGACAGCATGGCAATTATGCCAACGGGCGATGGAGAGACCAACACCTCTCGATTGGCGGAGGAGACCGTTGACTGAGACATTGCCCGCTCCGCAGGTGCTGCGAGATCTCCATCGTCGACTCGTGGTCGATAGCCTTGAGCAGGCTGAGGAAGATCGCAATGCGTACCGACTCTTACGCATGGTTCTACGTTGTGGAACCCTGCGCGAGACGTGGGTCGACGGCCATTGTATCCCCATCGGTGGCGGAGAAGGGGCTCTGACTGAACGAATCCACGAAGTGGTGGATCGTCTCGAGTGGGTGGATGGTCCTGTCGGCGTGACCGATGCCATGGGTGCATTGCACGAGTTGTGGCCGCTGTTCCAACTCGAATCCGATCGTCAACGAAGCCTCTTGCCGGAACCAGCTTTGCGACGAGAATGGGGCGCTCCGTTGCTCGCGCTCGCCATCGGTGGTGGAGGGGGAGTCTCTTACATTAGTTTGGGAGCCTTGGATCTCCTCGAAGGATTGGGAATCCGTCCCGCCATGGTGATGGGTGCATCCATGGGCTCGATCGTCGCTGCGATGCGGAGTCTCTCCTCTGACTTTTCCATCGAGAGCGTGCTGTTGATGACAGAGGAGTTGAGTGAAAAGAGACTTCTGAGTGTCTCGTCCATGCACAATCGATACTCGATTCCCGGTGCGTTGCGCTTGATGCTGCGGGCCGGCTTGGGGGAACGCTTGCAGACCGANACNGGGCATTGGATTCGGATGNGTGAAACAGTGATTCCGCTACGGGTCGTCGTCAGTGGTCTGGCCGGGGAAGCCCCCCACGCGATGGATTNTTATGAGCACCTCTTNGAGGGCTCCCTGACTCGACGTTCCCTGCGTCGGTTGATTCTTAACATGACTCGTCTCATCGGTGAGTTCTTTGTTGGTGANGGCTTGCTCCAGCCCTTGGTNCTTGGGGGCGATGCGCTGACCAGCCAGTTGGANGTTGCCGACGCCCTCGGTTTCAGTTCCTCAATTCCCGGTCTTCTGCACTACGATGTGGANCGGGAGGATAACCGGAGTCACAGCGTGCTCACTGAAATTATGCAAACCCACGGTTTAAGCAGGCTCATCGATGGTGGATTTGCTGAGAACGTACCGGTCCTCTCATTGCGCCGGGAAGTCCAAAGTGGATCTCTGGGTCGGAGTAACGTGNTGATCGCTGGNTTGGATGGTTTTGCCCCGAACCTTTTACGTCAGCCGTTGTGGTTGCCTGCTCAGCAANTGATTCGGAGTCAGGTGCAACGCAGTGAGCAAGAGGCGGACTACTGGTGGTCTTTTAAGCGGCCTTTGAGTCCGCAAAATATCTTTCCTGCGCCCGGCCTGCTTCGAGAGGTCGTCCAGAGGGGACGGGATGAGTTCACTTTTGTTGCTCGTGCGCTGCAAGAAGCCTTGGTTGAGCCGTGGTCAGCAAAGGAAGCGCTACAAGCGGTGCTTGACACTCAGGATTGAGCATACATAAAGCCCCCCGTCTTAGGAGCATTCCCTTGATCAACTTTCGGCCCTATTACCGTCGTATCGATGATTTGACCGATGAGGTTTTGGCACTCATGGAGCCAGAAGGCTACGAGTTGCCTGAACGCATGCAGCGTAAAGTCGAGCGCTTTCGGCGAAATCTCGAGTTGGCTTGGATCTTTCATGACAGCGGCTTGGACGGTATTGTTGTGACATATGCTGAGATGAGCGCGGCGCTTAGTCGGCGGGTGGTGACCGATTCGTCGTTGATGCCGCTCTATCAGCAGATTCGAAATCATCAGATGGCGATTCGTTTGGTCCAGCAGCACTCAAAAGAGGGCAAGGCGATCGACGTGGAGTTTATCCGNGAACTGCATGTTCTGCTCTGTGACGGCCTGCCAAAGGTGACCCCNGGGCGATACCGNACCGACGTGATGCTCCACCGGGTTTACCTTCACGATATCCAGAAACCTGAGCGAATCAGTTACCATCTGAACAAGCTTGTACGGGATCAAGAGTCAGACAAGATGACCTCGGCTCANCCGATTAAGCGTGCGGTCATGTTCCATCGACAGTTTATGGAGATCTTTCCCTTCTTTAAGTTCAGTGGGAAACTCGGGCGACTGTTGATGAATCACATCCTTCTCTCCAATGACTACTTCCCTTGTCTGCTTCACGTGAAGGATCGTCAGAAGTACTACCTGGCGCTCCGGGATGATCCTCAAGCCCTACGGTTGCTCACCGTTGAGAGCATGCAGAACACCCTTGGACATGCGACGGAATCCCTGACGTCGTGATCCTCGGGAGCCAAACCAGTGCTGAAAATGGTTTAGCTTCTGTATTCGATAAAGCGCAGCAGGCGGGTGCCGACTGTCTGCAGATCTTTTCAAAACCCAGCCAACGATGGATCGCTCCGCCACTTAAGCCTGACGAGATCGATGCATTCTGCTCNGCGCGCTTCGCTGCAGGGGGTCCGCCGGTCCTCGTGCATGATTCTTATCTCATCAACCTTGCGTCGCCGGACCCTGACAAACTGGAACGAAGTATCGAAGCTTANGCCCACGAACTTCAACGCTGTCATCAGTTGGGTCTCGAAGACCTTAACATGCATCCGGGCGCAGCCACTGACGGACGGGAGTCGGATGGACTGAATCGAGTCGCCGACGCGCTCCTTGAGGCTTACTTATTGGCCGGTGACCCTCCTGTTCGGACCATTTTTGAAACGACGGCTGGGCAAGG
>NZRT01000075.1 GCA_002696345.1 Myxococcales bacterium
GTTCGGTGGACAGACCCCCTTAAAGCTCGCCGTGCCTCTCGAGCAGGCTGGTGTCCCAATTATTGGGACCTCCCCGGACGCCATCGATCGAGCGGAGGACCGGGAACGAGCCAACCAACTGATGGAGGCTGTTGGTGTCAAACAGCCGCCCGCCGGTCTCGCAACCAACCTTGACGAGGCCTTGGGGGTTGTGCGGAGACTCGGCTTTCCGGTGCTCGTTCGACCCTCTTATGTCTTGGGCGGTCGGGCCATGGAGATCGTCTTTTCTGAGGACCAGTTGGCTCGTTATTTGAGGGAGGCGGTCAAAGCCAGCCCAGAGCATCCGGTGTTAATCGATCGATTCCTTGATCGGGCGGTCGAGGTGGATGTGGATGTGGTGTACGACGGCGAACGTTGTCTCGTGGGTGGCGTCCTCGAACATGTGGAGCAAGCGGGGGTACACAGCGGTGATTCGGCCTGTTGTCTACCGCCTCATACCCTGAGTGACGACGTGGTCAGTCGTATCGAAGAACAAGCAGGCGCGTTGGCTCGGGAACTTGGTGTTCGTGGTTTAATGAACGCTCAGTTTGCTGTGCAGGATGACGAGGTTTATGTGATCGAAGTCAATCCAAGAGCCAGTCGCACCGTGCCTTTTGTCGCCAAAGCCACGGGGGTGCAAATCGCTCGGCTCGCTGCCCGCGTGATGGCTGGTGAGAGGTTAAAGGAACTCGATATTCCCGAGCCAAAAGTCGGGCACTTTGCCGTGAAGGAAGCGGTTTTCCCCTTTGATCGCTTCCCGGGAGCAGATCCTCTTTTGGGGCCCGAGATGCGCAGCACTGGCGAGGTGATGGGGGTTGCGACGACTTTTGACTCTGCTTTTGCACGGGCAACTCGAGGCGCTGGCGTGCGTTTCCGGGGTGAGAATGGGGTGTTGTTGACCGTTCGCCAGGAAGACAAAGGGGAGGCAGTCAGGGTGGCTGAGTTACTCCACACTGCCGGTTGGGAAATCTATGCAACGGAAGGTACCCGAGATGTCCTGGCTCAGGCAGGCATTGAGGCTGTTCTTGTCCATCGAGTGGGGCAGGGAGCCTTGGATTGCATCGATCTGATTCATCACAATCGCGTGAGTCTCGTGGTGAACACTCCGGGAAGTGTCTCCGATGCCAAGGACAGTGCCGTCATTCGGAAGGAAGCGCTGCGAGCCGGGGTTGCGTATTGCACGACGATCGCCGGAGCCATTGCCACGGCGGGCGGGATCGCTGGCGGTGAAGACGCCTTCCTACCTGTCCGTTCGATGCAGGCCTACTATTCGGCCTGAGGCGCACCACGAGGACCCTTGCGGTCAAAGCGATCCTTTGTTCATCTGCAGGGGGGGCTAAAGCTCGATGATCGTTTCCATGTTGCCGTGGTTGCTCATCACCTCAATGCCCACTCAGCAGCCGATTCTCGCCATGACATCGGTCGAATGTTACCCGGAGTCTCTGTGTGCGGGGGATCGGGAAGCGGATCGGGCGTATCTCCAAAATAAGTTAGAGCAATCGCTGCTGAGAGCTGCGGATCGGCGCTTGCGACTCGTGACACCCGACGTTGTGATGCGTTTGTTGATGGCTTCCGGGCAAACAGAGGAAGAGGCTCGAGAGACGTGTTTGAACGCAACCTGTGCAGCCGATTTGGGCGGCGCTTTGGGAGCCGATTACGTGGTCCAAGCCCGGGTGATGCGCCCAGGGCGAGGCCCATGGGAAATCAGCCTTAAAATCTGGTCCATAGAGGGCAGTAATGTGATCAGCGATCACTCCAGTGGATCCAAAACCTTACTCGGGCTGAAAAAGCGCCTTCGCTCTTTGGCTAAAAGAAGTCTGAAGCCGCTACTTGCTGGTCAGAAAGCGCAGCCGCAGAGGAGCGTACGAAGTGCTTTTGATGAAGAGCAAGGAGTTGACGACCCGAGCGTACAGAGTGGCACGGTGACGGTGGCTTACGGGGGCTTGGTGGTTGTGGGCGGGCCGGCGTCTGCTCAAGTCGAACTTCAGGGCGCAAACAAGTCCTGGAGGTTAAGGGTGGGTGATACCCTCAACTCACTTCCGCCAGCGCACTATCGGTGGCAAGCCACAGCCGAGGGCTTCTTGGACGGGAAAGGGAAGATTCGTGTGCTTCCCGATCGCATTGAGACCCTAGCCATCCAACTGCAGAAGCCCGCAAGCCTGAATTTACGGGGAGAGCCTTCTCGAGCGAAAGTTTCGCTGACCGGTCCGAAGGGGCAAAAGCTGAAGCCGACGGGTTTGCCATCGACACTGCGCAATCTTGTCCCAGGGCGTTATCGCCTTCGGGCGAGCAAGAAGGGGTATCAGCATCGGAGCAAATGGCTGGATTTAAAACCGGGGCGATTGCAAGTGGAAACGATCCGATTGTATCCTTGGGCGAAACTATCGATCGATGGAACGCCTCCCGGTGCCATGGTGAAAGTCTTTAGTCCTCGAGCAGGGTTTCATCGAGAGGGGGGATTGCCATGGCGAGGGAAGGGCCTTCGGGATGGAACCTATGACCTGACAGTCAGCCGACTGGGATACCGTACGCATTGGCAGCGAGTCGTTCTCGTTGCAGGGGGTCACCGCAAGATTAAGGTACACTTGGAGCCGGGAGAGGATGAAAAGCGAGGCTTTTCTCTGCACAGTCGATGGGGTTACTCCATGGTGGCGATCCAGCCGGGTAGGGTGTGGATCGGCAGTCCCGAATCTGATTTTGATCGTGACACGGACGAGGGACGCCATGAGGTCGTGATCTCTCGATCCTTCGCCATGGGTGCCACCGAGGTCACTCAAGCCCAGTATGAGGAGTTGATGGATCAGAATCCGAGCAGCTTTAAGGGGGCGAAACGTCCCGTAGAGCAGGTGAACTGGTTCGATGCCCTCCGATTTGCAAACCGTGCCAGCGAGGTGGACGGTTTGGAGCCCTGTTACCGCATGGACGAAAGGGGCTTAAGTTGGCCCAAGGGCTTGGATTGCGAAGGCTACCGGCTTCCCACGGAAGCAGAATGGGAAGTTGTCGCCCGAGCCGGTCAATCGAATCGCTATTCTGGCAGTGACCGAGTGGAAGACGTGGCATGGTTTGACGGTAATTCTGGTGGGGAGACCCACCCCGTGGCGCAAAAGCAACCCAACGCGTGGGGTTGTTATGATATGAGTGGCAATGTTTGGGAGTGGGTTTGGGATGGGTATGGGCCCTACGCAAAGGGCATTATCAAAGATCCGACTGGGCATCAGATGAGCGAGGGACGAGTCATCCGGGGGGGCGCTTGGGGTTACAACGCAAAGAGCGCTCGGGTCGCCGTTCGGTTTGGGGATAAGCCCGGTCGCCGTTATGCTTACTTGGGCTTTCGACTCGCTCGAACGCTGCGCTCCCACGAACGGAAGTGAAAAGGAGCCTTGCGTCTCCCCAAACCTTCCTGCAGGACCTCGATGTCTCATGGGGGATCGCAAGTTCGTTGCCCCTGAGGTAGAGACGGTAGAAGGAGTCTGACATGGCCATCGAACGGGTATTGCTGACGAAAACTGGATACAAGCGATTGAGTGAAGAACTCACTCACTTCCGGGGGACGGTTCGTCCGGAAGTCGTCCAAGAGCTGCAAGAGGCTCGAGCCCATGGNGATTTAAGTGAGAATGCTGAGTATCATGCGGCGAAGGAGAAGCTTGGCTTTGTCGACGGCCGGATCGGCCTACTTGAAGACGTGGTCTCCCGCGCTGATGTTTTAGATCTCGATGCGAAAGATGATGAGCCGGTGGTTCGTTTCGGCGCCACCGTCACGCTCGTGGACATGGAAGACGATTCTGAGGCCCGCTATCAGATCGTTGGTGATATGGAAGCGGACATCGATAAGCTGCGCATCAGCACGTCCAGCCCAGTGGCTCGAGCCTGCATGGGGAAAGAAGCTGGGGACTTTATNGAGGTCAAACTCCCGGCGGGCGTACGCGACTTGGAGATCACTGAAGTGCTCTATCAAGAGGATCCGACCCTCACCTGATGGCCGGTACAGGCGGCCTACTAAAAGCCGATCCAGAGCATTTCGTCGTTCACGAAATACCGGCTTTTCTCCCCACTGGAGAAGGAAACCACCTTTGGCTGGAGGTGGAGAAAGTCAATCTATCGACGCCGCAGTTGCTCCGCTCTGTGGCNCAGAGAACCGGGNTAAACCTTCGTTCTGTGGGCAGCGCTGGGCGGAAGGATAAACGGGCTGTCACCAGGCAGTGGCTTAGTTTGGAACGTGACCATGCAGATGCACTTCCAGCCGATGGGGAATGGCTGGAGGTGGAGTCGGGCTCGTGGCAGATTCTGCAGCGAAAGTTCCATGATCGTCGGCTGCGCACAGGCGCTTTGCGGGGAAATCGATTTCAGATTTTAATCTCGGAACTTCAACCCGACGCATTGCTCCAAGCCCGCCAACTGAACCGGGAACTNCAAGCCTCTGAATGGATGCCAAACCCCTATGGTCAGCAACGGTTTAACCGTCCGGAATCTTTGGTACGAGCGCGGCAATTCCTGGAGCGTGGTTTTCGAGGGCGAAACCACAAAGATCGATTTGATTATTCAGTGCTTCAGTCTGCATTCTTCAACCACTACTTGAAGTTGAGACGTTGGCCCGAACCTCTGATTGTTGCCGGTGAGTGGTACCAAACCCATCGGGGGGGAATCTTTACTGATCCTGATGAGGTTTTGGTTTCCAATAGATTGAAAAATCTGGAGATATATCCATGTGGACCGCTGCCTGGCGGAAAGTTGAGGTCCCCCGGGGCTCAAGCCCAGTTGTGGATGGATCAAGTCGGGGAAATCTTGGGTACGGGAACGGAAAAATGGCGAGGGCTAGGGAAGAAAATTCCAGGGGCCTGGCGACCCGTTGCGATTCCAGCCCCAGCGGTGGAAATCGTCGAGGACTCCTTGGGCATTTGGTTNCATTTTGATCTGCCGGCGGGCAGTTATGCCACCGTGCTTATCGACTATTTTCAGACCGGGAAATGGACCGTTCCATGCCCAGTGTGAGCCTTCTGCCGGGGCGAGTCGAAGCGAGTCTTGCCCACGCTGTCGGCTTGTCTCGAAGGGTGGCGATCCTTTGGCTCAAGCAAGGTCGAGTTCAACACGAGGGGCGGCTGGTACGAAAGGGTGAGCGTTTCCTTGAGCCAGCGGTCGTCCAGCTTGAGATCGACGGGACCTTAGGCGATTGGATCCCTCCCGCGAGCGCGCCGTTGCCGNTCCTGGCGGAGGGAGCNGGATGGCTCAGCGTGAACAAACCGAACGGGATGCACAGTCACNTGAGCCAGCCTTTTGAGCAAGGCACAGCTTTAAACAGCTTGGTCGCTCATGACCCGGGCATCGCCAGAGTNGGTGATGANCCTTTGCAAGGCGGACTGGTTCACCGTCTTGATCAAGATGCCTCAGGTGCCCTCTTGGCGGCCAGCCACGTGGAGGTTTGGCGTGCTTTTCGACGGGCTTTCGCCCGAGGTGAGGTGGAACGAATTTACCGAGCGCGCGTCAAAGGTGTTCCCAGCACGGCTGGGTGTGATGCACCTTTGATGTCTGCGGGAGATCATGTGCGGATCGATCCCAAGGGAAGGGCCTGTCGAACCCGGTGGAAACCATTGGATGCTTACGGCTTGCTGGAAGTGGATTTGTTGACGGGACATCGTCACCAAATTCGTGCGCACCTTGCCCATATCGGCNCGCCAATCCTCGGCGATGCTTTGTATCATCCAGAACCCGAGGGCACGTTACAACTTCATTGCTACCGTCTCTGTTACGCCGGCATGGAGATCGTGGCGCCGCCNCCAGAACATTTGGAGCCCCGATGATCCTCCGGTCGTTTTTTGTCTTTCTTTGCGCAGCCTGTGTCGGGACATCTGAGTCGTCCCAAGCCCCAGAGCCGGTACCATCGCCGATCCCGTCCTCGGCAATCGATGCCGGTGACGTGTCTGCTCGACCTGAGGTTGCTCCGACCCGATGGATGCCTGGCGCTGGGCAAGATGTGATCGCCATCGGTGATCTACACGGTGATTTAGCAGCGACGATCCAAGCGCTTCGTCTCGCAGGGGTGATCGATGTCAATCGGCGGTGGGCCGGTGGTGAAACGGTCGTTGTGCAAGTGGGTGATCAATTGGATCGCGGCGACGACGAACGGGCTATTCTCGATTATTTCGAATCATTGAGCGACCAAGCCTTTGCCGCCGGAGGACGCTTCTTTCCTTTGCTTGGCAACCATGAAACCATGAACGTTGCGCTTGATTTTCGTTACGTGACACCCGGTGGTTGGACTGATTTCGATGACGTGATGGAAGGGGGCGATGATCGTCTGACTCGGGGATATGAAGAGTCACAGCGAGGGCGGGTACGAGCGTTTCGTCCCGGAGGACCCTATGCTCGAATCTTGGCTCGTCATAATGCCATCATGGTTGTGGGGGATACCGTGTTCGCTCACGGTGGCGTGCTGCCTGTTCACCTGAGCAATGGCTTAGAAAATATGAACCGTGAGATTCAGGCTTGGATGCGCGGGGAACTCCCTCGACCGGACTTCCTCTCAGGGGATGAATCCATGGTGTGGAGCCGCCACTTTTCTGCCGATGTGGATGAGCAAGACTGCCAACTCTTGGAGCGGGTCCTCGCAGATTTGGGAGTCGCTCGTATGGTGGTCGCTCACACCGTTCAACGGCAGGGTATCAATGCTGCATGCGGTGATAAGGTGTGGCGGATCGATGTGGGGATGAGCGCCCACTACGGTGGTTCGATCCAGGCATTGAGGATTCGCGGTGGCCGGGTTGAGGTGCTGCAGTAAGGGAACTTACCTTAGGTTTCGACGACCAGTTTAAGACAGAAGGTGTCGCCTCGTTTGCCGAGCACCACGGTGTTCTCACCCAACTTCAACTCACAGGATCGGGCATTGTACAAGCCGCCACCGATGTGTTGACCATTGACTCGCAGGCCTAAGTAGCTGCCACGATCGCGGATCAACAACTGTTGGCCCTTGCGATCGATGGCAAAATGGTCACGACTGACCGTAAAGGGCTTGTCGTCGAGAATTTCCAGGTCGTTTCGGCAAAGGGGGTCCCGGGAGCGTCGTCCGACGTTGAAGGGAAGTCTTCGCACCCGGATCCCTTGGCTTGGTACATAGGGTGAGGTGCCTTTGCTGTCTGCAAAGACGGTGATGGACGCATTGGCGGGTGCTATTTGATTAGGATCCGTCGCAACGGGTTCCGATGTGGTCGCACCCAGCGACCGAAGTCGGTCAAAGAGGGTTCGGATGTAGCGCAGACTTTCGTCTGGTGCTTCTCGAAGCAAGCGCACGAAGTCCTCTTGGTCCATGGTTTTTAGGACCACATCACCCACGGCGCATGCCCCCCGGGATCGGGGCATTTCATCGATCAGACCCATCTCCCCAAAGATCTCACCGGCCTCCAACGTCGCGATGGTAGACGCAGCCTTGCCATGGCCATCGAGGATGGCGACTTTTCCCGATTCGATCACGTATGCGGATTCGCTCCGATCCCCTTCATTAAAGATGATGTCACCGTCTGCGAAGGTTTGTCGCTCCATTCCCGTCGTCTCCTCGGTCTTAAGTGACTTCGTATCGAGTGCGCCTTGTGGGGTAAAGTCGACGCTATTTTGGGGGCTCTATGCGATGGTTTTGCCTTGACCATATCGAGCCAGGCGTCCATACGCCCGCCCGAAGTTGCTCCTGTCAGCAGCCCTCTTGTTTGAAATGGTGTCGAGACAGGTCGTCGCCCACAGATCTCTGGGATTTGTCTCAGGGTTAAATTCCGGCTTTGCCGGAGAGGTATCTATGAACGAAATTGTTCACTCCACGAATGAAGGCGGTTCGCTCCTTGAGAACGGCATGACCTTCGAAGATCTTTTAGCTGAAGTCGAAGCTCAGCATGACCAGATTCAGGAAGGCCAGTTGGTCAAGGGCACTGTGGTCGCCATCAAAGGCGATCATGTCCTGGTTGACGTGGGTTACAAGAGCGAGGGAGCGATCCCCCTCTATGAGTTCCGGAACGAGGAGGAAGAGGCTTACAGCGTCGGCTCCGAAGTGACCGTGTACATCGAGCGGTCTGAAAATGATCAAGGCTACATCGACGTCTCCAAGGAAAAGGCGGATCGCCTTCGCGTTTGGGATGAGATCGCTGAAGCGTATGAAAAAGATGAAGTGGTGAAGGGCACCATCGTTGCTCGGGTCAAGGGTGGCTTGCATGTGGACATCGGCGTGAAGGCATTCCTGCCCGGGTCCCAGGTGGATTTACGCCCGGTGCGCAACCTCGACCGCATGGTGGGCGAGGAATACGAATTCAAAATTATCAAGTTCAACCGTCGTCGCCCCAACATCGTGTTGAGCCGTCGTGCGCTGCTTGAGCGCGAGCGTGAGGCGCTCAAGACGGACACGATGGATCGTCTGGACGCCGGTGCGAAGTTGAAGGGTATCATCAAGAATCTCACCGATTATGGTGCCTTCGTGGATCTCGGCGGCATCGACGGCCTGCTGCACATCACCGACATGAGCTGGGGACGTATCAATCACCCCAGTCAGCTGTTCAACGTGGGCGACGAGGTGGACGTGGTGGTTCTCCGCTACGATCAAGACACCGAGCGCGTGTCCCTGGGTGTTAAGCAACTGACGGCCGATCCATGGGATGAAGCGAAGGATAAGTACCCGCTGGGCAGCCACGTGAGTGGCAAGGTGGTCAGCATGACCGACTACGGTGCCTTTATCGAGATCGAGCCGGGTGTCGAAGGCTTGGTGCACGTCACCGAGATGAGCTGGACCCGCCGGATCAAGCACCCCAGCCGCATGGTCGCCATCGGCGACGATGTGGATGCGATGGTTCTGGATATCGACCTGGAAAACAAGCGGATCTCCCTCGGCATGAAGCAGATGGAAGAGAACCCCTGGCAGAGCCTGACCGAGCGCTACCCTGTCGGTACCGTGATTCAAGGTCGGGTTCGCAACATCACCGAGTTCGGCGTCTTCGTGGGCGTGGAAGAGGGCATCGACGGCCTCGTTCACATCTCCGACCTAAGCTGGACACACCGCGTGAAGCACCCCTCGGAACTCTTCGATAAGGGTGACGAAGTGGAAGCTGTGGTGCTTGACATCGACAGCGAGAACGAGCGGTTCAGCTTGGGCATCAAGCAGCTGAACCCCGATCCGTGGAGCGATCTCGCAGAGCGGTATCCCCGAGGTGCCAAGGTCGAGGGCAATGTGAAGAAGTTGACCGACTACGGTGCCTTCATCGAGATCGATTCCGGCATCGAAGGTCTCTGTCACGTGAGCGAAATCTCGGAAGAGCGTGTGGAGAAGCCCGCCGATGTGCTGAAGCTTGGTCAGACCGTGGAGGTTCTTGTGATCGACGTGGACTCCACCGAGCGTCGCATCGGGCTTTCGATTCGGGCCGTGTCTCGGGCGGAAGATGGTACCGATTACCGAGCCTATCTGGCCGGTGGTCATCAGGACTCCAGCCGCTCGACGGAGACCGAGGATGATGCAGCCACGACCCTGGGCGAAGCCTTTGGGGATGTGTTTGGTAAGCTGCAGAGTGACGACGACTAAGTCCCGTCACACGGAGGGAACGGAGAAGGGGTGACTTCGGTCGCCCTTTCTTCTTTTTGTTCTCAGGTTCATTGGAGTAGGGGTCATGCGAATTATCTCGGGGCGATGGCGCGGCAGGCGCCTTCTGGGGCCTAAGGACGCAGAAGTTACCCGTCCAACCTCCGATCGCGCTCGAGAAGCATTGTTTAATCTGCTCGGTCCTCGTATTCTCAAAGGACCTTTTATCGATCTGTATGCAGGAACGGGGGCAGTGGGTTTGGAAGCAGCGAGTCGGGGGGCGCCCTCTGTGATTCTGGTGGAAAACGCAAAGCCAGCGCTGGCGCTCTGCCGCGCCAACATCGACAAGGTGAATGCCAGTCAAGTGGAACTGCGTTCGGCGAACGCATCTCGACCGGGGCCCTTGCCGATGGCCCAGGTGGCCTTCGCAGATCCTCCATACGACTTGCCTCTTGAAGAGGCGATGAACGCTTTGCTGGCCTGTAAACTTCGAGAGCAAGGCTGCTGGGTTCTCGAGCGTCGTTCTTCCGAGCCACTTCCAGCCCTTCCAGAGAGCGTTGCGATGACCTCGGACCGAGTGTACGGGGCTGCCAGACTTCTGATCATGGAGAAGGCGCTGTGAGCCGCAAAGCCGTTTATGCAGGGAGTTTTGACCCTTTAACGAATGGCCATCTCGACATCATTCGCCGCGGCCTTGAAGTGGTGGATGATCTGGTGGTGGCTGTGGCGGTCAATACCTCAAAGAAGGGTCTTTTTAGCTTTGAGGAGCGCGTCAACCTTCTGCGAGAAGCATTGGGCGACGCCCCGGTGGAAGTGGTCGCCCTCGATGGCTTACTCATCGATTTTTGTCGGGCGAGAAACATAGCCTTTATGCTGCGTGGCCTGCGGGCGGTAAGTGATTTTGATAGTGAACTGCAGATGGCAAATATGAATCGAAAGATGGCGCCCGAGGTGGACACCATTTTCTTGATGACGGACGATGCCAACTTTTACGTCAGTTCAAGTTTAGTGCGTGAAATTGCATCCCTTGGCGGGGAGATTCGTCAGTTTGTCCCCGCCTGTGTCGAGCGGGCATTGCATGCCAAGCTCGACCGATGAGAGGTCCTGTGAGTCGTCGAGCTGATCGAGCTTCTGCATCGCCTACGCTGGCGATATCCTCCCAAGCAAAGGCCCTCGCAGGGCGTTTTAACGATGTAATTTCTCTGGCGGCTGGGGAGCCTGATACGCCGACGCCACGGCACATCGTTGAGGCGGGTGTGGACGCGCTGCACCAGGGAGCCACTCGATATCTTCCGGTGGCTGGTTTGCCGGCGCTGCGTCGTGCCATCGCCGACCAGAGTGGTGAGCTACGGGGCTGGCGTCCCGACGCGACGGGCGAGGTTTTGGTCACCTGCGGCGCCAAGCATGCCCTGTTTCATTGCTTTCAGGTTCTGTTGGAGCCTGGTGACAAGGTGTTACTCTCCGATCCCGCCTGGGTAAGTTACGGGCCTCAAATCCGCCTAGCGGATGGCGAGCCGGTGGTGGTTCCCTCGACAGTAGCAGATGGCTTCTATCCAAGCGTCGAAGCCCTGGAAGCCGCTTTTGATGACCGATGCCGAGCGTTGGTGATCAACAGTCCGAACAATCCGACCGGGTTGATGGCTCGACCCGATCAGGTGGAAGCCATCACTCGCTGGGCCGCTCGTCGCAAGGTGTGGCTGATCAGCGATGAGATTTACAGCCGTATTAGCTTCAGCGACGCACCGCAGGCCCTCAGCCCCGTGCAGGTCAAAGGTGCAGACATCGAGCGCATCTTGGTGGTGGATGGAGTGAGCAAGGCCTACGCGATGACGGGATGGCGGGTCGGCTGGGTCATGGGACCAAAGTCTGTCGTCAGTGCAGCGTCTCGAATGCAAAGCCATCAAACCAGCAGCGCCACCTCTGTCAGTCAATACGCTGCTCTCGCTGCCTTGGATGGGCCTCAGAACTGTGTCGACGAGTTGGTCGCTTTGCTTGAAAAGCGTCGAGATCTGGTCATGGCAGCAGCGGATCGCCTTGAGCAGGTCGATGTGTTGCGACCACAGGGGGCTTTCTACGCGTTTCTCGATCTGCGAGCAGCACTGAGGACCGGCGAGGATGACAACGCCTTCTGTCGGGAACTCCTGGATCGGGAACACCTCGCACTCGTTCCCGGAAGCGCCTTTGGTGCACCAGGCCATGCTCGCTTGAGCATGGCGGCGAGCGAGGCAGATCTGACGGAAGGCTTCGAGCGGCTTGCTCGCTTCCTCGCCGCACGGAGCTAATCTCGCCGCATCTGCGCTCCGCAGCCAACTGGCCACTTTGGACCAGCCAGTCGCACTTGCCTTTTCGGGGGGGGCAGACAGCTATGCTCTGATGATGTGGGCTCTGGACAGCCTGCGCCATCCTCCCATCCTGCTTCACGTTCATCATGGTTTCGGGCTTGGTAGCGACGGTGCACGTCGCCACGTCGAGCGGGTGGCATTGACTCATGGACTGGAGTTGCGGGTTCAAAACGTTGAGGTTTTCGCTGGCAACCGGGGGCTTGAAGCTGCGGCAAGAACCGCACGCTATGAGGCCTTGCAAGCCATGGTATCCGAGGAAACCCCTATCGCCCTCGGGCACGGTTGGGATGATTGGGTCGAGAGCTTGTGGTTGCGTCTCTTGTCCGGATCATCTCCCCTGTTCTGGCAGGGCCCTGCGCTGCGGCATGGATCCTTTGTTCGGCCGCTCCTTGATCAAGCTCAGAAAGTTCACCGTGATCGTTTCCCCGAGGCATTTGCCGATCCGATGAACCTGGATGGTCGCTTTCAACGGGTGCGTCTTCGCCAGTCGGGTTGGTTGGCGAAAATAGACCCCGAGGGTGAGGTTGCTTGGGCGATGCATTCGGTGGGCACCCGGGTTCGTCGCCTTCAGTTAGCGACATGGTCAGAGCCGTTGGATGCACTACCAATAGGGCTTCGGCGAGCTGTGATTCGGGCACAAGTCGCCCAACTTAAACCCCACTGGCGCCCCCGCAGTGGTTTTATCGAAGCCCTCTGTCAGGCCGCCGGAACAAGACGTGGGGGACGATGGTTTTCAATGGCAGGCGAGCGGTTAGACTTGCGTCGAGGTAAACTCGTGCTTAACCGGGATATATAAAGAGGAAAATAACGTGCGTGGAAACATGAGAACCCTGGCTATATGGGCGATTGCCATCGGCTCCATCTTTTTGTTGGTGGCGATCCAAGGCGGTCAAAACCGTCGAGGGACCGAAATCAGCTTTTCCGAGATGTTACACAACATCTCCAAGCTCGATGAAATGGACGACGGTTTGGCGGAACTCCGTGTCAAAGGCATGGATTGGCGCCTCAGCTTGAACAACGGCAATGTCGTCTACACAACCACCGGTGTCCTGACCGACGACTTCGTGAACGGCTTGGTCAAGGACCACCCCGGACTCGTTGTCCACGTTGATAAAGCAGACGACGAAAGCTTTTGGCAGAGCTTCTTGATCTCGTGGCTACCCACCTTACTCTTGCTGGGCTTTTTCCTGTTCTTCCTGCGCAACTTGCAGGCCGGTGGCGGCAAAGCGATGAGCTTCGGAAAATCCAAGGCCAAGATGCTGACCGAGGGCCAGAATGACATCACTTTCGCCAGTGTCGCCGGTTGTGATGAGGCGAAGAGTGAGTTGGAGGAGGTGGTTCACTTCCTCCGGGATCCCCGCCGATTTACCCGTCTTGGCGGCAAGCTGCCCAAGGGCGTTCTTTTGATGGGATCACCGGGTACGGGCAAAACCCTCCTCGCAAAGGCGGTCGCCGGAGAGGCGGGCGTTCCCTTCTTTACGATTTCCGGCTCCGACTTTGTTGAAATGTTTGTGGGCGTTGGTGCCTCCCGAGTGCGTGATCTGTTCGAACAAGCAAAGCGTCACGCCCCTTGCATCATCTTTATCGACGAAATCGATGCNGTNGGGCGGCATCGNGGCGCCGGCATGGGCGGTGGACACGACGAGCGTGANCAGACGCTAAACCAACTCCTNGTGGAGATGGACGGTTTTGAGTCCAACGANGGTATTATCTTGATCGCCGCCACAAACCGGCCCGATGTCCTCGATCCTGCACTCTTGCGGCCGGGTCGCTTTGACCGTCGTGTGGTCGTCCCCCTGCCCGACATCGTGGGTCGAGAAGCGATTCTGCGAGTGCACTGCCGGGAGGTGCCCCTGAGCCCGGTGGTCGACATTTCGGTCATCGCACGCTCGACACCTGGGTTCTCCGGCGCTGATTTGGCAAATCTGGTGAACGAGGCAGCGCTCATCGCTGCGATGGGACAGAGCGCCCGGGTCGAAGTGGTTCACTTCGAAGAGGCACGGGACAAGATCACGATGGGAGCCGCTCGCAAGAGCATGGTCATGAGCGAGGAGGCGAAACGGGCGACAGCAGTCCATGAAGCGGGACACGCCGTCATCGCTTTTTACACCGAGGATGCCGATCCGCTGCACAAGGTAACCATCATACCCCACGGACGCGCCCTCGGCGTGACCATGCAGGTGCCCGAGGAAGATCGCTACTCCGTTAACTTGAAGGACAATCGGAACCTGATCAAAATCCTGATGGGCGGCTACCTGGCGGAGAGTATGTTCTACGGTGTTGAGGGCACCACGAGTGGTGTCTCCAACGACTTGCAGCGTGCCAAGCAGATCGCCACACGAATGGTCAAAGAGTTCGGCATGAGTTCGCTCGGGCCCGTATTTTACGGCACGGAAGAAACCAGCCCCTTCCTTGGCCGGGAGATGGGGCGCGGTGGGCTTGCCGAGCACAGCGATGAAACGGCTCGAGAAATCGACAACGAGGTCCGTGGCGTGATTCAAACCTGTCTGGAAGAAGCACGGAATCTGTTGAACGAGAAACGGGATAAGTTGGAACTGCTGGCCGATTCGTTGATGGAGTGGGAAACCCTCAGTGGCGAGCAGGTCACGGAGTTGTTTGAGGTGGGTAACTTACCACCACGGCCAAAGGCGCCCCCTGAGGACGAGGGTGGCTCGATGGCGGACAGCGAGACCGAAGCGGAGAACATCTCGGAGGACCCGACGGTTTCAGGTATCATCCCGGATCCCAATCCTGCCTAGGCAACCGGCACTCCCCACGGTGATGGGGATCCTGAACCTGACGCCGGATTCCTTCAGTGATGGTGGCGACCTTGCCGGTGGGCCCGCAGCGGTGGTCGCCTGTGCCCGGTCCATGCTCGAGGGTGGCGCTTCGATCCTCGACCTGGGGGCGGTGAGTACCCGACCCGGTGCGGCGTCCGTGTCGCTTCAAGAGGAGATGGATCGTTTGATGCCTGCGCTGGACGCCCTCCAGGCTGCGGGCTTGGGACCGCTGAGTATCGATACCTACCGCCCGGAAGTGGCGGAGGCTGCTTTGCAACGCGGTGCTGCGATGATCAACGACGTGAAGGCTGCCACGGTCCCCGGGATGATCGAGGTGCTTCGTCACTACCGACCTCAGGTCTGTTTGATGCACATGAAAGGTGTTCCCCAAACCATGCAGGAGGGCAGCATTCACTATGATGACGTGGTCGAGGAGGTCGGTCATTGGCTCCGCGGTCGCGTGGAGGATCTGGCTCTTGAACGGGAGCACGTTTTCGTCGATCCCGGGATCGGCTTCGGTAAACTCGACGAGCACAACCTGGCCTTGACCAGAGGCATCAGGCGACTGGCGCAAATCACCGGTTGTCGAGTGCTTTACGGAGCAAGCCGTAAGAGTCTCATCGGTCGGATCGCCGGTGTGGAGCGCCCGAAGGAGCGTCTTCCAGGCAGTTTAGCACTGGCGGGGGCGGCGACCGAGGGGGGGGCTGCCGTGCTCAGAGTCCACGATGTCGCCGAGACGATTCAGTACTTGAGGCTCCGCCAAGCCCTTGCTGGCTCCACCGCTGAGGAGTTTTAGCGCAGGCTCCGCAGGGCGGTTCACAAAGCGCACGATACCGCAAACCACGTTGACCTGGAGCTTGAGGGGAGGATCCTCCCCCTCCCCCATAAGAAAGCGCCGCCTGCCAACCACATTGCTCGCTCCGTCCGGAAGAGGCACCTGGGCGACAACGCAGCTTAAATCCACTCTGACCTGGCGACCACTCGGTGGGATGATGTGGGCGATCCCGCAAATCACATTCACGGTCACCCGATCTCGATCCTCGTCGGAAAGATCCACCGAGCCTCGCCGGAAGACCATGTTCTGCTCGCTCGCGCCGGCGCCTTTCACCTTGGTGCTGATGAGTCGAGCACCGAGCCATAAAGAGAGAATTCCAAGGAGGAAAGGAAGGACAGGGGCAAGCAGACCGTAAGCGGCTTCGAGCATGAGCGCTAAGCCGAGGATCAGTAGAATGACACCGGTGGTCACGGCTTCTCATCCAGTCGGAGTTCCCCTTGGACCATGGCCTGGCGGAAGGCACTGTGGTGGCGGGCAAGTTCGGTGTAATCGCTGGGCGGTACCACCACTCTTTTGATTTGCTCTTCAAGGACGCAGCGCCCATCGTCCTGGCAGTTGAACTGCCCTTCGTAGCTTGGTCCTTTGACCACCACATGATCGCCGGTGAGCTTCAGGGGGCCGGCTTGACTGCTGATTTCTAACCGTAGCCACCGAAAGCCTGCCACCATGAGCGGGTAATGCCGACTAGGCCGTGAGAAAAGCCGCTTCCAGCCGTCGAGGGCAACGATGGGTAAGGCGAGGCGCCCTGACGAACTGAGCACCTGGTCGGGCACCTTAATCACCATACGGACCTCCAAGCGGTCCTCTTGGTTCTCTACCATTTGTGCCGACTCGACGATGGAGCCAGGCCAGAGGCTCGACGCTGCGATCGCCTCGAAGGTTTTCGCCTGCCGTTCCCCCTTTCCGGCTCGTCGCAGGGTTGACGCCGCATGACCCCTGGACTCAAGTCTCACCTCCCATCGGGCATCGCCGAGGTGGATCAGGTCACCTCGCATGTATTCTTGCTCAGCAGGCCGCTCCGGTATGCGCTGGAAACGCCAGGCATCGGAGGTCACGATCAGCCCAAGGGTGCCTTGGACGTCGTGCCTGAGGTTATCGAGATCGAGATACTCTGCGGTCGCATCGAGAAAGCGCCCATCGGGGACTCCATCCTGTGGGGGCAGCCAAGCAATCATGTGGTTGAATTGGGAACTGGGAAGCTTGGTATCCACCTCGCCCAGAGACCAAGTGCGAACCAGGACGGGCTCGGCTTGGATGCCGAGCGCTCGCAGCAGGACGATGATCAGCATGCTCTTGTCCTTGCAGTCCCCGTATTTTCGGTCGACGACCTGATCCGGTAGGTGGGGTTCCCAGCCCTCGATCACTCGAGCGTAATCCTGCTCGTACTGGATGTCGCGGGTGGCGTAGGCATAAACACGCTCGACCTTTTCAGCCACCGAGGAAGCGCCTTCGGTCAGCTGGCGAGCGGTCGTTTCAACAGTGGGCGTGATGCGATTGCCTTCCCGCAGGAGGTCCCGGACCCAGTTCACATAAGGATCCCACGTATCCATGGTTGAAAACCGGACTTGGCTTTGCTCTCGCCAGGGGGCCAGGACCGGACGCTCTGTCGGGGGCGGCGCAACCCCTTGGCGTTGAAACCGCCATACTTTCAGGTCTCCCTGGTCCGCTGTCTTTTGATCGATCTTTTGACCGATCTGGTGAAACAGGGGGGCACGCCCCTGGCGCGTTGCCAGGGTAAATGTGGGCTTCACATTCCATGTGTCGGTCGCTTCGAACCAGAAGGTGCCGTTGACCAGCCCCCTGATGATACTGCTGGCACCGATCACCTTCTCGTATTGGAGCACCAGGCACGCACCCTCATCAATTTCTCGGAAGCGAATGCTGCCACTTCGACGACTGGCTGGATCGACACGAGTGCCGTCCGCTTTCATGAGGAACGCATGATGGATCTGCAGTCGGCTGCCACGGACCTTGGTATTCAGGTAACGTTGGGCGGTTCGGCGATCGAGAAACCATCGAACCATGGTGATCACCTGTCGTCGGCTCCCGTCTTTCTGGATCAACTCCAGATGGTCGTCCATTAACATCACTTGGCTGGCCGGGACTGGCGGGCGGTGCTTCTCCCGGTTTTCGATGAGTTCGAGCAGCTGGGCCTCTGTGGGTCGTGACCAGAGAGGTACCTTGAGTTGCTCTCCGCCTTGGAGTTCCAAGTAGCGCTTCGCCTGGAGCGCCATGCTCGCGGAAGGGTTCAAGACCAGTAATTTCTCCAACTCGGGCATGGCTTTCACCATCCCTCCATCCAACCAGTCCTCTCGAGCGATCCACTCTTGCGGCGAGCGGGCGTACGGATTCTGTTGCCGTACGGCGTCAACAAGCGCCCGAGCTTTCTGTCGATGCCCTGTCTTGTTGAGTAGCTTCGCCTCTTGCATTTGAAGGCTCAGACTCAGGGGACTGTAGCGGCGATCTTCCGCAATCAGCGCCAGGTTTTGAGCCAAGTCACCCTCTCCACGCCGTAACCCCCGTCTTAGCCGACGGCGTAGCCGACTATGGTAAGGGGCAACATCTTTGAGGCGATTGAGCAGTTGATCGGCTTCATGTTTTCGACTCGACTGGAGGATTGCTGCTTGCTCAAGCAGTGGGGCGAGCCAATCCGGATGTGCCTTTTCTGCACGCTGCCAGAGGCGAAGTCGTTTGAGCGAGGTTCCAAAGGTATCCAAGGTTCGGGCAATCGTCCGCAAAGCGAGGGGGTCTGTTCGGGCCATCAGTGCTTCGTTCCGGAACAGTTGTTTCGCCGCCCGATCGCCCTGGTTTAGATTGAGAAGGGTCTGCACTCGCTCCAACGGTGCCGAGTGGAGTTTTGCCAATAACTCGGCGGTTTCAAGTCGCTGCTCTTGCCGCCGGGCGCCGACTGCGAGACTCCGTTGGGTTAGCAGCCCGGGGGCGTCCTGCCGGGTGCCAAGAGCTTGAAAGGCAGCCATGGGGCGACCCGAGCGGTAGAGTAAACTGGAGCCGATGAGGTTCCGGAGGTCTTTGGGCCAATCGGCTGGGGGGAGCGCCATCACAAGAGCGTCGAGATCAAGGGGCGAAAATTCGCTGCTCAGCGCTTTCTCTCGGGGCTTTGGTTTGAGCATCTCGATCTTCGTGGCACGACCTTCCGAATCCACGGCACGCATCTCCAGCCACCAACTGCTGGATTGGCTGCATGTCCTCAACTCCAGTTGATGCTCGCCCGCTTCAAGGGTCCCGGGCAAGATCGTCTCGAGCGCCATGCTTCGGTCCAAACCACGAACCTCGGCAAAGGGTTGCTCGTCGACCCACAGACGAAACTCAGAGGAACTGCGCATTTGCAGTTGGATGGGGCGTTCGGTGCGCAATCGAGTCACGAGATGACCGCACTGTTTGCTGGTGGGATACGTCCAATCTTTCAACACCAGCGAACCCCGGTTGTTCGGTCGGTGCACTTGGCGCCAAGGACGAACTCCCCGGTGCGTGGTGACTGTGCTTTCAGGATCGAAGGCTTCCTGAGGTGGGTCCACTCGAGCCAGCGCCGCGCCTCGGGGCGCATCGAAGCCCGCCACCAACATCCATGTCCCAACAAGTCCCGTGTCGAGATCGGGAAGATCGGTGTTGTAACGGGTCTTCAATGTGTTGCGGACCATGCGTCGGGCTTGGTGCCCGGCTGATCGGTCATCGATGCGTCCGAGGAGGGCTCGGGTCAAAGCCAGCAGATCCTTCTCACCCAGATCTCCGTCGTTGGGGGTGAGCCCGTAGATGACGGGTAGCGTGAGGTCGGGACTTCGGCGGTAGGCTCGGATCGACGCTTTGACCCAGGCATCGTGGTCACCGCTCAACCTTGCTGTTGCGAGGGCTTCGAGATCCTCTTGGACACAGGCTGCCGGCTTGTCGCAGGCCAGTGTCTCAAGAGGGCTGGGAAGGTGAGTGCAGGCGGAAAAAAGGGCAGCGCCCATCACCCCAGCCAAAAAGGTTCTGCGGTCATGGGCGCTGATCATACGGACTCCCTGAGGGTTCTAGTTGTCGTTCTCCGTCTCTGTGAACTCGGCGTCAACCACTTCGGCATCGCCGTCGTCCTCATTGGCTGGCGCGTCCTGATCCGAGTCCGCATAGAGTTCCTCCGCCATGGCTGCGGTCACTTGGTTCAAGCTTTGGGTCGCTTGCTCCAAAATTGCCGTGTCTTCCATGTCCAGAACGCTCCGAGCATTCTTTATTTCCCCCTCGACCTTGGCGACCACCTCTTCGCTGAGTTTCGCCTTGTTGTCGTTCAGGGTACGTTCGGCCGCGTAGGCCAACGAATCCAGTTGATTCCGAGCTTCGGCATGCTTGCGCTGACGCTCGTCCTCTTCAGCATGAGCCTCGGCATCCTGCACCATCTTGTCGATATCGGCGTCTGACAGGCCAGTGCTGTCGGTAACGGTGACCGTCTGCTCTCTTGAGGTGGCTTTGTCTTTGGCGGCCACATGGAGCACGCCGTTGACATCGATGTCGAAGGTCACTTCAACCTGGGGTACGCCACGGGGCGCCGAGGGGATGCCATCGAGGTGAAAGCGAGCCAGCACCCGATTGTCATGACTCATCTTGCGCTCACCCTGAAGGACCACCACTTCCACGCTGCTCTGATTGTCGGCAGCTGTGGAAAACACTTCGGTTTTCTTGGCCGGTACCGTCGTATTTCGTGGAATCAACACGGTGGAGATGCCGCCCATGGTCTCGATGCCAAGACTGAGGGGGGTCACGTCCAAGAGCACCATGTTCTTCACGTCACCGCTCAGGATGCCCGCTTGGACCGCCGCACCCATGGCGACCACTTCATCGGGGTTGACGGAGCGGTTGGGAGCTTTACCGAAGAATGCTTCCACCTTCTCTTGGACCATGGGAATCCGAGTGGAGCCGCCCACGAGCAGGATTTCGTCCACATCGGAGGTTTTCAGTTTCGCATCACTGAGCGCCTTGCGGCAGGGGGCAAGGGTTCGTTCGATGATCGGGCTGATCAGTTGTTCGAACTTGGAACGCGTCAGGGTGACATTGAGGTGCAGAGGCTCTGCGCCTTTGGCGTACAGAAAGGGAAGGTTAATTTCCGTCTCGAACGCACTGGAAAGCTCCACCTTCGCCTTTTCTGATGCTTCCCGCAGGCGCTGCATGACGACCTTGTCTCCGCTGACGTCCTGATTGTTCGCCTTGGTGAACTCCTCGAGAAGAAATTCGACGAGTGCTTCGTCCACATCATCACCGCCGAGCGCCGTGTCCCCGTTGGTGCTGATCACTTCCACCACGCCATCGCCTACGTCGAGGATCGAGATGTCGAAGGTGCCGCCACCAAAGTCATAGACAGCCACTTTGTGGTCGTCTTGCTTGTCGACACCATACGCCAGCGCAGCAGCCGTGGGCTCGTTGATGATCCGACGTACGTTCAAACCAGCAATTTTGCCAGCGTTCTGGGTCGCTGTGCGCTGGGTATCGTTGAAGTAGGCTGGAACGGTGATGACCGCATCCGTGACCTCCTCACCCAGGGACGCCTCCGCAGCGGCTTTCAACTTTTGAAGGACCTTGGCGCTGATTTCCTCTGGCGCCCATGTCCGGCCGGCTCCCTCAAGGCGGATGGAGTCATTGTCGCCAGCCGTGACACTGTAGCCGACGCTGTCGGTCAGGTTGCGCACCTCAGAGAAGCGCTTGCCGATGAAGCGTTTGACGCTGGAAAAGGTGTTGGCTGGGTTGGTCACTGCTTGTCGTCGAGCCACTTGGCCAACAAGTGTCTTTCCTTCTTTGTCAAAGGCGACGACCGAAGGGGTCGTGCGGGCCCCTTCTTGGTTCACAAGAACTTCCGGTTCGGCACCGGAAAGAACGGAGACGACTGAGTTTGTCGTGCCCAAGTCGATTCCTACAATCTTGCCCATGGGTAACTCCTTAGTTAAATCAATGGCTTGAGTAGATTGGATGCTGTCAGCGAAGGCAAAGTATGCACGAAGCGGTCGTTGTCAAGGGCTCCGTGCATTAGCAGCCATTGCCAGAATTGGCTGAGCGCGCCTAAAGAGCTTGGGTTGGGGAGGCTTGATGGAAGCTTTGGACGTCTTGAGGTTGAACCCTCATCTCTACGAGTTGGAGGAGGAGTGTCTCGTTCACCTTTGCGAGGCGATGGGAACTCGGCCGATCAAAAAGGATCAACTGATCTTTGAGAAACAAGAGGAAGGCCGCAACCTGTTCATTGTCGCAAAGGGCCGCGTCAAAGTTCATTTGCACGATGATGCCGGTCGGGAGTTGATCCTCGTGGTGTTCGGACCGGGGGATCTCTTTGGCGAAATGGCTCTTTTGGATGATCGGGGGCGCTCCGCAGCGGTGAGCGCAGTGGAGTCTGGCCACCTTCTGGTTTTGCCTCGAAGTGCGCTCGAAGACGGCATCCGCAAGCATCCAGATCTCGGACTCTGTCTGCTCACGATGCTGAGCGAGCGCATTCGAGACTCCAACGAAATCATCTTCGATTTGGCCATGCGGGATGTGGTTCAGCGTCTCGCCCGTTTGTTGATATTGCATGGAGACGATCAGATTCCTGATGAGCAAGGATACGTACCGCTACCGAGCCTGCCCGCTCAGGCGAGTTTGGCGGCCCGCATTGGCAGCAGTCGGGAAACGGTGAGTCGCACCATGGCCACTTGGAGACGCCAAGGCATTATTCTGACCCAGGATCGCGTGATCTGCTTGACGCCAGCCTTCTATCAACGTTTCGAAGGCGGCGAGGAGACTCAAGAGCCATGAGCCAAGACGATGGGGGATTTCCCCGAAACATTCTGAACCCTCAGGGAAACAATCCTTTCGGGGGTGGTGACGGCGGTGGGGTCGAGATCGACCCCGAAGCGGTAGGCAAGACGGTCTTTGTCGTCTTTACCTTGGTGTTGCTCGCTGCGATCGCATGGAGCAGCTACTACCAGATCGCACCCGATGAAGAGGGCGTTGTCCTTCGCTTTGGGCGCTATCACAAGACCACACAGCCCGGGCCCCACTTCAAGATTCCCCTTGGCGTCGATCGGGTGCTGAAGGTGCCCACACAGCGCCAGATGAAGATGGAGTTTGGCTTTCGGACCGACAAGGTGGCTCAGCGCACCAGTTATCGCCGGGGCAAAGAAGCCCTCGCCGAGAGCGAGATGCTCACCGGTGATTTGAACGTGGCCGATGTGGAGTGGGTGGTGCAGTACCACATTCACGATCCCCAAGCTTATCTCTTTCGGGCTCGGGAAATCGATGAAGTGATTCAGGATCTCGCCGAGGCGGTGATGCGCCAAGCTGTGGGAGACGTGAACGTGAATGACCTTCTGACCGGTGGTCGTGAGGCCTTGGCAGCCAACGTGAAGGCGGCTCTCTCGCAGGCAACGGCGCACTATGACCTGGGGATCACCGTGGACCAGCTGATCATCCAGGACGTGAACCCGCCAGAGGCTGTCAAGCCAAGCTTCAACGAGGTGAACCAAGCCCAACAGGAAAAAGAGCGAGCGATCAACGAAGCGATGGCTCAGTACAACAACCTAGTTCCCCAGGCTCGAGGCAAGGCGGAGCAGAAGATTTCGCAGGCTCGGGGTTACTCTGCGGAGCGCGTGAACGAGGCGAAGGGTGATGTGGCGAGCTTTGTGGCGGTGCAGAAAGCCTATGCTCGTTCGCCGAAAGTGACCCGTACCCGTCTGCAGTTGGAAACACTGCAGAAGGTTCTGCCCAGGGTGACAGACAAGTGGGTGGTCACCGGTGCCGGATCCGGCATTTTACAACACCTGAAGTTGGGGAAATAATCATGAGCGGTGGCAAAGCAGTTGGCGTCGTTGTCCTGTTGATTGGTCTCTTCCTGGGCATGAACGCCATTTATACGGTCTCTGAAGTGGACCAAGTGGTGGTGACTCGCTTCGGCGCGCCCGTGGGCGAGCCTGAGGTGAATCCTGGTCTGAAGTTCAAGGTGCCTTTCGTGGATGTGGTGAATCGCTTCGATAAGCGCTTCCTGCCCTGGGACGGTGACGCGAACCAGATGGTGACCGCAGACAAAAAATACATTTGGGTGGATACTTTCGCCCGTTGGCGAGTGGCCGATCCGCTGCTCTTCTTCCAA
>NZRT01000076.1 GCA_002696345.1 Myxococcales bacterium
CGCCACCGCTCCCGCGCCCAGCGTTGCTCTTCTTCGTTCAGGGATCGAACGACCTTCCCGGGAATGCCCATCACCATCGAGTTCGGCGGGATTCTCTTACCTGGCGGAACCACGGCCCCCGCTGCGACAACACTCCCCTCTCCAATGACGGCGCCGTCAAGAACCGTGCTGCCAATCCCAATAACGCAATGATCCTCGACGATGCAGCCATGAAGATTGGCGTTGTGACCCACCGTGCAATAGTTACCCACGTACACATCAAATTCATCGTGGAGGGTATGCATGCAACTGTTGTCTTGGATGCTCGAATGGTGACCGACAACAATGTTGCCGATATCTCCCCGAAGAACAGCACCGGGCCAGATCGACGCCTCACGGCCAACCCAGCAACGCCCCATCACCGTCGACTGTTCGTCGATCCAAGCGCCCTTACCAATCCTCGGCACATGGCCTTCAAAACTTCGGATCATCAGTGAACCTCCTCATGCAACGAGACCAAGTGTAGTCACTTAATCCTCACCAGAAAATTGACAGTCAATCTCAGAAGGAACTTCGGAATCCATCCCCTGAACCTTTAACGCCTCAACGCCGCTCTTCTCGCCCGGCCCGTGCACATGCCGTTCCCAACTGTGGAGTAACAAAACCATCACGCCGGCACCTGAGACATCTGCGAGCCAATCCCACACATCGCCGAATCGACCGGCGGCACCCCAAAGTTGGTGCAGTTCATCCACCCCACCGTAGAGACTACTGACCCAAAACGCCGTGAAGCCAGGGCGTCGTCGACCTGCGACGGCCCACCATATAAACAGTGCCAACACGCCATAGGCCAAAAAGTGCAGAATTTTATCACCGACACGGAAACCAAAATCCAGTCGGCTGACCGGCTGAGAGCTCATGTACCAAATCAAGCCCATGTAGCTGAGCGGCAAAAGGAGCCGCCACGGAGAGCCCCTATGCGCTGAGTCGCTGGGCATCCGAGATCATCTGTCCCCGAAGACTATGGGGACGGGCTTCCGTGATATCGACGTGCTTCAAATCACCCACGTTGGCGACACCTCTGAAATTGACCATGCGATGCTCGCTGGTTCGCCCGCAAAGGATATTCGGATCCCGCGTTGATGGACCGAGGACCAGTACCTCTTCTCGGTTCCCCACTCGGCTTTGCAAGATCTCACGAGTGATCTCTTCCTGCATCTCGTTGAGCGTCCGCAGTCGACGACGTCGATCTTCATGGGGAACAGAATCATGAAACCGCGTCGCTCGTGTGCCAGGTCGCTCTGAGTACGAGAATGAAAAGATCGAATCGAAACGCATGGTCCGAACGAGGTCCATCGTGGCTTCAAAGTCGGCTTCTGTTTCTCCAGGAAAGCCAACGATGACGTCGCTGGTGAGAGCGAGCCCAGGCCGGGCCGCCCGAAGATCTGCCATTCGTTCGGTATAAAGGGCTCGAGTATAGCCCCTGTTCATTCGTTTCAGAATCGGGTCGGAACCACTCTGGACCGGCATGTGGATGTGCCCAGCCACCCTCGGTAGGTCGCGGAAGGCTGCCACAAGGTCAGGCTCTACGTCCTTTGGATAGCCCGTCATGAATCGGATGCGATGAAGCCCCTGTATCTCGTGGAGCCGATACAGGAGTTCGCTAAATCGAGGTGCCCCTGGCCGAGCGTTGTGTCGCACATTGTAACTGGTCACCGTTTGACCCAGTAAGGTCACCTCTCGGACGCCATATCGCTCGACCAGCATCGCCACTTCATCGACAATTTCATCTGCGGGTCTGCATAACTCTCGCCCTTTCACATAAGGCACGATGCAGTAAGTACAGAACTGATTGCAGCCTTTCATGATCTTCACGAAAGCATGGCATCCCTCCACCTTACTGCGAGGGCGAATGGGTAGGAAATCGAATTCGTCGGCGTCACGCCAATCCACAGCAGCGACCCGAACATTGTCCTGTTGTATGCGCCGCACCATGTCGGGCAATGCCGCCAACTGATCGGTACCGAAAACCAGATCCAAGAAGGGAACCTTGTCCAAGAGCCCCTGGCCCATCCCTTGAGCAACACAGCCTCCCACCGCCAGGATTCGAGTCGGATGTTCGGCACGCCACTCCCGCAGTCGACCCAACTCACTGAGCATCTTCTGATCCGCCTTCTCTCTCACAGAGCAGGTGTTGAGAACGATGAGATCAGCCTCATCTTTATTCTTGGTCGCTTCAAATCCAAGGGGCGCCATCAACTCAACCATTCGGTCTGAGTCATGGGCATTCATTTGGCAGCCGTAGGTCACGACATGAAGTTTAGCCATGGAGTCCAAAGTCCTTACGCAAGCCTTTATAGCGATTGAAGTGCTTCGACAGAAGCGAAACCCGCAGGCGCTCAAAAAACAACAAAGCGCCCGGAGGCGCCTCGTCAAAGTCTGGTGGGCGATACTGGGATTGAACCAGTGACTTCTACCGTGTGAAGGTAGCACTCTACCGCTGAGTTAATCGCCCGACGGCGGCGGCATAGATCAAAAGAAAGGGGGGGCTGTCAACCGTGGAAGAGATCCTGTGCTGTGATGATCTCTTGGGCCAGGCGCCGCCGTTGAATTGCGACACGCTCGATGTACGCATGCAAACTCGGATGTTCCTCGAGAAGNCGAAGATACACGTCTTCGGGTAACCGCAGGATGGATGCCCGGCCTGCCGTGATGTAACGAAGACCAAGTCGCTCCCCCAAAACCGGCTCTTCGCCNCCAAAAATTGCCCCTTGGCTCATCACCGCAAGCATTCGAAAGTCGCCTGCNTCACTGCGCATTTCGGCCCGTACCCGCCCTCCGAGTACGCCAAAAATACCCCCTGCCTTGCCGGAGCCATCGAGGAGCAACGTTCCAGCGGCAACCTCCCGAACCTTAAACAGCATGGCGACACCCCGACGCATCGCCTTGGGGATCGCTTTCATCACTGGGGCGTGGTCTACAAGGTTGCGCAGATGACGTAGGCGATACTCCCGCAACAAGAGGTCNCGAATTTTTGGGAACTGNTGCCAGATTTCTTGCAGATCGGAGCGCCTTAGTCGGTAACATTTAAGATGGGTGAGCGCATGGGCACTGGCTGTCCGTGGAGAGTCGTTAAAAATGCTCATCTCACCNAGCGGCGCTCCTGGACCCAANCGAGCCANTGTCAACTCCTGCCCCTCCGTCGTGCGACGTTTTACCTCCAGTCNTCCGTGCAAGATNAGCCANAGATTACTCTCCCAATCNCCCTGATGAAAGAGAGTGTCCCCAGGTTCAAAATCCTTTTCGACAGCNCGTTGTGCGATCAAGTCGAGCGCTTCATCGGGTACTCGAGAAAATAAGGGAATGTCTCGCAGAGCCGGCTGTCCGAACTGATCGCTTGACTCGCGTCGAGNTTCGACACTGGCGCTGGCGATCAACTCCCCTAAATCCCGTTCCGTTCCAACGAGCGGTTGCAAGGTGCGACGGGNCCCCGTCGCTTCCCTTTGGTCGGGGTCATCGGGAAANGCAGGACTCGTGGAAATCGAGTCGGCCGGTCGAGGCACTAAGGTCGGTGGATACGANGGCTCATCATCCCCGTCCACTGCCGTGGACGAATCTTCAAAATCCACCTCGATGGGATGGTTCCCCCAGAGTTCCCTGCCACCGGGAGGCATTTCAAAATTGGGTATCGGTCCAGCCGAAGTCCTGCCCCGCTGGCGCCGAGCGTAAAGCCCTTGCAGTCCCCGCAANGCAACCTCATCGGCCGGATTGAGTTGGATCAACTCTTTGACCACTTGGATGGCTTTGTTCAAAAAGCCTTCCATGGCATAACCGTTTGCGCACTGCTGCAGATGAACGCGAGCTTCAGCGAGTTGATCGGTACGACTCAGGTAACTTGCCAGCTTCTGACGACTGCGAAGATCGTTGGGCTCAAGNTNGCAGAGTTCGNCGAGTATACTGATGGCTTTGTNTGCTTGCTCCGCCCGCTCGGCGTCCCGAAGCTGGCCACGGAGTGTACGAACCTGATCTGCCAAACGTGCGCTCCCTTNGAGACCATAACACCGACATTGGTCGTCTCCGCAAGAAGCTGGTGCTCAAAAAGGATTTCCCCGCTACCGACGATGAACGAAATAATCGTTTGCACGATCCGAGGGTGCGTCAGGTCTTTGCGCGATCGGCTGTAGAGGTCTATCAGGGAGCAGGCAGCGAGCACCCGAGGAGTCAAGAGTGGCCATTGAAGTCCGTTTTGGACGCTACCAACTACTCCACCGAATCGCCCAAGGCGGCATGGCCGAGGTTTATCTGGCCCAACAAACCGGTCCCGCNGGATTTTCAAAGCGGCTCGTCATCAAGAAAATCCACCCCCANCTTGCGCACAACGAAGAATTCGTCGGCATGTTTCTCGACGAAGCCCGAGTCGCTGCNCAACTCAANCATCCAAACATCGCACAGATCTATGAGTTNGGTGAAGATGAGGGGCAATACTACATTGCGATGGAATTCATTGATGGCTGGAATCTTCGGCAACTNAANAANAAGCTAAGACGNATGGGCATGCGAATNCCCCCTGAACTCGGCGCACGNATTGCCGCGGAAACCTGTGCCGGACTGGACTATGCTCACCGNTTTAAGGACCCATCGGGACGGAACTTGAGGATCGTCCACCGGGACATNAGCCCCCAGAANATCATGATCAGCCGCGATGGCGTGGTCAAAGTGATCGACTTCGGCATTGCGAAAGCAGCCACCAACCAACAGTTGACCCAAGGCAATGTGCTCAAAGGGAAATTTAGCTACATGAGCCCGGAACAAGCCGCTGGAAAAAAGCTTGATCGGCGTAGTGATATTTTCTCCCTGGGTGTTGTNCTCTTCGAGATGCTGATGGGCGANAANCCCTTCCGCGTGCCAGGACCCGTCGGCAAAAGNCGTAGTGATAACACCGAACTNCTNCGNCGAATTACTCGATGNGACTTNCGNCTTCCAGAGCCTGGTGAGGTACCGGATCTNCTACGGGAAGTCATTCGGCAGACCATCACCCTNNACCGCCAAGATCGCTTACAAACAGCACGGGCCATGAGNGATATGCTTGAGGATGCCGTGGAGCGAATGCCAGGGCCTGGCAGCGCTCGTCAGTTGGCTCGATTCATCGCACAAGCGATGGGTGATCAACCGCTGGAAGGCGTGCAAGTTTCAGCGAGTTTCCCGAGTCTGGAGCCGAGCCAATCCAAAGACACTGCAGATCCCCAGGCGACCCAAATTGTTTCTGCCCGTCGGGTCAGTGGCGGTTCGAAGGGACATTCCCTCGATGCGCCAACCCAAGTACTCGCTGGCGATCGAGACATTCCGACACGAATTCGGGTCAGTAATCGGCCCGAGCCCAGTTTCATCGACGCCACACTACCCCACTCAACAGCTCAGGGAATCGGAGTCGCCCCGGTGGTGATCACCATGGTCGCAGGCAGCCTTCTAGGACTCCTCCTCGCCTACCTAACCCTCTGAAAGCTCCTAGCGAACCCAAAGGCCGTAGAACTCAGTTCCTGCCGTGGGATTGATGGCATCCGCGTAATTGTTCACATCCACGTCACCGGTTCTGGGAGTGCAACTTCCCCCACGGCAGAATGCCCCCAGTCCACTGATCCCGCTCACGTTGGCTCGACGACTCGTCGAAAGATAACTCCGGTCTTTATTGGAGTCCTCCACTCCGTCCCGCTCTCCACACTTAAAGTAGAGACGTTCTCTGGGCGCTCCCTCAAGCAGCGCACTGTCCCCCTCGCGCACGACCTGATCGGCAATCGCACAAGGATTGGCGCAGCCCTGGTTGGGGCCGAGCGCAACCGAGGCGCCACACGACCAACTCAGTCGGGCAAAGTAATCACTGAGGGGCTCGTCAAAACAACCGCTAACCGTCCTCAAAAGGAACTGGTCACGGTGCCGAATCATGAGCGCTTGACCGGCAACTCGATGAAAGGCGGGCGATCGAAAATCCGCATTTTGCGACGAATCCAAAACCCCGAAGCTACGATTCGACTCCCAATTGTTGGGATTGGGCGTACTGGGCAGCCAGTTCCCCTCATTCACCCCGTCACCGTTGTTTGTCAGAGTAGCAATATAGGTCCATCCCCCCTCATCTGTCTCCATGTCGCAGAGGACTTCAAAGGGCCCTTGATCGTCAGGATCAATCCAATAGATACCGTCTTCAGCATCCGGCCAATCCTGTTTAATCGCTAGGCAACTCAAGCCAGGATTCGCCTCGTTCAATCCGGGTAACTGGAGGGTGCAATCAAGCCCACAGGCCTGATCTTCGCCATTCCTATCGCCATCATCGCAAGCTTCGAATCCCGTGTTCAGTACTCCATCGCCACAGACGTTGTTCTGGCACAGGTTGAGACAAGCGTCTTCCTCCACCCGGTTGCCATCATCGCAGGCTTCAACCTCTCTGTTTAAGATGCCGTCACCGCAACGATTGAGTTCGCAATTATTTAGGCAGTCATCCTCGGGATCCTCGTCTCCGTCATCGCAATCTTCTCGCCCCTGCCAGACGATACCGTCACCGCATTGGGGGATCTGACAGCGATCGGTACAGTCATCCGTCGGCACCTCGTTCCCGTCATCACAAGCTTCACCTTCTCGAGCCACCACCCCATCACCGCACTGGGCAACTTGGCAGGCATTCGTGCACTCATCCCGAGGATCTTGATTGCCATCATCACAGGCCTCGCCTTCATCAAGACGCCCATTGCCACAGCGTTCAAAGCGACAGAGGTCATCGCAGCCGTCGCCACGCTCGATTGCCCCATCGTCGCAACTCTCCTCACCTCTGTGCAGGATGCCATCGCCACACACGGCACGCTGACAGGCGTTCGTACAACTGTCCTGCGGATCGAGATTACCATCATCACAAATCTCCCCTTCATCCACTCGCCCGTTGCCACATCCCTCGAGTCGACACAGGCGATCACACCCATCACCGGATCGGTCATTGCCATCATCGCAGCCCTCAACCCCAGAGTGCACAACACCATCACCACAGAAATTAACGCTGCAGCCCCGAGTGCATGCGTCCGTATCGATCCGATTGCCGTCATCGCAGGCCTCGCCCTCATCGACACGGCCGTTACCGCAAATCTCCCTCAAGCAAGTCGAACCGCAACCATCGCCCCCATCAAGATTCCCATCATCACAAGCCTCGTAACCCTCTTCCTCCGGTGCCAAGTCCCGCCGCACGACCCCATCGCCACAACGGGCCGGTTGACAGTCTGAAACACAACTGTCGCTGTTGATGCCGTTACCGTCATCGCAGGCTTCCTCCCCTGCCCAAACGATCCCATCACCGCATCGAGCATTGGCACAATTATTCAAGCAACGATCTTGGTCCGTGTCATTGCCATCATCACATTGTTCACCGGATTGAATCGTTCCATCACCACAGCTGGTCGGTTCACAGCCATTACAATCATCCGTCGGGTCATCATTGCCGTCGTCACAGCCTTCGCCTGGACCGATCACCCCGTCACCACATCGAGCCGCCTCGCAACGGTTTCGGCAGGCATCGTCATCGGCGTCATTGCCGTCATCACAAGCCTCGAAACCAGGATCACCCTCTGCAATGTCGCGGCGCACGATACCATCACCGCATCGAGCCAGTGTACAATCGTTACGACAGGCATCGTCATCGGCAGGATTGCCGTCGTCGCAAGCCTCGAAACTCAAATGCCCCTCGGGTAAATCTGTCCGAATGACACCATCCCCACAGGCTGCCAGCTGACAACTGTTCAAACAACCGTCCGAGTCGACGGAATTACCGTCATCACAGGCCTCATAGCCCTCATCCCCCAGGACCAAATCGGTACGCGTCAGACCATCGCCACAACGGGCCGGCTGACACACTCCGGTGCAAGCATCGAGTTGTTCGTTGTTGCCGTCGTCGCAAATTTCATCGGCATCCACGGCGCCGTCGCCACAGACCGCTGGAATATCCCGAACGACAACCTGCTCAGGGCAGGCGAGAAGGGTCAAAAGACAAAGGGGAGTGGTCAACACGCGTAGGGCTGGTTTCATCAGAACTCCAACAAGCACTCGTTTCAGCGAATCGAGCTTATGGTGTTCGGCTCCCACGGGGAAGAGGCCTCAATCGACATCCTTTCGACGAGACGAGAAGCCGAGCGCCCCAATCTCAAGAATCCATCGATCCTTGACCCCCAAGAACGAAAGGCGAAAGATGCATGATCATCAAAAAGATTCGACCGATTCACGCCCAATGGTTAATTGGCGGGGACGAGGCGCTATGAACACCATCGAAATCACATACTATCTCGACTATTTACCGAAGTCACTCTTGCAACAACTTTGGCTTGAAAGCGAAGGGGTCGAGACGGTCGACGGTCTGCGGGTTGCACGGGGGCTAAGGGCGCAATTCCCGAGCGTCGCAAGCGATGAAGCGTTGGGCTTTATCGTCGACCTCTACAAAGCCACTTCGCCCCATTTACAACAGGTCCTCAAGCAGCGCTTGATCGACCGTGTTTTTGTCGATGATATCACCCAACGCTGTGCCGAAGAAAATCGAGATACAGACTTTCTCGCCCCCGATTACAGCACCGTCGTTGGTCAAAAAGATGCGCAGGGGCGGGTTGTGGTCGGCCCCCACCCAGATCCCAATAAAGCGACATCTCGCCCCGTTGAGGTACCCGAGTACCTTCTTGGCGACCAAGTCACGCTCTTCGGTCCTCCGGATACCGCTCGCATGTCGATCAACGCCATGAACACCTTGCACCGCAAACTCCCCAACGAGCCGAGTATTGTTGCTGAGTTGGTCCGAGATTCAGGGCAGGTGCCACGGTGGGGCGCAGACAATGAAGACTCCAAAACGCCAATTATGGCGAACCTCTTGGCTGCCAACGAAAATCTAATCGGCTGTTTCAATCACACACTTCGCTACGAAGATCCTAACACGGAGAAAGTCTACGAACTTGCCGAGACTGGCTTGTCCAAGCCCATCAAACGAATTCCGGGTCTCGCCCTGCCCGATGGAAATCATCTACTCGATGGTCAGCCCTTACCGCTTCACCTGGTGGATTTTGGCTTGCATCTCTTCCACAACTGGAGACGACCGGAGGCGCTTGTCTTCTACGTCCCCAAACTCGAGAATGAAGAGGAGGCGGAGTATCTAAAACACTTCATCACCACCGCTGAAAGCCTGCTCAAAGCGGTGCACCCAGACTACACACTTGGCTCGGTGAAGCTCTTCATCGTGTTCGAAAGTCCTCGCTCCATCTTTCGGATTCGTGAAATGGCCGATGCACTGCATCCTCATTTTGTCGGCGGAAGTTTGGGTTGGCATGACTTTCTTGGCTCGACAGCGCGCCTTTTTCGGCACGATCCCAACTATCGTATTCCGGTCAAAGCTGACCCAAACATCGTGATCAATCACATCCGGGAGTCCCATCAAATATTGGTCGACTCCCTAAAACCCATCGGTGGTATTCGCATCGGTGGCATGTACGGCGTGCTCTATGAAGACGGGAACCCAGCCTCTTTTGAGGTCAGTATGGTGGGCTTTATGAAGGACGTCTTTACTCAACTCAAACGACAACTCGACGGATTTTGGGTTGCTCACCCGAGCTTTGTCCGCATTGGAATCGCCATGATGGAAGCATGGCGTCAACACCAGGCCGATCCCAACAACAGCGCACTGGAAAGGTTGGTCAAAGGACTCGTTCCTAACCCGAACGAACACCGACCGCTGCTCGATTTCATTACCGGTCCAGACGTCTCGGGACTCGAGCGCGATGACCCGCTCTACCATCGAGGGGTTCTGGCGGCAGACTTGCCCGGCTCCGACGTGATCGCCAATCACGACCCTCGGGAAGTTCGCTACAACATCTTTCAGGCCCTCCAATATTTGGCTGATTGGCTTTCCGGTAATGGCTGTGTCGCGTTGCCTGCCGTTCTCCAAAACCAGTCCGGTGAGGATGTTTTCGTACGGATCATGGACGACTTAGCCACCACAGAGCGCTCCCGCTGGGAACTCTGGGCTGAGATCTTCCACGGCCGTGTCAGTCGAGACGACTTTGAGTCGATCTTAGCGCAGGAAGTCGATTTTATTCGCCATGATCGAAGCACCCCAACAAAAAGGGTCCAGGTTCGCTGGGATGACACAACGGCGCAGTGGTATCCCATTGCAATCCAACTGCTGCAACAGTTGGTCTACGATCCCAATCCCGTGGAGTTTGCCACCGAACTGCTCCTACCTTTTACCTTCGACGTTGTCCGTACATCGGACGACCCCTGGGCCACCGCTCAAAAAATCTGCCCAGGAAAATACAAATTCTTTGACCAGGTCGACTAGAGATCCGGCGCAGGAAAACGCTCCTTCCAGTGATTCGCAATGTCGATGCGACGAGCGAACCAAACGGCGTCGTGGGTCTGCATATAATCCAACAGACGAGCCAAAGCAGCACTGCGCCCCGGGCGTCCTGCTAAGCGACAATGCAGCCCAACAGAAAGCATCTTCGGCTGGCTCGATCCTTCTGCGTAAAGAACATCGAAAGCGTCCTTCACATACGTAAAAAATTGCTCCCCTGAGTTAAAGCCCTGGGGCGAAGCATAGCGCATATCGTTGGTGTCGAGCGTGTATGGGACAATCAGTTGGGGGCGTTCGTAAGTGAGGTCCCAATAGGGCAAATCGTCGGCGTAACTGTCCGCGTCATAAACAAACCCTGCCTCGATCCCCAAACGCCGTGATTGGGGACTGGTTCGCCCTTGGTAAAATCCCATGGGACGCTCCCCAAGGATTCGCTCGTGGGCCGCAATCGCCTGCTGAAGATGCTGGCGCTCAATAGCTTCAGGGACAAACTGATAGTCGATCCAGCGATACCCATGGGAAGCGATTTCGTGTCCAGCGGCTTTCATGACCAAGACGGGTTCCGGATGACGCTCGAGGGCCATCCCGACGCAAAAGACGGTCAACGGCACATCACGGTCCTCGAAGATCCTCATAAGGCGCCACACACCCGCTCTTGCTCCATACTCGTAAATGGATTCCATGCTCGGGTGACGAATCCCCTCATAGGCTTTGGCACCAATAATCTCGGAGAGAAATGCCTCGCTTGCTGCATCTCCGTGGAGGATGCAATTCTCCCCCCCTTCCTCATAGTTGAGAACGAATTGCACCGCGATGCGAGCACCTCCGGGCCAATCGGGATGGGGTGGGTTAAGGCCATAACCCTTCAAGTCTCTGGGGTAATCATTCGGCATGCTTCATTGCCTTCGGTATCTTCGCTCCGGCCTGAACCCACTGCCCCAAAGTCGACCGCTCCTCCTCCGTAATCTTGGTCAAGTTGCCGGGGGGCATGTATGGCGTATTGACTGCATTCTGCATAATCTTGGCCGCGTGTGACTTGATCTGTTCTGGCGTTTCCAAGATCACCCCCCCGGGGGGAGCGAGATACCCAGGAAATGTAGGCTGGGCAGCGTGGCAGGTCACACATCGCTTTTGGAGGATCGGATACACCTCTTGGTAAAAGTCCAAGTTCCCTCCTGCTGGGGAAGCGTAGGTTTTCGGTTTTGAGACAAAGGCGAGTCCGACCATCAAGACAGCGGCAACGGGTAAAAGCCACCGGTTCCTGTGCCCCTGCCCCCGAAGGTTGAACCAGTGGCGCGTGCATGCGCCGGCGAGGGAAATCCCCGCAAGAAGCGCCCAGTTCAGACGGTGACCGTAGGTCATGGGATAATGAGAGCTCACCATGATGAACAGAACGGGGAGCGTGAAATAATTATTGTGAAGTGAGCGTAAGGCACCGTCTCGACCTCGGGAGGCATCAGGCTGCTCTCCCTCTGCCATGGCATCGACCATGGCTCGTTGACCGGGAATGATCACGAAGAAGACGTTCGCAGCCATGCAGGTACCGATCATCGCTCCCACATGGATGTATGCCGCACGAGAGCCCATGACTTGCACCAGTCCATAGGCGACGGCGGTGATCCCTGTAAAACAGATCGCCGTCAGCAGAGCGCTGCGATGACGAAGAGGCGACTTGCAAAGGAGGTCGTAGGTCAACCAGCCGCCGACCAGCGAGCCCAAACCGATTCCGATCACCGCCGCTTTGGACAAACTCGACTTGTCCGGATCGATCAGCATGCCATCGGCGCCAAAGTAGTAGACAAGGAAAAGCAGTGAAACACCACTTACCCAGGTCAAATAGGCTTCCCATTTAAACCAATGCAATGTGCCAGGGAGAGATGGCGGTGCCTCTTTGTACTTCACGACCCGGTAAAAGCCGCCACCGTGTACCGCCCAAACTTCGCCTCCCACCCCCTCTTCGGCCTCTTCCGGGGGACGAACATTGTTGTTGAGCCAGTTAAAATAGAAAGAGGTACCGATCCAGGCGGCGCCCACAATAACGTGAAACCACCGAACCAGTAGTTCGACCCACTCTTGAACGTGTGCGAGCACCCTCTTCTCCAGCGACCCTCAATGTTAGACGAACCCACGACCTCGGGTCAAAATTAGCAACTTCTGTGGTTTTGCCGTGGACATGGGTTATAAGTGAGACGCTGAGCAGATACGGGGGGCGAGATGGCCGCACACCAGAACGAAGGCACAACGTTTTCGGGTTTAATCGACCTGGCAGCACAACGGCATGGAGGACGTACACTGCTCGCAAGCGATGATTTTTTCGCGCCGAAAGAAAATCTACTCAAACCGGGTAGAGGTGTTTTCCTGCCCGAAAAGTACACCGATCGGGGCAAATGGATGGACGGCTGGGAGCCCCGTCGCAGACGTGCTCCAGGTCATGACTGGTGCTTGGTCAAGCTTGGGATTCCGGGCACCATCCGAGCTGTTACGGTCGATACCGACCACTTTCTCGGCAATCACCCGCCCTTTGCCTCGCTGGACGCTTGTCATGCGCCTTCAGCCTCTGCTGAGCAGTTACGGGATGCAGTGGAATGGACAACCGTCGTCTCCGAGTTGGCCTTAGCACCCGGTGCAGAAAACCTGGCGGCGGTCGCTGATGACACGGTTTGGACCCATGTTCGGTTGCGAATCTATCCAGCAGGTGGAGTCGCACGTCTGCGAATCTGGGGTGAAGCGGCGCCGCCGGCGACCACTGGCGATGTCGATTTAGCAGCCCTTGCCCAGGGGGGTTTGGCACTTTGCTGCAGCGACATGTTCTTTTCCTCCATGAACAACTTGCTCCAACCCCAACCCGCCGAACATATGGGACAGGGCTGGGAGACACGTCGTAGTCGTCCCCCTGGCGAAGATTGGGTCATTATTAAACTCGGGCAAGCCGGTCGACTCAAACGGGCTCTGGTCGACACTGCTTTCTTCAAAGGCAATTACCCCGACCATTGCGTTTTGCAGGGAATCTATTGGCCGGACGCCCCCGCCCACACCTTGATTCAACACCCTGATTGGCAGGACATCACGAGACCAACGCCATTGGGACCTGATCAAGTTCATGAAATTCCCGTCAATGAAACGGGTCCCTGGACCCACGTGAGGCTCAAGATTATTCCCGACGGAGGAATCTCTCGACTCCGAATCTTTGGGACACCCAGTGAAGACTTTCCGGGCGAGAATGACGCTCTCGTTCAGCATCTAAACACACTGAGCCCCGGGGCGGCAGAAGCTGCATTGGGACGTTGCTGTGGCGCAAAAAGGTGGATTCGAAGCATGCTTGAGGCCCGGCCCTTCCGCAGTCGCACCCAACTGTTCGGAGAAGCAGAGCGTCTGTGGTGGTCACTGGGTGACGGCGACTGGCTTGAAGCTTTCGGGCATCATCCAAAGATTGGTGCTGATCCAGAAAAGCTCAGGAAGCAGTTTCAAAATACATCGGACTGGTCTGAGCGAGAGCAGTCGGCGGTTCAACAGGCCTCAGATGAACTGCTGGATAGGCTGACTCAGGCAAATATGGATTATGAAGCCAAGTTCGGCTTTATTTTCATCGTGTGTGCAACGGGCAAATCGGCCGATGAGATGCTCGAAATGCTTCAAGAGCGGATGTCTAATGAACTGCCATACGAACTGCGCGTTGCGGCGGGAGAACAGGCACAGATTACAAGCCTCAGATTGGCAAAGCTCATTGAGCAATAACCAACGTAAGGAACCGATTCATGAGTCCCATTACCACACATATTCTTGACACTGCCTCGGGCAATCCAGCGGCGAATGTCGATGTTCAACTCGAAATCGAGGACCGGGATGAATGGCGGCTGGTCGGACAGGGATCAACCGACGCCGATGGTCGATGCAAAGGGCTCATGAATGAAGGGACACTTCGGGCGGGTACCTATCGAATTTCCTTTGATACCTCCGGCTATTATCAAAGCCTGCAACAAAAGTGCTTTTACCCCGAAGTCAGAATTTGCTTCCTCGTCGAAGACAGTGACCAACACTATCACGTGCCCTTACTGCTCAGTCCATTTGGATTTTCAACCTACCGAGGCAGTTGAAAAGGGACCTTTCAGATCAGCACCCTTTGAAGACAGGCGGACGCTTTTCGCGAAAGGCTTCGAGAGCCTCCAATCGGTCTTCGGTGGGTATGATCGTTTGATAGCAAGCCTGTTCGATCGCTAGCCCTTCATCGAGTCCAACATCGCCGCCATCGTCAATGGCTTGCTTCGCCGCTCTCAGCGCCAGCGGTCCGCACTTGAGCATATCGGAAGCCAAACGCTCGGCTTCCTCGAAGGCCGAGGCCCCGACCCGATTCACAAGTCCGTAACGAAGCGCCTCCTCGGCAGACAGACGAGCTGCTGTAAAAATCAGTTCCTTCGCCTTCGCCGGTCCCAACAAACGAGGCAAGCGCTGAGTACCGCCCGCCCCCGGGATGATCGCTAAAGCCAATTCCGTCAGCCCAATCTTAAAGCCTTCACTCATCGTCCGAAGGTCGCAGGACAAGGCGAGTTCACAGCCACCGCCAAAAGCGTGTCCATTGATGGCGGCGATCGTCGGCATCGGCAACCGACCCACCTCCGCCATGAGCGCGCCAATGCCTTGGACAAACTCCGCGACTCTTTCTTCACTGTACTCCCGCCGTTCTTTTAAATCCGCGCCGGCGCAAAAACCTCGATGACCAGCACCCGTGATCACGAGCACCCGCAAGCTTGAGTCCGCAGCGCAAACGGCCACCTGATCCCTCAGAGCACAGAGGAGCTCCCAGCTGATGGCATTCAAAACATCAGGTCGGTGAAGGGTCAGGACGCCGAGGCCTTGATCATTTTTTTGATACCGAAGTTGCTGACTCATGTTCGCTCCAAGGGTCTCAGGGCACGCCACGTTCGAGACGGCGGACGTCGGCCCAATAACTGGCAAATACCTGCGGTGGCCTCAGTGAGTTGCGCCAGGTTGACTCCCGTCTCAAGCCCCATGCCCTCCAGCATGTAGACGAGGTCCTCCGTCGCTAAATTCCCCGTAGCCCCCGGGGCATAGGGGCAGCCCCCAAGACCTCCCGCACTGGAATCAAAGGTACGAATACCGGCGCTTAAGCCCACCAAAACATTCGCCAACGCAGTCCCCCGAGTGTCGTGCAAATGGAGAGCCAAACGAGATCGGTCGACCCCTGCCTCGCTGTGAGCATGCAGTAGAGACCAAATCGTGGATGGCGTCCCCACTCCGACCGTATCGCCGAGACTCACCTCAAAACAACCAACCTCATCAATCAGGCGCTTGCTCAAACGAGCGACCTGCTCGGGCTCAACGTCGCCCTCATAGGGACAGCCCGCTACCACACTGACGTAACCGCGCATTCGAACCCCCGCCTCACGGCACCGTTCGGCAACCGGTAGGAAGCGCTCAAAACTCTCTTCAATGCTGCAGTTTATGTTCTTTTGGCAGTGTGTCTCGCTGGCACTGGTAAAGACCGCAGCCTCTTTGAGACCCGCTTTGAGCCCATCTTCCAAACCCCTTAGATTAGGCGTCAAAGCACTCAGTTGAATGCCCTGGAGATCCCTTAGACCGGCCATCACCTCCGCGGCGCCAGCCATCGATGGAATCCACTTTGGATGAACAAAACTAGCAGCCTCAATACGTTTGAGCCCCGCTGCAGCCAGCGACCGAACAAACTTAACACGGGTCTGAACCGTTAGTTTCTCCGGTTCATTTTGGAGCCCATCTCGGGGGCCAACCTCGACAATCGTGATGCCCGTACCTGGCGGCGGGAAGAAAGAACTCACTCGCCTAGTCGATCCTGAAGAAATTGAACCACATCGCGGGTGTCAGACCCTGGCGTGAAGACACGATCGAAGCCGGCGACTTTGAGCGCATCAATGTCACCATCGGGAATCACACCTCCCGCAAAGAAGAGGGGAGCGATCCCTTCCGCTCGGACCGCTTCGACCACTTGGGGCAGTAACGTCAGATGGGCGCCTGAGAGAATCGAAAGACCGACTGCGTCAACAGCTTCATCAACGGAAGCACGGGCGATCATCGCCGGTGTCTGATGCAGTCCGGTATAGATGACCTCAAAGCCAGCATCTCGCAGCGCCCTGGCAATCACCTTTGCCCCCCGATCATGTCCATCCAGACCGGGCTTCGCCACCAAGACTCGGAAAGCCATTTAGGGGTTCCGAACCTTGAGTTCTTGCTGGAACAGCGTTTCGAGATTGGCGACCTGTCCGCGCTTCATATGCCGGTTCCGGTAGCGCATGCTAAGCGTGTATCGACGCTTGCCGGCGACGATCACGAAAATTTTCTCTGCATGCCATTTCTTACGCTGGGGCCAGATCACGCTGATGTCTCCACCTGCTTGGGCGATCCCCATGCTGTCGAGCAAGTCCGGTCCGTAGATGACGGGCTCGTACTGCCGAACCGCCGGATCGGGATCTTTCCGAAGATCAGCTTGTGCCTGCAAGTGTGTGGTGAGCGCCGCGGCATCAGTACCGTAGGGTGAATCACTTTCCTCGAGCATCCAACGAATGACGATCTTCTCGGGGCTGGTCATGATGCCTTCCCAAGCGGGCTCGGTCTCGGTCGCTTTGGGGGTTTTGTAGGTCTTCATTCGACAACGCTTACACGCAAACTGCAGCCCGCCCTTGCTGTCGATGAGGACTTTTGCTCCCACTTCCTTGTCCCGTTTAAAGGAGTACCTGGACTTTTTCTTGGCACCGGCCTCCACGGACAAGGCAAAGAGACAGACAAACGAGAACCAAACGATTCGCCGCATCATAACAAAGATTCCAATCTAAGCGTGTTAGTTAGGCGTCTCAACGTAGAAATCATTGATTGTTTCAACGTGTGCCTCAGGCCAGTGAATGTTGGCGACTTCCCACCAGTTACCGGTCTCTTCAAGCAACATCACCTCTTCGAAGACTAAACGCTCCCAGACATAGATTCGAATGGTGCAATCTGTTTGGCCTTCTTCACCATTCCAGGCATGGTCACTAAAGTAATGGACCCCGACCAGATACTGCTGGTTGTCCTCGGGTTGATCGATGTTGATGTTCTCAGGCCCGAAACCGTTCACGTCATCCAAGTCGAGAATGGGATCATCTTCAGGGCCGCCTGGGCCCCAACTCAAACGAGGTTGACCATTCACCGGCTTGCAACTGGCGTAATAACAATCCTGTTCTCGATTCCGATAAAGATCACGGTCGCCCGTCCGAATCACATGGAGATCAACGTCGCTGGAGGGATGATCCCAGGTCATCTGGATATGAATCGAATCGCCAGGGATGTTGGTGAAGTCCACCGTCTCCCAGGAACTCCAGATGCCGTGTTCGTCCTGTACTCGCAAAGCGATTCGATAGGTTCCCACGGTGTCCACGCCCCGAATCCAGCGCTCCGCATTGTTTTGGAAGCCGAGCTCAGTGGTCACGTTCGAGGCATCCTCAGGCATCAAATGGGAACCATGGGGGCGGAACGCACCGATGTCAGCGGATTCCTCAAAACTCCATTCGTAGCCGGTGATTTCCGCACCATTGGCGCCGAAGCTTCGAAGCCCCGTCACCGCCACGGTATCGAGGGGTGCTACGAGCACCGTACCATTGTCGTCACGGATAGGATCGCCGTCGTTGACCGCAGAAATCTCGGGGACGGCAGTGGGTGCTTCATGACCCACGCCGATGAGACCGATTGCGAGGTTGCGCTGCCCCAACTGGTTGGTCTTAAGCGCCAGCCGACCGGTGTAGCGCCGCAATGCATAGGGCTTAAAGATGAGCGTCAGCGTCGCCGAACTCCCCGGACTGACGACCAACGGGTTGTCCTGGCTGAAGAGCGGCTCTGCATCAAAGGCAAAGATGCTCATGCCATCCGGAACTTCAGCCTCTGACGAACAAAAGCGCTCCTCTGGATTGCTGGCGTCCGACGCACAGAACTGACCCAACTCGCATCGGGTGTCTTCGTCGCAAGGATTCCGCTCGGGAAAGCCTTCCCCGACAACCGGTGTTTCCTCTGCCGCAAAGGGACCGGCAACACAGCTCCCGTTGGGACCGCCACACCACGCCTGACCCGAGCAGGTCTGGCAATCGTCCCGACCGGACTCACGGAAGCCAAGTTCCGCACCAAAAAGTAACAGATCACGCTCGCCAACATTGGTCACTTCTACTCGGCAAGCGCCCTGCCCTCGCAGTCCCACATAACCAAAGTCACAGGGTCCGTCGTCCCAAGCGTCTTGTCCAACTCGGGCGATCACTTTCGCTTCAGGCAAGCCGTTGTCGACCCCGCGGCCGAAGAGCTGCACACGGACTTCGCCGCATGCGCCNAGNGCACCGAGATCGCTGCANNTTTCGGCATCGAGCAGCGTCGTGGAGTTCTCCGCATTCGTCACCAGAACAACGGTGCCGATGGCGACCTCTTCTGCNGTTTCCACCTCCGGGATCCAATNCACCTTGAACGGGGCAAAGCTCTTNCCCGCAAGAAANCTACTCCCCACGCTTTCCCAGTTGGTACTAAGACGGGGCGCCTCGGGCGAATCTGCATCGATTTTAATGTCGTACACCTGCAGGTTCACATGGGATGGGTTNGCCATCAACAGGGTACGACTGCCTTGCGTCGCTAAACCCACGGCACCAAAATGCAGTTCGCAACCATTGATATCATCCGTGCAGATGCTGCCATCGTCTTGATCGAGTTCAGCGGCGTCTCCCTCCAANTGGATTCGAGGGGCGATCTTAATNAAGACCTCCTCCTCGCAGCCGCAGCCAGGTGTGAAGCCTGCTGCGATGAGTGCGCTGAGCAGAACCACTTGCCGTTTTTGCATGATTCAACCTTTCGTCGNCGCATTCTAGCAAACATGTCATCGTACGCCAGCCGCCCGTGTTGCCTCGGTCGTTTAACGTAGACGACGATCGCTAAAAATCCGTGATCTCCTCTGGAACTNTTTCTTTGCCCGTTTCCTCGGTNTGACTCAAGGNCTCTACCGCTCCNCCCTGCAAGAGGCTCTCAATGCGATGCAGGCGGTTCAAAGCTTTCCGAGCAGCCGAGTCATTGAGCAGTTGAGCTTGCTGAAAGTGCTGNCTTGCCTTCATCAATTCATCGAGCATGGCGGTTTCCGCNCGTACCCCNCGCACCATCGCAACCNGAGCCAAAAGNTTCCGNTGNGNCGGTTGATGCAAAATATCGGGGGGGATTCGNAAGGCATCCAGTCGCTGTCCGAGCGATTCCACCCTTTCCCGGTCCCCAGCCGCAACCACCGGAGCCAAGATTTTNAGCACGAGATCGACCATNGCTCGTTTCAGATCTTCTCGCTCACCAAATCGGGCNTTNTCCACATGAACACCGGCCGGCAACTCGAGGGGCGCATACTCCCCTTGCCGACCCAACTCGTTGGCGGCCAGGTCACGGGTTGTGCCGAGAATCCAGCCCCCTCGCTTGATGATGACTCGGTCGTTCACACGAACCAGATGGTAGTCCCGTGCATTCAGGGCACCCAGAAGAATCACGATGAGAATAAGTAAAGCGCCGATCACAACCCACGGCAGCAGCTGTGATCGCCCCGGCCCTGGAAGCTGCGTGGGGGCCAGGGTGGGCTGGCCGGTCGGCNCCTGGCCGGGATGTTGGGTGTAAGGGGGTTGCCCTTCACCCCAACCCGGAGGCGCCGTGCCTCCCAAAGCGGGGGCGGGCGGGGTCCCCCCCGGCGGCAAGGTTCCTGGAGCCGAATGAGCCTCGGGANCCGCCGACGTNAGCGGTTGGGACCAGCCNTCGGCNGGCCCGCCCGGTGCCNCATCCTCACCACTGGANGGTGCNGGACTCTCGTTTTCCAGGTCGCTCATNTACCCCNNCGTCCCCCGATCATNGGGATACAACCCTAGCAACGGCAGCGCTGGGTCTCAATCCCCGTCGACCACCGCGACAAACGGAAGGTTTCGAAAGAGACCCGCATCGTCGAGACCGTAGCCGATCACATAAGCATCCTCGATCGTAAACGCCACGTAATCTGCCTCAACCTCCACCTCGCGACGACTCGGTTTGTCCAACAAGGAGANNGTGGTNAGACTGGCGACTCCCTCAGTTTGCAAGGCTGCGACCAACGTTTTCAGGGTCCTTCCAGTATCGACGATATCTTCCACCAGGAGAACATGNCGACCTTGCACATCCGGCCGTTCACCACTGAGGGTCACCGTCCCAGAACTCACCCGAGCATCACCGTAGCTTGATGCACGAATATATTCTGTTTCGAGAGGCCGATCCATCGCCCGGACCAAGTCGGCCATGAACAGAACGGAGCCCCGAAGNACACCGATCACAAGGAGTGGATCTTCNACGGACTCAAANGTCTTCACCAGTTCNGCCCCAAGAGNTCGAATGCGCTCCTGCANTGTCGAAGTATCGATCAAAACGTTGTACTGGCTCATCGNTCTCTTTCCGTTACACAAAACTGTTGTTGAGNACTTCGCCGACGCCCCCTGCGCCTGGAACGATGTACTGTTTATCGGTGAGCCCCACCTCATCAGATGAAACCCCCGGNACCTGGCTCAGCACCTGAGACTCACTGAGGCCTCGATCGAAGCGNAAAGCGATAATATAGAGGTCGTCATGCGCCGTCAGAAGCCGNCGGACCGCTTCGGGCGTCACCGTCAGAAACAGGGCGATGTAGGCCCGAGCACGTCCCGGTACCGAGTCTTTGTAGTGCTGGATCGCTCGATCAAGGCTACCCCCNGTTGCACCCATCGGGTCTGGGAGCAGAACCGTGGCATTTTCAACATCACCACCGATCTTCTCGCCACTGACCTCGACGCCGANGACCTCCCCNNCTTCATTGGTCACCCTCGCCATCGCNAAGTGGTCTTGTCTCACNCGNCCCCGGTCGAGAAANCGAGTGGCGAGCCGAAAACAAACCTCTGAAGGAACGATCCCGGCCCGAGCAATCGCCACACTCACCACGGGTGCGCTCGGATCGAAATTTGTTCCTTCATACACCCCTTCTGGCACGATGGCNCGCATGCGGGTGTCGATACGGGACACCCGGTTCGGGAAATAGGACGCCATCGCTTCNGCACACAGCCGCTCGTAGGCCAAACGGACCAAGTCGCCGATTTCTGGCTGCACCGTCTCCTCGTGCCCAATTTTCGCCATCAAAGACAGGTCGAAGGGATTGTGGAGAACGGTCAAACGCTCGCCATAAGCGTGCTCCAACACCCGTTGGCCTGGCACCGTATGATAAGCTGTATCCGACATGATTTAGGACCTCCTGCGGCNCGCGGCTCTTAAATCTCACGCNTCATTTCCACAAGGGTTCCAGCGACGCTTAACAGCACCCGGCAAGTCGTTGTAAGGGGTTGCACCTTGAACTCCTTAGAACCGGACGAGGATCTTGAACGACGACCCCATCCCACTGTCCGAGATCGGCCGAATCGCTCGCCTCGGACCAAAGGTCGAAGTTTTCGGAGATTATTATCTTCTGGAACGAGTGGGTNTCGGCGGGATGGCCGAAGTCCACCGAGCCCGAAGGTTCCGGCTTCCTACGGTCGACGGNAAGTCCTTCCTGAAAGCGAATCATGAGCCGCTCGTGGTGCTNAAACGCCTGCTCCCGGAGGCCGCGGCAAACCCCGATTTTGCGGACAACTTTGTGATCGAAACAGACATCGCTCGACTGCTCGATCACCCCCACATTGTCCAAACCCTCGACTCAGGAGAGGTGGACGGCGCCTTTTTTCTGGTGATGGAATACGTGAGTGGTGTGAATCTCAACACCCTTCTCGGACGNTTAGCGGCCCGACGACAAGAGATGCCTCAAGCCTTGGCAATGCACCTCGTCTGTTGCGTCCTCGACGGCTTAATCTATGCCCACAACATGCAATTACCGAGCGGTCGAAAAATCAGTGTCATCCATCGGGATGTGAGTCCTCATAATGTGTTTCTCGACTTCAACGGCCGGGTNAAACTGGGTGATTTCGGCGTGGTCCATATCGATGAAATGGCGGGAGATTCTGCAGGTGTCATCGTGACTGGAAAGCTCGGCTACCTCAGTCCTGAACAAGTGGTGGGTGAAAGTCTAGATGAGCGTACGGATCTCTTCTCCCTGAGTACGATTCTCTGGGAATGTGTGACGGGACGTCGCCTCTTTTACGCCAATCCGGGAGAACAAGACATGGATGTCATGAAACGNATCCGACGAGGGTCAATCCCGGACCCGCGACAATTTGTCGAAAGCCTCANCGAAGGACTCGCAGAGGCNATTTTAACAGGCTTGAGGCAGGACCGAGAGGAACGCTTCCACGATGCAAAGACGATGCAGNATGCGCTCAAGCCGTTTAGCCCCTGGAGTGTTGATCAGGGCTCGAAAGNACTCGCCAAACTTATGGCTGAACTTTTCGAGGCCGAGCATGCACTCTTTGTGCAGGACCAGCAGCATGGCTTGCTCCCCAAANTCTGATCTCGCTTNGACTCAAGCCCAACTGCGTGTGTGGCAGCAGGCGGGCGAGANGATCGGATTTGTGCCGACGATGGGTGCGCTTCATGCAGGGCATCTCAGCTTGATTCAACGTCTCAAACAACAATGCGACCGAGTGGTTGTGAGCATCTATGTCAACGAGAAGCAGTTCGGGCCCTCAGAAGATCTCGCCACCTATCCACGGCAACCAGAGAAGGATCAGGAGATGGCTCGGAATGCAGGGGCGGACCATGTCTGGGTTGCCCGGTCTGAGGAAGTCTATCCGCCGGACTTCAGTATCGCTCTAACGGTCGACGGCCCCGGACAAGGCTTCGAAGCTGTGGATCGTCCCCTTTTCTTCGGTGGGATTGCGACCGTTGTGGCTCGGCTGTTGGGACTGATTCGTCCAGACATCGCTGCCTTTGGTGAGAAGGACTTTCAGCAGTTGGCCGTGATCCGACAACTGGTGAAAGATCTCGCATTACCCGTTGAAATCCTCGGCTGCCCTTTGGTTCGGGATACCGACGGACTAGCCCTGTCGAGCCGCAACGCCTATCTTACGGCTTCCCATCGAGAAAAAGCCCTCGGTTTGCCAAAAGCTTTGGCGCGCTCTTGCGAGGCTTATGCGGACGGTGAGCGGGATGTCGAACAAATCGTGAAGGCAGGCAGAGAAACTCTCGATTCCCATGGCTTGAGCTGTGCCTATTTCTGTCTTGTCGACCCAGAAACCTTGGAAGAATGCTCTGGACTTCTCGCACCGAAACAGGTCCCTCGACTCCTTGCGGCGGTGCATTGCAACTCGGTGCGTCTCATCGACAACTGCGCATTGGATGATCCCCCATGGAGGTAAAACAGGTTCCACTTCATTCCGCCATGGTGGCTCGACTCGGTGACGAGGCGATCCGCCACCAAGATCGGTTTGTTACGCGAGCCCAAACCCTAGCGTATACCCGGCTCATCCTGTTGGCTGTGGGCATGAGTCTTTTGGCGGTTCCAAGTTGGGCTCGCGCCCTGGACCTGGGCGCGCCGCTGATCCTCGGTTGGTACCTGTTCATTACCGTCTATGCTGCGGTCAACCTGGTCTTCATGCGTCATCGACGATGGGGTCGAATGATCACAGCCTTCACCTTAGCTTTGGACCTTCTTTCCATAAGTGTGCTGATCTATGAGGCGGGAGGCATCGCCTCCCCCCTTATGAGCCTGCTTCTGATCTTTAGCACGTTGGTCGCTCTGGTCTTCCCCCACCCGCTGGTGGCCTTGGCGCCCATGATTGGAATGGCTGGTATCCTCACGGCGCAGTTCCAACAGGGAACGGAGCCGGATCTCATGATTTTCTATGTGGTCTGGTATGGTGCGCTGAATCTCGTCGCTGTCGCCTTAGTCATTCACGTGGGGAGCCGAGACCGGGAACAGACCACGGAGATTCTCGGTCTGGAACGACACCTGAAGAACTTAGCTGTGGTCCAAGAGCGAAGCCGCATCGCTCGGGAGATGCACGACGGTATCGGCGCAGCATTGTCGAGCATGATTATTCAGGCCGAATTCCTCACCAGCCTGGCCAAGGATCCAGAGGTCAAAGCGGAGGCCGATGAACTCCATGAGTCGGCACAAACCGCCATCGATGAGTTGCGACGATCCCTCAAGCTCATGAAGGATGAATTTCAATTGGTCAGCGCCATGGGAGAATTCTGCGAGACGCAAAGTCATCGGACAAGGGTCCCCATCGACTTCCAGTTGGTAAGTCAACCGCCTGAGATTAGTGGGGACCAACAACTGGCTTTCTTCAGGGTCCTGCAGGAATGCGTCAGCAACGCAGTAAAACATGCCAGTCCGAGCCGGATCGAAGTCAACTTGGACTACTTCAACGGTGTGCTGAAACTCGAGGTTGAAGACGATGGAAAGGGGTTTGATCCAACCGCAAAAAAGGTGGGTCACTACGGGCTGGTGAACATGAGAGAGAGGGCGACTCGGTGGGGTGGAAGGTTCACCCTTGAGAGTGCTCCAGGTAGTGGCTGTAAAGTCGAGTTCAGCATTCCGGTTCGTGAACCTGAGATGACGCTTCCCGGTGAGATCTTTGAGATGTCGAGAATCAGGCATGCGAGGGTGGAGGAATGATTTCATCACAGTTGCGGTGCTTGTCGCTTCTCGTGCTTCTTTCCTGTGCAAGCGCCGGCAACCTTGTCATTGAGGCCCCCCAACCGTCTGCCGTTGGAACACCACTGAAAAGTCCGATGCAGGTGCAAGTCGCACCGATTCTGCCCCCCAAGCCGACAGAAATACCCGTTTCCGAAAATGCGGTTGGCTTTCGAACACCCGAAGCTGCTGCGCTCTCTTTTTGCCGTGCGATGAACGGATCATCTGAAGAGTTCATCCACCGCTTTTATGCCCCGTCAACTTTGGCTGACCAACACTTTCGCTGCGCTTCGAAGATCTTCGCCTGTGGAGAACAAGCGAAGCGTTCGGGACGTTCCCCCATGAGTTGTTCCGCAGGCGAATATGTTCGTCGTGGATTTCACACCATGAGCAAAAATTTCTCGACCGGTTTGCCCGAAGGCGTCGAGATGATGTCCTGTAAACCTGGGCACATTGAAACCTTGCGATCAGTTCGTGGATTTTTCTCCAAAGGGGATGGATGCGACCCCAAAGATGATCTGCGCTGGGCCCGTCTGGAAGTCGATATGGAGATGCTCATCGAAGGTCGTCCGGAAACCAAAAAGTTCCGTGCCCGCGTCGTTCAACTCGGCGCCCACGGCTGGTTCCATTACAGCCATTAGATAACACTACGTCGCTGCGGAACTGTCCTCAGCAAGTTGTTCGAGTTGCCGCCGCACCACCACTTCCACCTTACCCCTGAAAGCTCGCATCAACAGAGGTAACTTAATCTCGACATCGATGCGCTGACCTCGAACTTGCAGATCTGCCTTGACCCCACGGCCGGCGCCCCGAAGGTGGGTATCGGTGACCCATGAACGGTCGGAAATGAAATCACTGTATCGACCCAATAGGGTATCAACTCGTGCCTTGAAGCGACGAAGGAGTTCCTCGTGACTGAGATCCGGATAGTTCTGACTAATTTTCACCGATTGAGAACCTCGCGGGCGATCACGACCCTCTGAATTTCGCTGGTGCCTTCATAGATCCGAGTGATTCGAGCATCCCGATAAAGCCGTTCGATGGGATACTCTTTGACGTAGCCATATCCACCATGGATTTGCAGGCTCAAATCCACCGCCTTGGCGCATGCTTCACTGGCAAAGACCTTAGCCATCGAAGCTTCCTTCGTCACCGACTTCCCGGCATCCTTCATCAGCGCCGCCCTCAAGGTCAATAACCACGCCGCTTCCAACTCAGTCGCCATGTCTGCAACCATGTTCTGCAGCGCCTGAAGCCGGGACAGTGGCTTACCAAATGCTTCGCGCTCGTTGAGATACACGAGCGCTTCATTCAGAGCGGCTGTGCCAACACCGAGCGACAAAGCGCCAATTCCGATTCGACCTCCGTCGAGCGCCGTCATCGCCATGCGGAAGCCGATCCCCTCGTCGCCGACCCGGAACCGGCTCGGCACCCGACAGTTCTCAAGGATGACCTGAACGGTGTCGGAGCCCCGTTGACCCATCTTATCCTCTTTCTTGCCAATGACGAGCCCCGGTGTCCCCTTGGGAACCATAAAGGCACTGATACCGCTGGCGCCTTCTGCNGTGCGAGCCATCACCAAATACCAACCGCTCATCGCACCATTGGTGATCCACTGCTTGGTGCCATTGAGAATATACTCGTCCCCCTCTCGACGAGCGGTGGCTTTGAGTGCAGCGGCGTCGCTGCCGCAATGGGGCTCGCTCAGGCAAAATGCTGCAGCATGCTGCCCCTTTGCACTGCAAATCTCAGGCAATATTTCCTTCTTCAGTTCCTCGGAACCAAACTCATCGATGGCGCTTGCCGTCAGGTTACAAACCCCGGTGATCACGGCGGTGGATGCACAGGCAGTCGCCAGTTGCCGATTGACCAGCACGTAGTTTGTATAACCCATNGCGGAGCCGCCATAAGCCTCGGGAACCAGCATGCCGAGAAAACCATTCTCAGCCAGTTGGCTCAGTAGTTGCCGATCAAATGTCGACGTCTCGTCACGGTGTNCAGCCCCCGGTGCGATCACGCGTTGGGCAAACTCCCGNGCNTGATCTTCGATCATCTGCTGCTCTTCTGAGAACTGAAAATCCATTAGCTTGGTCCTGCCATCATCACGTCCCGAGCCACGACGAGGCGCTGAATCTCCGAAGTTCCCTCATAGATCTCGGTGATTTTTGCNTCTCGAAAATGCCGTTCAACAGGGTACTCTGTCACATAGCCATTGCCGCCAAAGACCTGGATCGCTTGCGTGGTCACCCACATCGCTGTCTCACTGGCGTAGAGTTTCGCCATGGCGCTGTATCTTCCGTAGGGGCGTCCCTGATCTTTGAGNTTGGCTGCTTTCAGAGTCAGTAAACGGGACGCATCGATGCGAGTTGCCATGTCCGCCAGTTTCCACTGGATGGACTGGAACTTNGAGATGGAGCGCCCNAANGCCTCNCGTTCATGGGCATAATCCAAGGACGCTTCGTAAGCCGCCCGAGCAATGCCAATCGCTTGGGCAGCAATGCCNATTCGCCCCCCATCAAGAGTGCTCATCGCCACTTTNAATCCATCGCCGGGCTGNCCCANCAAGNTGTCCTTNGGGATCCGGCAGTTCTCAAAGATGAGTTGAGATGTAGAACTGGCTCGGATACCGATCTTGTCTTCTTTCTTTCCCAGGCTAAAGCCAGGAATCCCGGCAGGTACCAAATAGGCACTCACTCCGCGATGCCCAGCGCTTCGATCTGAGGTCGCAAAGACAATAAACGCATCCGCCTCGTAGGCGTTCGTGATCCAGGCCTTCGTGCCGTTAATCACCCAATGATCACCNTCCANNTCAGCGGTCGTCCGCATNGCTGCAGCATCGGAACCATTCCCCGGCTCAGTGAGCCCGAANGCACCGAGNTTTTCGCCNCGNGCGTAGGGNAGCAACCACNCNNCTTTNTGNGCGTCCGAAGCGTAACGACGGACNGGNTCNCAGTAGAGCGANTTATTGACGGACATNATGACACCACAACTGGCGCACCCCCGNCTGATCTCTTCCATCGCCAGGACATANGCGACATTGTCNCCGCCACTGCCCCCTTCNTCTTCCGGNACAGCAATCCCCATCAAGCCCAGTTCGGCCATTTGGGCAACAGCGGCAGCGGGATATTCGTGNCCCTGATCCCACGCCGCCGCATTGGGCGCCAACTGACTATCCGCCAGTTGNGCNCAGGCTTCCCGGAACATCTCTTGAGTTTCGTCCAGATTGAAGTCCACTNACGCCTCCCTGCGNAGCAGGGAATTATAGAAGCTTGGAAGGAAAATCTACGACCGCTGCACNTCAGCNCTGAAGGAAGAGCAAGGTTCGCCCCAGAANCTTATCGAACCTGCACCATNAAATCGGCGCTCGCACCCGACGCCGGATAGCGGACCCGATATTGACACGTTCCGTTTTGGTGACCTTGAAGCTCGATCCAACCGGACTCGTGACGACCCTCATTCGAGCCCTCCGCAGCTCCCACCGCATCGCGGACGGTACAGATCTCCGGCGTGAGGGTCTCCACGGATCGCTCCGTGATGCCCTGACAGATCGGCCGACCGTTTGCTGTCGGCAAAACCCACAGCAGAGCCGAACCATCTCGTCGCACCGAACTTGGAGCACCAAAGGGGAGGCTCGCTCCGTCGATCGCCTCTGGCGGAACAATGGCCAAGTCTAACCGTGTCGCATCCACGTCAGAACGCAACGAGACGACTCCTGCCTGATTCCCCGTGTCGATGATCATCCATTCCTGCTCTCGGACCGTTCGGTCGATGGTGATCTGACCCGCGGGTTCGTCGGTCACTGGGTAAAATCCATCACCGATCAACGGATTGCCGTCGTTCAACTCCAACTCGAAGGGAACCCGAACGCGATGCCCGGCTAGGTAATGACCCTCCAGATCATCGGTACAGGTATGCTCCATGCGCAAGACCTCAACCTCCCGAGCCATCATGTTGACCGAATCATCTCTTTCAATCCCCATGTGATCGTTGGCTGAGACCTTTACCAGGGTGCTCCCATCTCCCGAAGCGATCAGCGTCACGGTGTTCCCGGTAAAATCGGCAACCTGGATCACCTCAGGGTCTTTCGTCGAGGCTGCGATCACAAAAGCGTCCCTTTGATCGGAGAAGTCAGTGACTCTCAGATCGAGGGTGGCACCGACCGCGATCGGCTTGTTGAAGTTAAAGACATCCTCGTTGCTATCGTAAGCAAAGCGCAGCTGGCCCGCATTGCCCGTAATGCTGCTCTCACATCCCGAGACAACCAAAATCGAAAGGACAAAGATCGAAAACCGGTGCATCATGATCCCCTTTCAAAGGACAGGGCTGATACGCTCCAACGACAGGTCCATTCACCTCGGTGAGGTTTCCGGCTCAGGCAATCCAACCCATCGACACCATGAGATCCAGTTCAGGATGTTCCCGTTCGGTCCCGTTCAGCCTGTAACTCTGCCCGTAAGCTTCGGACCGCCACCTCGACATCACTTAAACGCTTGAGCACATCCATGAAGTCGGCCTGATAGTTGACCAATTGGCGCTCAAGGCGAACCAGGTCATGCCGGTTTACGCGGCTCTCTTCTGACACACCGTCCAGCTCTTTGCGACGCTCCAACACCTGGGCAAGACCAGCTCGCTCGCGGCTGGAAGCCAAAGCCGCAGACAAGCCTCCGTCTTGCTCTTCGTCCAAGGAGGGTAGTTCCGTTTTACTCACCGACGAATGCCGCCGCTCGCTTTTCAAGAAAAGCAGTCATGCCCTCTTGCCCATCGACGGTACCAAACATCAAACCGAAGGCTTGTTGCTCCATCGCGTTGCCACGCTCTTGGGGTAGATCCAATCCTGCTCGGATCAGTCGCTTGCAGTTCGCAACCGCTAAAGGTCCCTTGGCGGCAATCGCCTGGGCTTGCTCCTGCGTCTTTGCCAGCACCTCACCGGTTTCAAAGAGCGAATTGACCAGCCCCACTCGATGAGCCTCTTCACCTCGAACGTATTCCGCCGTGGTGCAATATTGGAGCGCCCGGGCTTGACCGACCTTTCGGGCCAGTCGGATGGTCCCACCAAAGCCCGGAACCAAGCCGAGATTCACCTCGGGCTGCCCGAAGGTTGATTTACCACTGGCGTTGATCCAGTCACAAGCCAAGGCCAGCTCGCACCCACCCCCTAAGCAGAACCCATCCACAGCAGCGATAAAGAGGGTACCGCTCCCTTCCATTCGAGCGAATACTTGGTGCCCTAGGGCACTGAATGCCCGCGCTGTTTCCGGCGCCATCCCCTGCATCGCTTTGATGTCTGCGCCTGCCACAAATGCCTTCCCTCCAGCACCGGTGACGATTGCGACCCGAATCGAGACATCTTCGTCGACCGTTCGGACGTGTTGATCGAGGGCAGAGAGGACCTCAGCATTCAACGCATTCAGAGCGTGAGGCCGATTGACCGTAAGCGTAGCGACAGCGCCATCGATATTCAGATCAACAGTCACGATTTACGCCTCCGAGTAGTCGTAAACACCACGACCACTCTTTCGTCCAAACCATCCGGCATCGACATACTGAATCAGCAGAGGACAGGGCCGATATTTGGCATCTCCCAACCCCTCGTGCAGGACCCGCATAATGGCGAGACACGTATCGAGACCGATAAAGTCGGCCAGCGTCAAAGGCCCCATGGGTTGGTTGGTTCCGAGCTTCATTCCGGTGTCGATATCCTCGGCGCTGCCGATGCCCTCGTACAAGGCGTAGAATGCTTCATTGATCATGGGCATCAGGATTCGATTGACCACGAAGCCCGGATAATCCTTCGAGTGACTCACGGTTTTGCCCAGACGCTCAGCTAAGGCTTGGGTGGTTGCAGCCGTTGTCTCGCTGGTCGCAATGCCCGAAATCAACTCCACCAACTTCATGATGGGGACCGGGTTCATGAAATGCATCCCCACCACTTGTTCTGGGCGGTTGGTTGCAGCACCGATACGAGTGATGCTGATGGAACTCGTGTTGGTGGCCAGGATCACGCCTGGGGCACAAATACGGTCAAGGTCGCCAAAAATCTTCGCTTTCAACCCTTCGTTCTCGGTAGCTGCTTCCACCACAAAGTCAGCCTCAGACATGGCAGCCAGATCCGTCGAAAAACGGACTCGAGCAAGTGCCGCGTCCGCATCTTCTTGGGACATTCGCTCTTTCTTGACCAAGCGCCCCAGGCTTTTGGCGATCGCCGCGTGGCCCCGATCGCAGGCGTCTTGGTTGATGTCGCTGCAAATCACGTTGAGCCCAACGCTGGCTGCAACTTGGGCGATACCTGCCCCCATCTGACCGGCGCCAACGACGCCAATTGTGTCGATACTCATGTCCAGCGCTCCTCTCTTTTCACCACCATCGCCACTGCTTCACCGCCACCGATGCACAGACTTGCGCAACCGGTCGATTTCCCCTCGTCTTTCAGAGCGTGCAGCAGGGTCACGATCAGGCGTGCTCCCGAGCATCCAATCGGATGCCCTAAAGCCACAGCTCCGCCCCGGACGTTTACATTGTCATGGTCGAGGCCCAATTTATCCATGTTCACCAACGCCACCAGCGAAAACGCCTCATTGATTTCGTGCAGATCCACCTGGGTAGGCTCAAGACCTGCCTTTGCACAGGCTGCTCTTACCGCACCCTCTGGCGCCGTGGTGAACCACTCTGGGTCGTGGGCGAACCCCCCTTGACCCGTCACCGTGGCCAAAACTTTCCAGCCTTCCTTCTCCGCCCGTTCTCGAGACGATAGGATCACTGCGGCTGCACCGTCGTTCAGAGTCGAAGCATTGCCAGCGGTCACCGTACCTCCATCCCGTTGGAAGGCAGGTCGAAGCGCGCCGAGTTTGTCGATACGACCACGGCCAGGCTCCTCGTCGGTATCAACGACTGTCTCCCCTTTGCGACTGCGCAAGGTGACTGGGGCGATCTCTTCTTTAAAGGCGCCCGCCTCGACCGCTGCCTGAGCCCGGCGATAGCTCTCAGCAGCGAAGGCATCTTGGCGCTCCCGGGAAATATCGCACTCCCGGGCGCAGAGTTCACCGGCGTTGCCCATATGAAAATCGTTGTAAGGATCCCACAATCCGTCGTGGACCATGCCATCGACCAACTGACCGTTGCCCATGCGATATCCGTCTCGAGCCTTCGGCAGCAGATAGGGTACTAGGGACATGTTCTCCATGCCACCGGCGACCACCACCTCGTTCTCACCGGCCGCGATGGAACTGGCGCCCAACATGATCGTCTTCAAGCCTGAGCCACAGACTTTGTTCACTGTGGTGCAGGGGACGGAGCGAGGGATCTCAGCGCCCAGGCTTGCCTGCCGCGCCGGGGCTTGCCCCACACCTGCGGGCAACACCATCCCCATGTAAACCTCATCCACTTGGTCCGGTGAAACCCCCGACCGCTGGAGGCAAGCACGGATCGCTACGCTGCCAAGTTCGGGGGCGGGTACCTTGGCTAATGCCCCTTGAAACGACCCCATTGGGGTTCGAGCCGCTGCAACGATAACAACTTCCTGCATAATGTATCTCCCGTGGGTCATCTCACTGCGAAACCCCGTGCCTCTGGTCAAGGACAGACCGCGAATCAAAGAACAGATCGAATCGAACTCGGGGACGATCGGGCGGTTCCTGGTGGCGCTCCTCAACACAAGCGCCTAAAGTGGTGGCCCACTGGAGCATCCCATGGTGCGTCTATCCGTTTGTTCTCTCCTCTTGCTGACAGGCTGCCCGTCGGAGTCGCCGAGTCCACCCACTCCCGTCGATGCCGCTGGCTCCCAGAATCGAGACTCCGGCACGGTCATCCCACCGGATAGTGGCACGCAGAAAAGCGACAGTGGAACCGGTGGAAGCCGGTCGGATGTCGGTTTCGATATCGGGACTCTGCCACCCGACGCAGGTACAACGCCGGCCGAACGAATGGTTCGCTTCATCGCCATCGGCGACACGGGCACGGGTTCGCCTACCCAACGGGCAGTGGGTCAAGCCATCGGTGACGTCTGTGAGGATCGAGGCGGCTGTGATTTTGGGATCCTGCTCGGCGACAACATCTACAATACCGGTGCGGAATCCGCCGATGACGACATCTTTCGGACCCATTTTGCGGAACCCTATGGGCACCTTAATTTTCGTTTCTTTGCATCCCTGGGCAACCATGATTTGGGTGGCGAAGGCTTAGGTTTGGACCTCGACTTCAACAAAGCCACCTACCAGATTCAGTACAGTGAGCGGAATGAGCAGTGGATCATGCCGGCCGAGTACTACGTTTTGGATCTCAACCAGGTAGGAATCCCTCCTGCAGAGAGTCCACTCTGGATGGTTGCCCTAAATACCACCGATATCTTCTTCTCTCGAGGCGATGATCAAGCCCGGGACCTGCCGAACTGGCTGGCCCAAGCGCCGGAAAATACCTGGACTGTGGCTTTTGGACATCATCCCTACATCTCGAATGGGCCCCACGGAAACGCCGGTCGCTATGACACGGGCCGCTTCCCGTTCCCCCTGCCCATCGTTGCCGGGGAGGCGGTGAAGGACTTCTTTGACGATCACATTTGCGGTCGAGTGGACCTGTACCTTGCCGGTCACGACCACAGTCGTCAGGATTTGCATGCCACCTGCGGGACGGAATTCCTCGTCAGCGGCGCCGGTGCCAAAACCACAGACGTGGTGGATCGCAACCCAGTCTACTATCAGTCCGATGAGGTGGGGTTCCTCCTCATCGAGGCCACTCGAAGTGAATTACGGCTGTTCTTCTTCGACCGAAATGGGACCCAGAACCACGAGCGACTGATCCGCCGCTAAAGCTGCCGTCGATTCGCCAGTGACGAGAGCCGGTCCATAGCAGCTTGTAGGGTCTCAATTTCTTTGCAGAATGCGAAGCGCACCACGGCCTGCTCATCATGATCGACGTAGAACGGACTCGCTGGAATACAGGTCACGCCCATTTCCTCGGTGAGCCAATAGGCAAAGCGTCGGTCATCAGAGAAGCCGAGGTGACCGATGTGCGCCATGGCGAAGTAGGTTCCTTCAGGCCGACAGACTGGAAAGCCTGCTGCCTCAAGCCCCTGCACGAGCGTTGTTCGCCGTGCAGCGTAATCGGCTTGAAAGGCCTCATAAAAGTCCTCGCCGACCGCCAGGGCTTCTGCCATGGCGATCTGAAAAGGCGTTGCGGTCGCAAAGGTCAAAAACTGGTGTGCTGATTGAGCAGCAGCGACCAGTTCTGACGGACCGTGTGCGTAGCCGATTTTCCAGCCGGTCATACTGAATGTCTTGCCCGTTGAACTCAGGCTTAAGACCCGATCCGACATGCCCGGTAGTGTGGCCATGGGCACATGCTGAGCACCCTCAAAGGTTAAATGCTCGTAGACTTCATCGGTCAGGACCAGAACATCGTGTTCAATACACAGCGCAGCAAGCTCTGTTAACTCTTTGTTGCTGAACACAGTGCCGGTGGGGTTGTGGGGTGTATTGAGCAACAGCAGGCGTGTCTTGGCATTGAAGAGGCTCCGAACCGCATCAAGATTCATCCGAAAATCAGGCCACTTCAAACTAGCAATCCGGGGCACAGCCCCAACAAGCCGAATGAGTGGGAGGTAACTGTCGTAAACAGGCTCGAACGTAATCACCTCATCACCGGGGTTTAAAATCCCGAAGATCCCAGCAGCAATTCCCTCGGTGGCACCGGAGTAAACACCCACTTCTGTTTGAGGACATCGATCCAAACCATACTGGCGTTTCACCTTGGCAGCGACGGCAGCTACAAGCTCTGGCTGTCCCTGGGAACGGGCGTATTGATTGGCTCCATCACGAATCGCACGGATCGCTGCTTCTTTGATGAACTCAGGCCCCTCAAAATCTGGAAACCCCTGACCGAGATTGATCGCACCGTGTCGGGATGCCAGAGCACTCATCTCGGCAAAAATACTGGTACCGGAAGCCGAGAGGGTGGTGGAGACTGCTGGCGTTCTTCCCACGCGGTCCTCCTTCAAACAGGGTTAAGCCCCTGACGGATGTTGCAGAAAATGCTAGGTTTGGCATCGTGAACTTGTGGTCGGGTCTCGACCCTGGAGCCAAACGATGCGCGCCTACTCTATCGGCTGCCTTCTCGGATGCCTTGGACTTGTTCAAGGCTGTCAACAATCGTCGAGCCAATCCAAGCCAGAGGGAATGACCTCGGCTGCTTCAGCAGCCACGTCGGAGGTCAAACTCGACCCCCAATCCATTCCCGGAGGGGCGTTCAGCGCAGACAACAGCCCCAGTCCAGGGGTCGTCAAGCCTGCGGTCAAAGGACTGCAGACGACGGCTTCAGGGCTGCAGTGGAGAATGTTGCGATCGGGAACGGGTGAAGGCGCGAAACCAGGCCAAAAAATTTCGATCCACTACGAAGCGAAACTTCAGGGGGGCAAAGTCTACGACTCTACCCATGGCAAAAGCCCGCTGACCTTTGCGGTGGGACGGAGCCAATTGAATCTTGGTATGGAGGAAGGCATCAAAGCGATGACTTTGGGCGAGAAACGAGTGCTGATGATTCCACCGAAACTTGCGTACGGTGAGGCGGGGATTCCCGGACTCATCCCGCCCAATAGCACGCTCGAAGTCACCGTCGAAATCGTCGGGCTGTTGGAGGAAGAGTGAGCCTGGCACCGGGATTTCTCATTGCGACCCCGAAACTGAACGGTAGTTATTTCGGTGGAACCGTCATTCTTTTACTCAGCCATGACGATGACGGAGCGTTCGGTTTGGTCCTAAACCACGAAACCGATGCGATCGGTCCAGATTCCATTCTGCGGCTGCTCGACATCGATGACCCCCTTGTGATGCCAGGGCTACTCTCCGGCGGCCCCGTCCAGCCGGAGCGAGCGTTTCTCCTCCACGGGGGAGAACTCACTGGCGAGGAAACACTCGAGGCGGGGGATGGAATTTTGGTAAGCAGCAAAAAGGAAACGCTTGCCAAGCTTTGTCAGGACTCGGATCGTCCGTTCTGGCTCGTTCTCGGCTATGCAGGCTGGTACCAGGGACAACTCGAGGCTGAAATTGAGGATGGTTCCTGGCTCGCCACGGCTCTGGAAGACCGTGGGCAATGGGTCCTCAACGCAGAGCGTGATCGCCTTTGGCAAGATATTACGGCGGCGATGGGACTCGATGATTGGGATCACCTTAGCTTTCCGGCGGCACAGACCGAGGTTCAATGACCACCAACCTTGTTCGGATTCTGACCGGTCGAGTCCAAGAGGAAGCCCTTCCTTTTCATCTCACCGAGCGATGGCCCCAGTGGGTGTTCGAAGACGCTCGTCTGATCCCAGTCCCCATGCAATCCCCCCAAACAGAATGGCTGAACCCTCGGAGCCTCGATGCACTCTGGATCCCCGCGGGTCAGCCGCCGCTGTCCTGCCGGGCGGCGCTCCAGGTTTTACTTCAGTCTGGTCGACCCCGTTACGTGATGCCCAGCATTGACCTCCGACTGACCGTCAACACCAAGGATTGGCGAAATCGCGGATTAAAGACCTATCCAGTGGCAAGGACATGGCAACCTTTCGGCGGCGTCGAACTGCATCGGCTGATGCTCAGTGTCTTTAAAAAGTCCGAGACAGAAGAATGGCAAACGCTTTCCAGTGGACTTCGTTTGGCTCCATGCCTCCAGCATCTTGCCGAACTGTTGGCACAAGGCCCCCAAGAACTCGCCAGTGGTTTTCATTTCGTCAACTTACCCGTAGCGGACCTTTCCGATTCACCAGCCCCCAAAGAACGGTGGCGAGTCTGCCTGAATGCCCAGAGTTCACCTCCGGCCCAGGGTGAGGATGGTAGCGACCCGATCGGTGGGCTGCTCGATGTCTTGGTGGAGGGCGTGGAAGGCTTTGCAGATAGTCTAGCTGTGCCACCGCCCTACACACCTTTAGTCAGCCACTTTGCGAGCCGGTCATGACCGAAACTCGAGCCTACCATCTTCGCCACGACCGAGGACTCACCATCACTCGAAGGGCACTGGCCGTTGCGGGCTTCTTCCTTTGTCTAGGCGCGATCGCATCCTACATGGAACTGGGCAGCCTGCTCTCCGGTGGGGGCTCACCGCTGTCGCCGGACAGCCTGCCCCTCGAGAGCGAAGAGTTGGAGACTCGAAGAAAGGTGCTCGTCACCAGTCTGCAGTTGTACACTGGCGGCGCGACGTTCTACCTGTTTATGCTGGTCGGTACTCGCTGGAGAGCGATCGAGCCGGCGATCCTTGGCTTGGTCGTTTGGTTGCTTGGCCGAGTCACGCTCCGGGTCATGGCGGGAGCGTACTGGGATGGTTTCGTTCTACTGGACGTCCTGGTTTTCATGGGCCTCATCAAAGGCGTTCAGTCAGCGATGTCAGTCCCAGCGGTAGCCCAATCGCGCCCGGAGCCCCCCGTAAGTTGAACCGGGGGCATGGTGCCAACCTAGCCCCAAATCGATACCTCTGTGTACCATTTGGGCGCCGAGGGAATAGACGAGGCCGAGGAAGGGGTGCCGATTGTTCACCACCACGTTGTCATCACCCACGACGAAGAAGGTGCCCACGTTCACAAAGTCAGCCTCGGCGTACATCGCCAAACCCGGCAACGCAGCTTTCAAATCGTAGCCCGCATGAAACCCAAGTCCGATCACCCCGGGACTGTAGAAGTCTAAATAGATGGGTCCATCGGGCACGGTGTTCCTGGCAATATCATCGGCGATCCGCCCAGTCAGCCCTTGCAATCGAAGCCCCAAATCAAAATTAGCGCCAAAACGGCTGTGAAGACTGAGGCTGATGCCCACAGCGTGGGCTGATGTCGTTCCGAATTTGATCGGTGGCAGATAGGCCAACGTCAAACTACCGTGAACTGAGCCCACTGGAGGCAATGACACCGTCAAGCGTGGTCTCGGTAGAACTGCGAGTTTGTTGGTATCTTCGGACTTTAATTTCCCCGCAAAGACGACCGTCCGCTGCATGCAGTTCAAAGCAGGAATTTGCGCCAACTCGAGACTTAAACGCCCCCCTTTTGACAGCGGCGCCGACACCGAACTCACCATCATGTAGAGGGCGGGATGATTGAGCATCTGTGAGTTTTGAATTTGGTTAAATGCCTCGAGATCAGGACCGATGGGAACGTCGTAATCTTCCAACTCACCATGGCAAGCCTCATCGACGGCCGAGAGATCATTTGCTGACCACGCAGACGTCGCTGTCAGTAAGAACGAGCCAAGCAACAGAAACCGGCGTGTCATGAGGTCACTCCTAAGGACAATTCTCGGGCGTTGGCAGATCGGCATCGATCCATTCTCCGAGTAGGTCAACCGCCGACGTGGGCCAAGAGCCACCCGGTGGCATCGCACCACCAGGACTTCCCCCTCCTGCTTGCCCCTGACGGTTTGCGACTTTCAGCCATAGGAAGCTGCGTTCTTTGTCCCCAGAAGTGATGTAAGGCATTCCATTGCCACGATTGTTGGAACTCTGCTGGTTCACCGTGTTGGACAACCACGCCTGAAGGTTATTGCCCATCGTGAAGCCGCCGGAGTTACCGTGACAGCCCGTGCACGCAGCCAATCGCCCAACCACAGCGCAATACGGAGATGGGGTCAGGGTGCAGTCGTTTTCGCAGCCATCCCCGTTGTCCGAGTTGCCATCATCGCAAGCCTCATCACCTGTCGCCTCACCATCACCGCACACGGACGCTGGGCCTGTATCCACTGGCGAGCCCGCCTCCATCACTTGACCCGCATCCACGGCGTTGCCTGTATCTCGTGACACCCCGGCATCGGCAGCCCCTTGGCATGACGTTCCAGCACCATTGGCTATCCAATCCCGGAGTTTCACGCGAAGCGCCAGTTCCTCGTCCGCATCGAACACCCCTGTGAAGCCACCGATTGGCATGGTTGAGCCCGTACCACCGACCTCGGGATCTTTGTGAGTGCCCTCCACTTTCCGCCACAAATAGCTCAGTTCAGGACTCCCGGGCACCACATAGGGCGCACCATTGCTCCCATTCTGCTGCAACCCCGCATAGACTGCCTCATCATCGCCACTCAAAATGGGGTCGAGACCGTTTGCCCCATGACAACCGGCTGACGTACAACTCGGAAAAACGTCGTCTCGAACCTCGCACCAATCCGTTTCCATGTTCACGGGTCCTGCCTCAGGCGGTGGCACGTCGACACACTCNTGNCCGATNCACTCGTTGTCGCAACTGGCTGCGATGAGTGGCAACGCTGTGAAGACNATCCACAATGAGCGTTTCACGTGTCCTCCGTCCACGACACCGATGGCAAGGATGACGCCATCGAGCCATCAGGTCAAACCTTTACGACCCCAATCTGGAACCCGAACCNCCTAGGGGCTTGGGGCGACAGCCATCACTCGCTTCAANTCCGGATCCAGAAANCGCACACCTGCGCCCAGGAAATAAGCGCGTTCCTGCAACAATGGATCATCGACTCCGAAACGAAGAAAGAGGTTGGGGTGAAAGNCCATATCCAAATGTGCTCGATGACGNGGTACCTGATCCCCATCTTCTAAACTTCGCTCAAAGTCGTAGGCGTCCACGCTTAAACGCAAGCGATCCCGAAGGGCATANCCCTCGAGACCCACTCCGCCACGACCATCCATTAGCCCCCCCTTNAAGCCGAANGCNCCAAAGCGCTGCCAGAACAGTGCNGTCAGTCGATAGTTGTCTTCCACTGTCGAGCGACGGATCCCATTGATNACGTCAACCTGGGGCGAGACTCGNTTGTCCGANTTGAGCCCCAGTAAATATCCTTTATTTTTCCGGGTCAGCAGATCCACTCGAAGACCGGCCCTGCCCCCCACGTTGGCTCCTCCTGGTGCCATTCTCACGCCACCGCCAAGTTCCACATGGGTCTGCAGCCGATCGTAGCTCGCGACCAAATCACTTAAGCCTGAAACCGCCTGATCCAGTTTGTCCCCCAACGACTCATCACTAAGTAATCGGCCGACGGGTCCCTTCCCGGAACTGGCTGCTGCTGCAGTTTTCTGCACCTGNTCGGAGGCCTCGGCNAGACTGTCGACGGTNCGTCGAAGGGTACTCGCCANGCTCNTCGCTTCNGCATTGCCAGTCCCGGCCAAGGCTTCGACTTCCCCGAGGACTCGGTTNAGACCCGCCGTTGCCTCATTCATGTTNCGAAGCATTGACTGTAAGGGTGCGCGCGTTTCCTCGCCTGTNAGTTGGTCCAATTGCTCCGAAAGNTTCTTCATGGCGATNATCGTCGAGCGCAGATCACCGCTGTTGGTATCAAGCACTCCATCGACGCGCCTCAGCAGACGATCAGCGGTTCCTGACAACGACATCACTTGTTCGGTGAGAACCCTTGTGAACTTCGACAAAGGCGGCTCTTCCTTGGAAGATTCCGGTGAAATAAACTGACGTAAACTCTTNGCGACCAAGAGAATCTCATCTGAAACCTCTTTGATTTGCTTTGCGGTCTCACTGAGTGTTTCNGTGACCTCGGTGATCGGGTCCTTGTTGTTCACCCTCTTGATCTCTTCCCCGTCCGCNAGCCGGCGAGNGGCCGGGGTGCCCGGGATCAGTTCGACATTGTTCGTGCCCAAAATCCCCTCGGGGCGCTTACCCGCTTGCGCNTCCTCATACAGATCCACATCGTTNCGGAGACGCAGGGTGAGCTTCGCCTTGGCTCCAACCAACTCGATGGTCTCGATNTGCCCNACGTCAATCCCAGCGATGCGNACNCGNGAACTCATGGTCAGTCCCGACGCNTCATCAAAGATGGCATGGACTCGATACTCGCTGTCGGGNGCGACGTCAGCNGTATCTAAATACACCTTGAANCTCCCAAGGGAGCCCANACCGAAGAGAAAAAGAAGCCCTATGCGCAAGTTGCTCATGCTGGCTCCCANTTGCTNAAAAACTCAACNAGTTCCGGCTGATCCGAACTTTTGATCTCTTCAGGCGTCCCATGAGCGAGGATACGCCCCTCATGGAGAAAGGCGATTTGATCCGCAACTCGGAAGGCAGATCCGATATCATGACTAATCACTACAGAGGTCACCCCAAGCTTTTGTCGCGCCGTCTGGATCATCGTGTCTACCTGTCTCGTNGTCACCGGATCGAGCCCGGTGGTAGGTTCATCATAGAGGACGATACCNGGTCGGCGAATTATTGCTCGTGCTAAAGCGACTCGTTTGCGCATGCCNCCCGATAATTCCGCTGGAGTGAGATCATCCACGTCATGGAGNTCGAANAAAGCAAGAGACTCCCGNACCCNTTCCGTCAACGCTTTCNTGCTCATTTTTTCCCGTGCCGCCTCGGTCACAGGAAAGGCGACATTCTCAAACACAGTCATCGAATCAAAAAGAGCTGATTGCTGAAAAACCATACCGATTTGATCTCGAAGAGTGCGTAAACCCCGTGCATCAAGAGTGTCGACACGCTTCCCTTCCACCTCAACAGTTCCCTCATCGGCGAGTAATAAGCCAACCATGTGCTTCATCAAGACCGACTTTCCTGCCCCACTGCCACCAAGGATGACGGTCGTCTCACCTTGCCCACAAACCAGATCGACACCCGCAAGCACATTGCGGTCACCAAAGGACTTCTTCACACCTTGGACGCGAATCATAAGTCGAAATCCAGCATGACTGGAGCCAACAGAAGCATGATGATCCAGTCCAAGGCGAGCACCATCAATGAGGTGATAACCACCGAACGAGTTGCACTCATGCCGACGCCTTTGGCGCCGCCCCTCGCAGCCATGCCCTCATAGGCGGAGACTGCAGCGATCATGAGGCCGAAGGCGACCATCTTGATGGTACCGATCCAAAAATCATTCGCATCCACCATTCTGAGAGCCTCTTGGATGAAGAGTGAGGCGCTGATTCCAAAGGGCTCCGCGGCGATGATCGAGCCGTAAATCCCGGTAAAGACGAACATTGCATTTAACAGTGGTAAGCAAACGACCAACGCGATGGCACGGGGGACAACAAGGTATTTGATTGGATCGACGCCCATCATCTCCATGGCATCGATTTGCTCGGTCACCCGCATGGTCCCAATCTCGGTTGCGATGGCTGAACCGGTCCGACCTGCCACCAGAAGACCGGTCAAAATAGGACCCAATTCTCGGGTCAACGCCAGGGTCATCGAAGGCGCTACCATCCCCTCTGCCTGTAATTCCGTCAGGGCATTCAAGGAGTTTAGTGCAAACACCATCCCGGTGAAAAATCCCGTAAGCGAGACGATGAAGATACTTCCAAATCCAATTTGGTCCAGTTGACTGAAGACGAGTCGAGCACGAAAAGGCGGGATGGGCATACGAGTTACAGTGGCACCACAAAGTCGTAACATGCCACCCACACGGTCGATGGTCTCCATCACCATCGAGCCTAAATTCTCAATCGATTCCTTCACGACTGAATGACTCGCAAATCCAGTACTCCTGTTTGCCGGAGGCCTCCGGCTCGGTACACTCGGGTCACTCTGGGACCGATTCCGCAGAGCAGCTCATAGACAAGACGACCACTCCAGCGACTCAATTCCTTGGCGCCAATCGCTTTCCCACTATCTCCTCCCAACAAAGCAACGGGGTCCAATTCACTGACCTCCACCAAGTCGGTGAGATCGACAGCGGTCATATCCATGGAGATGGCGCCAATCACGGGTACTCGTTGCCCTCGAACGACCACCTCTGCTCGCCCCTCACTGGCCCACGGATAGCCGTCTGCGTAGCCCACCGGAAGAATACCCATCCGAGTCGGTCGACGACTAACCCAGCGGCCACCATAACCCACTGCAGCACCCGCCGGAAGCTCACGAATCGTATTGATTCGGGTCCACCAGGACAGCACGGGTAAGAGCCTTCCGTCACTCGCTGATTCAAAGGGGTCGACACCGTAGAGACAAAGACCGGGTCGAATCATATCAAGATGATAGTCTGCATCGGCGAATATAGCTGCCGAATTGGCACAGTGACGCAACGATCCCTGCCAGCGACTCTTCTCGAGGCACTTTGTGAATTCACTGAATTGCTGCGCTGTTTGAGGTCCCACTTCGCTGGCCCGAGCAAAATGACTCATCACACCGGCTAAAGAGAAGAGAGGGCTCCTTTGTACCCGGTCGACCAAAGACTCAACCTCACTAAGCGCACAGCCCAGTCGCCCCATCCCCGTATCGACCTTCACGTGGACGGCCAGCGGGTCCCCATTTCTGTCCATCGACGCTTCCAGAGCATCGAGCACTTCGTGTCGAAAAATCACCGGTTCCAAGTGGTTTTGCTGCAGCAGTTGCTCGGCTTGATGATAGTTGCCAGCGAGGACAACAATGGGGAGTGTCACCCCCGCCTGTCGAAGCTCCATGGCTTCTGCGATCGAGGCGACGCCGAGTCGCTCAACGCCTGCTCGGGCGAGGGCATGGGCGATGCTGACGGCACCATGCCCATAGGCATCCGCCTTGACCACACCCAGAACTTGAACGTGCCCGCCGCAGCGATCTCGAATCACATCGAGATTGTGTGCGATTCGATCCAAATCAATTTCAGCCCACGTGGGACGGCCAGCAACCAAATTGCACCTCTTCTTGGCGAGTATCGTTTCCGGCTCTCTCGCGCGCAAGAAAGTCGTTCAACCCACAAGCCTCCGCTGTAACTTGCGATGGGCTAAGTTCAGAAACAGCCAAGAGAGTCCAGGTAGTAACGTTAATGTTAGGACAACAGGCTGGATGGGTGGAATCTGCCCCGTCACGAGACTTCTCTGCACCTCGACACCCACGCTGAGGGGGACGAAACGAGCAGCTTCTGCGAAGGGCCCGAAGACGTCGAGGGGAAAGAACACGCCGCTAAACAGGAACATCGGTGTCAAAACCAGCGTGATGTAGTAGTTAAACCAGCCGTAATCAGGACTATGCGCCATCACGAGCAAAGCTGCACTGCCGAAGAAAAAAGCGATAATAACCGTCGTCGGTAGACCGAGAAGAACCATTGGCGAAACCGGCTCGCCCACCAACAACAAGACGGCGGGTACAGCGAGCGAAGCAATACTCGCTTTGGTGGCCGCATACAGCGCATCGCCGACCAATACTTCGGCCAGACTGATCGGAGTTGCGATCATCGCTTCGTACGTTCGCTGACCCATCATTCGAGTAAAAGCACCGAACAGGTTCTCAAAACTGGCACTCATCATGGCGACGGAAGCGATCAAACCGGAACCATANAAGAGACGNTAGTTCATCCCCTCGGGCAAAGCCCGCGNGTCCATCATCTCCCCCATTCCAAAACCCAAGATCAGAAGGTAGAGCAGTGGTTCAGCCACGTTACCGGCCAGACTCGCCCCAACGTGCTGCCGCCACATGAAGAGNTGACGAAGGCACACGCGCCATGATCTCGATAAACTCATCACGTGCGGAGGTCCCTTCCGGTCAACCGGAGNAACACGTCTTCNAGATTGGCGCTGCGGACCCGATAAGACAAACCGATGCCGCCCAATGCANCGGTGACATCCGCNAGNTCGGATCGCGAGAAATAAAGATAGGTGGTGCCTCCATGGGTCTCTTGCTCCACCGAATCAGGAAGAACGATCCCTTCGTCGCNCTCGAACTCGATCACTTGTTCGCTGGCATGGGCTCGTATCAAATCATGGGGAGCGCCCTNGGCAATGACNCGCCCCTGATCGAGCACCACGAGTCGATCACACAAGCGCTCCGCNTCNTCCATATCATGAGTCGTCAGCAAAAAACTCAAGCCCTGGTCTTTGAGCCCTTTTAGCCAAGACCAAACCTGNTGACGNGCTTGAGGNTCAAGAGCCGTTGTCGGTTCGTCCAGTAAAAGCAATTCCGGCTCATTGACCATTGCTCGGGCCAGGATTAACCGACGGCGCATTCCACCGCTTAACTGACTTGGTCGATCATCAGCGCGCTCAGCAAGTCGGGCGAACTNCAAAAGNTGATCGGCTCGATCTCTGGCGACCGCNGCGGAAATACCGAAAAATCGNGCATAGATTTGCAAGTTCATGGAGGCGCTTANGTCGGGGTCGAGATTGTCCCCCTGGGGCACGACACCAAGACGAGCACGAACCGCAGCACCTTGCTGGTCAGGGTCCAATCCGAGGACCCTCAGTTTNCCTTCTGTCCGGGGCAAAACCGCTTGGACCATGCGTGTGATCGATGTTTTCCCTGCACCNTTNGGNCCGAGCAGNCCAAAACACTCGCCCCTTCTCACCNCCAGGTCGACCCCATCCACAGCTTTGAGTTCGCCGAAGGACCGCTGCAAGCCCTCAGCCGATATCACGAAGTCTTCCACTGGAANCGGGGAATAGAGAGACCAAGGGCGCGGTGTAAACCCCTCAGTGGCAATCCGNTGCTCCCGGTGCTAGGCGTCGAGCCAACAGGAGTTGAGATGAGCATNTATCGCTTCCTTNTCCTNGCCATGATTTCCGCTTGTGCNTCGCCCCCGACCCCACCCCAACCGANGCAGACGGGTTCNCAACCNTCGCTTCAAGCGCCGAGCGATGACNGAATCANCAAGACAGTCGTGCCTTTAGCGTACGATCTACTGTTGGATATCGACCCGAGNCAGGAGGCCTATGGTGGACAGGTCAAAATCAACCTTCGACTCACCGAGCCAACGAAAGAAATTTGGCTNCATAGTCTGAAGCATACCATCCAAGTGGCGAGCCTTCACCAAGGCAGCAAAAAGTGGGCATCACTAAAGACNGCACGGGCGGGTAAAGACTGGTTATCGATCCAACTTCCCGAAGTCGTCCCGGCCGGTNATGCGAGTTTATCGCTCCGATTTAGCGGTCGATTCAGCAATCCTTTGTTCGGAATCTATCGAGTCAAAGAAGGAGACGACTGGTATCTNTTCTCCCAATTGGAGGCTTTGGGAGCTCGAGAGGCNTTTCCAAGTTTTGACGAACCCGGCTTTAAAACNCCCTTCCACGTGCGAATCGTGGCGCCAAAAGACGTTAAAGTTTTCTTCAACACGCCGAAGCTGGAAGAAAAGCCGGGGCGGGCTGGAAAAATTCTGCACCGCTTCGCAAAAACCAAGCCCCTACCCACCTATTTACTGGCTTTTGCGGTCGGACCGATCGATGTGCTTCATCGACCCGAATGGGACTTAAAGAGGGCAGATGGCAGCACGCTGCCNATTCGTCTACTGGCGGCTAAGGGCAAGGCNCATCGAGGAAAAACCGCGCTACGAGAGACTGCGAAAATCCTNGCGTTAGAGGAAGAATACTTCGGCAGCGCATACCCCTACGCCAAACTGGATATTGTTGCGGTCCCCGACTTTGCTGCAGGAGCCATGGAGAACCCTGGCTTGATCACCTATCGTGAGCAACTCCTCCTCTTCGACGAAAAGGTGGATCCGATCGGACGATACAAATCCTATGCAAACGTCCATGCTCACGAACTCGCCCACATCTGGTTCGGTGATCTCGTCACGATGGCATGGTGGGACGACCTTTGGCTCAATGAAGCTTTTGCGACGTGGTTTGCCTACAAGATGGTGGATCAATATCGACCGGATTGGCAGGTACTTACCGACCGTTTAGGCGGATTCAACTGGGTGAAAGAAAGTGACTCCACAACCACCTCACGCCGGATCCGTGAACCCATCAAAACCCGAGGTGATATTGAAAATGCCTTCGATGGAATCACCTACACCAAAGGTCACGCCGTCCTTTCGATGTTTGAACAGTACGTTGGCGAGGCTGCTTTTCGAACGGGGGTTCGTCGCTACCTCAAAAAACATGCCTGGGGTAACGCCACCTTCGCAGACCTCCTCACCGAAATTGAGGCTGCCGCAGACAAACCGGGAGTCAAAGCGGCTTTCGAGACCTTTATCTTCCAACCGGGTGTGCCCAATGTGGCGATGAGTGGAGGCGAGCGCTGTGACCCGGTGACCGTGCGGCAGGTACGCTGGCAACCCTTGGGTAGTCCGCCGTTACCCCAGGAGCAGCCTTGGCATATTCCCATGTGCTTCAAGGACCTCCAAGGTGGCGAAGTTCATTGCCGACTACTGACGAAACCAAAGGATACACTCACTTTTCCCGAGAGTTGCGAAGGGCCACTGCTCCCCAACCCGGGCGGCGCAGCCTATATGATTCCAAGTTTGGGAGGGTCGTGGGTCAGTGCTCTACTATCGAAGCAATCCTCAATGAATGAGTTAGAGTATGTCGCGCTCCTCTACGATCTGCGCAAAGCGTACAGCGCGGGTAACCTCAGTCCGGAGCAGGTCCTGGAACTCGCACAAACTATTACCAACTCCAGCGACCGGGTTCAGCAACAAGTCCTGGGTTTAATCGGTGATCTCGGCGGCCTTGTTGACGATAAAATTCGACCCCGTTGGCAGGCCATGTTGGGTCGGTTGGGACGGGTTCATGCCAAAGAACATGGCTGGGGTGACGATGGAATCGATGATCCAGCACATTGGCAGATTCGCCGTCGGACCCTGAGTTGGGCGAGTCGCTGGTCGGGTGATGCCAACTTGAAAGCGCAAGCTGTTCAGATGGCCGAAAGCCTGATCGAAGGTCAGGAGATCGAGAGGGAGTTGGCTGGTACCGCCTTAAGCATCTTGGTCGAGGATGGTGACGCCGACCTCTTCGACAAACTACTGAAGGCCTTCAAGGAAGCAGAGGACCCGTGGCGTCGGAGCACATTACTGCAGGGACTTGCAGGCTTTCGTCGCTCTGAAATTAGCTTACGGAGCTTAAACTTAGCGCTCTCCGGCGAACTACGGGCGAACGAGATTGGGCGAATTGTCTGGGGGCCTTCAGGCGATTACCGAGTGCGAAATCAGGCCTGGACATGGTTGAAGAAAAACCTCACTCAACTCCGAGAAAAGCTCCCGCGCAACTCAGGGCGCTACCTGCCCTATTATCCAAGCTCCCACTGCACTGCCAAGGCGAAGCAGGAAATCAATGAGTTGTTTCAGCCCTACCTTGAGGGGCCCCAAGCGATGGAAGGTCTGTCACGTCACATCAGTGCAGCAGGTGAGCGGATCGACCGCTGCCTCGCTATGCGAACTCGCCACCAAGCGGCGCTNGCTAAGACCTTGACCCAGGGGGCAGAGCGCGCNCAACCTACGCCTTAGGAAGACACTGTGTCCGAATCGGTTCACGCCAGCATCCATGAAGAGGTCACTACGCTCTGCCAGGAGTTGGTGCGCTCTCTCAAGTCCGTTGCGTTGTATCGGCACGATCCCCGTCGCTATCCCGAGTTTTTATCTCCTTTTTACCGTGGGCTGCATCGACTGCTCGCCCACCACGCCCCGTTGGAACTGAGCGTATCCGCCGATGCCTTGTTGTTCCATGACCAGCGGGTGTTCGAGGACGATACCGGAGAATTTCGCCTGTGCTTTCGCTATTACAATGAAGGTATTCGAAAGATCATCTTCCACGAAGGCGTGCAGTTGGACGAGTTGACTGAGTTCATCGAACTGAGCCTCCCCAAACTCAATACGTTGTCCATAGACTTGCCGNCTGGCCACCTGATTACGTCCCTGTGGAAGGCTGGCTTGACCTGTATTACCTACGAACAAGCGCAGCAGTTGAAGTTAATGCCGGAAGATCGAAGTGCTGACGTCCTGGGCTCGATCAAGCAAATCGCTCGAGANGTCACTCAGTTGCTCGCCGACGAGAAAACCCAGGTAGAGAACTTTGACCTCGGTGTCTCAATGCCCGAAATCCCAAAAGAGGAAAGCTCAGCCTTCGCACCGCTGAGAACNAAGGCAAAGAAGCCTCCTTCCTTTCAAGGGCTTCTCGACCACCCCGCTGACCCCAAAAAGGTNCTCGATCGATTTGCTCAGTTTCTGCTGNATGTGTTGTCAAAGGACCGGCGGGGTCAGGACAACGAGGTNATTACACGAGCCTTCATCTGTCTTCTCCACGAAGCCTTTCGCCGAGGTCTCGTTGGGATCATTCCGAAGATCGTGGAGCGTTTGGATGCTGAGCCCGGTGAGGGTGANACGAGACAGGACCGTATACGACGGGTTTATGTTTTAAATGCGGTTCGAGCGGCGATGAATGACGAGGATTATATTCAGGTGCTCAGCCCGCTTCAATCAGAAGCATCGGGACTCCAGAATCTTTGCCGCATCGTCGGAACGGAAGCATTTCCCGCCTACATCGAGGCNATGGAACGGGCCGATGGTGGCGAAGCGATNNGCGCCATGGCTGCCGGGTTCGGCAATCGACTCAATGTGAACCCAGAGGCGGTCNAGACTCTCTTTAGCTTGCCTTCTGTGGCCTCCATTCTNCCGACATTCGCCGAAGGNCTTGAAGACTTCCGCCCAAGCGAAAGCATTCGAGCCATCCTGGAACGNAACCTNAATCATCACGAACCGGGTGTTCGGACCGGCGTGACGCACATGCTTGCGACCGTCTTCACCATTACCAACCTGAAAGATGCTGCACGTGGNCTGCAATCCNTCGATCCCATCGAACGGGTGGCTTGCGTCAAAAGCCTTGCTCGATCCCGNGACAATGGAGCCGCTGAAACGNTGGTCAGNTGGCTTGAAGGACTCGAGATCACCAAACTGCCCCGGGACGAAATCATGGAAGCTTACAAAGCCCTAGGCTCCATGCACTCCATCCATGGCTTAGAGTTCTTGAAGAAGCGCNTGACCGANAAAACGATGCTGGGTGCNTGGAAACATACCCCGCAGGAACAAGCATTGGCCGTCCACGGCCTGGCGAATGCGGGNGACAGCACAGCGAAACGAGTTTTGGTGCAAGCGGCTCAACANAAAAATCTCTCTGGGCCGGTTAAAATGGCCTTACGNGCGGCGCTAACGGCGAAAAATCCATGACCCAAAATGACGAAGCACGCCGTCGGGCGATCATGGCGATTCTCGGGAGTTTGGTTCGGCTCGTGCGGAACGCTAAAGTCCACAAACTCAGTAATGATATCTTCGATGGACCATTGGACCGCCTGAGCAAGGCGGTTCGCATCATGATTGACCTCGAAGGGCGCTGCCACCTNCAAATTGATTCGGAAAACTTCTATCTCAACGAAANGCCNGCGCAAATCGAGGTGGATTGGCGCCCCCATCTGCAAGCTCTTCAAGCCGCTTGCAAGGAAAGTCAGGTGGGCGGTTTTCATACTGAGCATCCAGTCTCAAAGCGTCACTTGAAAGGTGTCATCATTCCCTTCGCCCAACCGGGTACTCCCCTTGACCATCCCCAATTGATCGATGTCCTGGGGCCGATCAAGCTCCTGCCATACCAGCAGATCGATGAGCACATCAAAGGCAAGGGTGCCGAGATGACCGAGATGCGTCGAATTAACCTAGGAGAGGTGGCGAACCTTCTGGATCTGGGNGACGAGAACACNGGACTCCAAGCCCTTCGACGGGTCACAGAAACCTATGCTCGAGCTGTCTACTTTGTGACCCGTGTTNTAGACTCAGTCGAAGCTGATGGTCCTAAAGTCCCCCTTGGACTGGCAGCNCCGATCGTTCAAGACTTGGTGGACTGTGCTCAAGAGGAGTGGTCATCCTTTCTGNCCCTGGTNGTCAGTCGNCCCCCGCCAAAAACNTACGAGCCGTATCACCACGCAACAACGACGGTTTTGTCGATCGCCNTGGCGACTCGACTNGGCCTGGATCGTATCAGTCAATTTGAAGTGGGTACCGCAGCGCTCTTTCATAACCTTGCCATCGTCGATGTTGCCGAGTTGACGACCACGGAGGGGGTCATCGACAAAGAGCGACGCGCTGTACTCGCAGAACTCCCTCTCAACAACGCTCGCCGGCTGATCCAGGCTCGAGCNCCCACGTACGAGATCATGCAACAGGTGCTCGNCGCCTACGAACTCAAACAACCGGTGAGCGCCCGAAGCAAACGGGCCGANGGCGAGATTGTGANGACCCCCGTTCGCGAGCGNCCNCTACTCTACAGTCGNATTGTGTCGNTCGCTGCTCACTTCGACGCGCTCACGAGCCCCCGAGAGTTCCGTAAACCGATGGGCGCGAGCAAGGCNTTAGAAACCATGCGNAANCCGATGGCGACCCGCTTTGATCAAGTGATCGTAGACGCCCTCGCCAACCTGCTCAATCTGGACTGAATGAGCGCTCGTTCAGCCTGATAANNATGCTGGAGAAGGCGCCTCTGAAGGNCGGTCAGACAGNAGGTCTTCCGCCTCNTTCTGAACGATCTGCGACGGGTCCTTTCGGCCGATTGAAGGATCCCCACCATGCCGGAAATAAGTCCATAGCGCTGTCGCACGTACCACCTCGGACGGTGTGCTACGAAACCGCTCTANAGCCACCTCTTTAAAGTTTNANGCGTCACTGTTGCCCATGGCAATCAAGACATTACGAGCCATTCCGTCCCAACCAGCTCGCAGCACAGGTGACTTAGCGAAGCGCCCNTCAAAACGCTCGGGAACGCAATCNTCGAGGAGTTCCAACAAACGGGGNGCCATGTTTTCACGACGAGGCTCCAGCCCTGNNGGGACATCTCGAGAGNTTCGACGATTCCAAGGGCAAACCATGGTGCAATCGTCGCANCCAAAGACTCGTCGCCCCATACGNTCCCGAATCCAACGNGGAATCATCCCNCGTGTCTCGATGGTCCAGTAGGAGATGCAACGGCGGGAATCCACTCGGTAGCCGTCGGGATGAATCGCCGATGTCGGACACACTTGAATGCAGAGGCGGCAAGTCCCACAGCGATCGGGATGCAACTCCAGCTCTTCTTCCGCATCGATCTCTCGGTCGACGACAAGTTGCGCGAGTAAGCCACTCGCGCCCACTTCGGGATGAATGATCGACCCCTGCCGCCCGTACCAACCAAGCCCTTTTCTGAAGGCCAGATCACGCTCAAAAAGAGGTGCAGAATCCACGGCGGGGCGTAAACGAATCCCTCTCCCATGGCGTTGCCGCAACTCCTCGGAAAGTTCTTCCAACAGCGTGTCTTTCAGAACCCGATGATAGTCTGAACCCCGGGCATACGAGGCGATCATTCCACAGTGAGGGTCGTGCTCAGCCTGATCCGGCTCGCAATGGTAGCGATACAAACGACTGATGACCGATTTCCCCCCCTTGAGGAGCCGGTCGGGTTGACCACGCCAGGACGCAGACCGAGGTAGATAATGCTGGGCGGCGAGGTCGCCACGGACGAGCGCTTGATTGAGAACCTTCTTCGGGTTCGGTGGTTCCTGATATGAATCAACCACCCGAACAGCCTCCGACGATGGCCGACAGTTGACGGCCAGCTTCACATCCTTGCCGACGATGAGAAAAGAACCGGTGATCGCTGAACGTGTCCAGTGGACTCCACTGAATCTGGTCGGAGCGCACGCCCACGGCCTCCAAATCGGCGCCGATGAGCCCTTTGAGACTGCAACAGTATCGCCCCCGCTCGTCTTGAAATTGGGCGACCAACGGCAAGGCTGCAAACATCGCTTCGCCCACCTCATAGCTGGACGCTTGGATGTGGGGACCCACCGCAAAGATCATCGTCTCAAGACAGGCACCACGCTCTTGCAGGCGTCGAACAAGCTTTCCTGCGAGACCGGCCAGAGCACCTAACCGGCCCAAGTGGGCAGCAGCAACCCAACCAGAGGTTGGATCCGCCACCAGCAAGGGCGCACAGTCGGCGGTCACGATTCCCACAGCGATTCCCTTTCCCCGTGTCATCAATGCATCGCCTTCGGTATCGAGCCACTGACGACGCTCTGCCCCTCGGGTCACTTCAAGGATCCGGTCACCGTGAACTTGTCGCACACAATGAAGCGCCTCCGGCATCACCGCTAAACAGCGAACCATTCGCCCTCGACTGACCGCAACCTGGGCGTGGGTGATCCCGCCACGAGCTTGAGCATGAAGCTCAGCACTTTCGCCGCACGCAAAGAAAGCATGCTGGAAACCTGCGGCATGAAGCTCAGAAGCCTGATGTACAATGAGCTCTTCCGTCATCCCGACCGAAGCCCCTCGAGCAATCGCTCAAAATCGGCAGGCAAGGGAGATTCAAAGTCCATGGCCTGCTCGGTCATCGGGTGCTGAAAAGCGAGGCGATGAGCGTGAAGCGCTTGCCGGGTCATGGCTCGCATCGCCTCTTTAGCTGGGGGCCAACTCACGCCCTTCCAACGTTTTCCACCTCCGTAGAGTTCGTCTCCCACCAAAGGAGTGCCCGCCTCACTGAGGTGGACTCGAATCTGATGAGTTCGTCCCGTCAGTAAATCGATCTCAAGCAAAGCGCAGGGCCCCATGGTCTCAAGTACTCGATAACGAGTTCGAGCCCGCCGATCCGAGCGAACCTTACCGCTAAACCGTAAGCGATGCTTCGGATCACGACCGTAGGGCGTATCGATCAATCCTTCAGGCTTTCGAGGCTTGCCCGCAGTGACGCACAAATAGGTCTTCTTCACCTCTCTTTGCGCAAAGGCTTTCGACAGTTTTCGATGGGCTTCGTCGTGGGAGGCGACGACCATAACGCCACTTGTCTCCCGATCCAATCGATGAACGATACCAGGCCGTTGAACACCGCCGATTCCGGACAGTCCCACCCCCTCGTAAAGAAGACCGTTTACCAAGGTTTGATCCGCTTGTCCTGGCGCCGGGTGAACGGTCATTCCTGCGGGCTTGTTGATGACGACGAAGTGCTCGTCCCGATAAAGAAAGTCCAAATCCATGGGTTGAGCTTCGGGGGCTGCAGCACGAGGCGGCGGAATCCGCAGGCTGACTCGCTCACCTGTCTGCACACGATGCTTCGGGGCGGTGAGTTCTCCGTCCACCGATACGTCACCATCTCGAATCAATCTCTGAATGGCGGAGCGACTCAGGGCGGGAACCGCAAGGGCAAGATAGCGATCGAGACGCTGTCCCTCGTCAGCCTTCTCAATTTCAAATTGATAAATCCCGCTCACCAGCCCCCCTGCGTCTTCATGTCATCAGCCGCAACAAAAACACAAAAGGCAGCACCTGCTGCCTTTGTTGAGTCCTCAACTCTCTCGGGTTATCGAGAGCCTGACCCCGGGATCCGCTCAGCGATGCGAGCGGCACGTCCGGTGCGCTCACGCAAGTAGTACAACTTCGCTCGCCGGACACGACCGAGACGACGTACTTCGATCTTCTCAATACGTGGGCTGTGAAGCGGGAAGACACGCTCGACCCCGACCCGATCGGAAGCCATTTTCCGGACGGTGAAGGTCTCACGGGACCCGCCGTTCTGCCGAGCGATGCACACGCCCTCAAAAATCTGGACCCGCTCTTTGTTGCCTTCCTTGATTCGGGCGTGAACGACCACCGTATCGCCCGGACGGAACTCAGGAAGGTCGTCACGAAGACATTCTTGCTCGAGTTGATCAATAATATTCATGACATCTACTCCGCTAGCCGGGGGGAGCCTCTATAGGTGAAAAACATCGCCCGCAAGGCCTTTCCGAAAAGTACGATCGATCATCGCCGAAATGCGTTGGCCCGTTCACCAAACGATAGACACCTCTAAATTTGGATATTTTTTATCAAAATCAAGGTCACCAACTTGCAAATCCGATGGCTTGTGCCTTAATGAATGAGCGCTCATTCAGTTGCAAAAGGGAAACGCAAAAAGATGACACATCTCTTCGATCGTGGTGCCGGATTTCTTGTGGTTGATGAACTCGACCGTCCCATTCCAAGCCCTGAAAGCTTCAGTGAGGAGCAGTGGGAGTTTAAAAAGGTAGCGAGGGCCTTCATGGATCGGGAAGTCATTCCCCACGCCAAGGCACTCGAAAACAAAGATTTAAATTTGATGCGGCAGTTGATGCTTAAAGCGGGTGAACAAGGCCTGTTGATGGTGGAGATTCCGGAGGCTTACGGAGGATTGGGGTTGGGGATCACCACGGCATCGATCGTTGGAGAAGAGTTTTCCCGAGAGGCAAACTTCAGCGTCACTGCCGTCGCACACATGGGGATTGGTACCCTTCCCGTGGTCTTCTTCGGAACGCACGAAGCAAAAAGTGAAATTCTGCCGAAATCAGCCACTGGCGAATGGATCGGTGCGTATTGCCTGACGGAACCTGGTTCCGGCTCGGACGCCATGGCGGCTCGAACCAGCGCCTTGAGTACCGATCAGGGATGGTCTGTGAACGGCAACAAGCAGTTTATCACCAACGCCGGCTTTGCCGACTACTTCTGTGTCTTCGCCCAAGTCGACCCGGAAGCGTCTGAAAACGGAAGAAACTTCACCGGTTTTGTCGCAAAGATGGAAGATGGCGGAATCGAAATCGGCCCCGAAGAACACAAAATGGGTGTTCGTGGCTCGAGCACATGCCCGGTGACCTTCAACGACTGCGGTGTTCCGACCGACAACTTACTGGGCAAAGTCGGCAAGGGGCACCGAATTGCCTTCGGTGTCCTCAACGTCGGGCGTTTGAAGCTGGCAGCGGGGGCTGCGGGAGGCATCAAGCAGGGACTGAATCGTATCATCGCCTACACTTCGGAACGTCGGCAGTTTGACAAAGCGATCTCGGAGTTTGCGCTCACCCGCTCGAAGATTGGCGTTTTGGTGGTGAAGACCTACGCCATCGAAAGCGCTCTTTATCGATGCTCGGGAGAAATCGACAAAGCGTTGGAAGAACTCGACCCCGCAGCGGAAGATTACGGCGAACGGAAGGTAAAGATTCTTGAAGAGTTTGCGGTCGAATGTGCGGCGATGAAGATCTTCGGCAGCGAGATGCTCGATGAAGCGGTCGATGAGTTTGTCCAACTCCATGGCGGCTACGGTTTCATTGAGGATTACTTCGCCGAAGGCGCCTACAGGAACAGCCGCATCAACCGGATCTGGGAGGGCACAAATGAGATCAACCGGATGCTCATCCCGGGAACGATCATGCGGAAAGCGCTGAAGGGCCAACTCATGGAAATCGTCACCGCCCAGCAAGCGCTCATGCAGGAACTTGCGACGGGACAAGTCAAACTCCCAGACTACGAGGGCATCGGGGCAGACGCCCTTGAAACTGCGGCTCGCCTGCGTCGACTCGCCGTGTATGTCATGGGGATGGCGGGCGCTGTCCACGGCACCGGCATGGTTCGGGAACAGGAATCGTTGGTAGGCTGTGCCGATCTCGTGATCTTGAGTTATGTCGTCGACAGTGCTGGGCGGCGTGCCCATCAGGCGGGCGACGAGTTGATGGGTAAAATGGCCGATTTGTACGCTGCTTTGGCTCTGGATCAGGCTCGGATGATCGCTCAACGTCAGTTGATCGACTTGGGTGCTTCAGAAAGCTTGAATATGCTTGAACCCTTGCTCCGACCCACGACGACAAACGTCACCAAACTGAGCCGTGAAATCGGCGATGCCGCCATCACTGCAGAAGGCTATCCTTTGAAGACTTGACGTCAGAGCGATCAAGGAGGACAGGCTGAACATGACAGCTTTGCTTCCAGCCCTGCTCATCGCGAGCGGCTCCGTCCACGGGATCACCGTTTATGAAGGGGATCGCCCTCAGCGGTTTGGTGTCACCATCCTCGATCGACTTCCCAGAGGCCTGGGACCCAATTTAGATCTGATTCTGGCGAGGCTTACAGGGGATCAAATCGAGCACACGGGAGTCATCGCCGGCATGTCGGGCTCCCCGGTGTATCGAAATGGTGAGTTG
>NZRT01000077.1 GCA_002696345.1 Myxococcales bacterium
ATGAGCGCTACATTGTCGTTAAAGTTGAAAGTTTGGCGGCAGCAAGGCCCTACTTCGAAGGGGAGCTTTGAGGACTTCGATCTAACCGATGTACCGACGGATCTGAGTTTTCTTGAAATGCTCGATATGCTCAATGAGCAGATTCTTAACGCCGGAGGGGATCCCATCGTCTTTGACCACGATTGCCGCGAGGGGATTTGTGGAAGTTGTGGCTTTATGATCGATGGGCAAGCCCATGGCCCGGAACGCGGCACAACGGTGTGCCAACTTCACATGCGCCACTACAAAGATGGGGACACGGTGGTTCTGGAGCCTTGGCGTGCCAGCGCCTTTCCAGTCCTCAAAGATCTCATGGTGGACCGCAGTGCCTTCGACGCCATTCAGCAGGCTGGTGGCTACATTTCTGTGAATTGTGGAAACGCGCCTGATGCCAACTCCGTTCCGGTGGGTAAGGAAGAGGCTTCGAATGCTTTTGAATCTGCGGTGTGCGTGGGCTGTGGGGCTTGTGTCGCATCGTGCAAGAATGCCTCAGCAAGTTTATTTACGGGGGCAAAGATCAACCATCTAGGTAATCTGCCCCAAGGGCGACCCGAAGGTGCTCGTCGAGCCATTCGTATGGTTGAAACGATGGAGGAACGCGGNTTTGGCGCCTGNTCCAATACGCTCGAATGTGAAGCCGCCTGCCCCAAAGAAATTTCGGTGAAAGTCATCCAGAAGATGAACAGAGACTACCTTCTCGCNAAATTGACCCATCCTACAGACTAAGGAGCGCCCTGGTGTCAGATGTCTCCATCCGCCGTGTGCTTGTCGCAAATCGTGGTGAAATCGCCGTTCGAGTCATTCGCAGTTGTCGTGAGTTAGGGATCGAAACCGTTGCGGTCTTTTCGGATCCTGACCGCGANAGCCTTCACGTTCGNTTAGCGGATCAAGCCTATGGTTTGGGGGGTGAAGCCTCNGCCGATTCCTATTTGGTGGTCGAGAAAGTCTTGGCTGCAGCCAAAGCGNCCGGTGCCGANGCTATTCATCCTGGTTATGGATTTTTGAGCGAGAATCCTGACTTCGTGCGTGCGGTNGATGCCGCAGGCTTGATTTTCATTGGCCCCCGACCGGAAGCGATGGAGCAGATGGGTGAAAAGACCCGGGCTCGCAGTGTNATGCAGGCTGCTGATGTGCCGGTTGTGCCTGGCAGTGAAGCCTTGGNGAATGGGGCAGAAGCCGCAAACTTTGCTGCCGAAATCGGNTTGCCGGTGATGGTGAAGGCGGCCGCTGGTGGTGGTGGTAAAGGAATGCGTCGTGTCGACGANCCGGANGCCGTCGAAAGAGCTTTTGAAGCCGCCCGAAGCGAGGCGCGAAAGTCTTTTGGAGACGATCGGGTTTATGTGGAAAAATTCCTCCAGCGACCGCGCCACATCGAGGTGCAAATTCTAGCCGATCAGCAAGGCAACTGCGTTCATTTGTTTGAGCGAGAATGCTCCATTCAGAGGCGTCACCAGAAAGTGATCGAAGAGGCACCTTCTCCGTTCTTGGATGAGACGTTGCGGGCGCAAATGGGAGCGGTGGCGGTGCAAGCCGCAAAAGCCGTGGATTACGTGGGNGCTGGCACGGTGGAGTTTCTCTGCGATGCCGATCGNCGCTTTTACTTTCTTGAGATGAACACACGCTTGCAGGTGGAGCATCCNGTCACGGAATGGATTACAGGGCTCGATTTAGTCGCCTTGCAGATTCGAGTTGCCGAAGGGCATTCGCTNCCCTTCGAGCAAGGGGATCTCGCCATCGGTGGTCACGCCATCGAGGCTCGGATCTATGCGGAGGACCCGCAGAGCGGNTTCCTGCCCGCACCGGGCAAAATNGAGCATCTCCATGTCCCCGCAGGTCCCTATGTTCGAGATGATTCCGGCGTTGTCTTCGGTAGTGAAGTGACACCATTGTATGATCCCATGATCTCCAAGCTGAGTGTTTGGGGGCAGGATCGGGAACAGGCGATTGCCCGTCTCGATCGAGCTCTTGCGGAATACAAGGTGATCGGAGTGACCACGAACATCAGCTTTTTACGTCGCGTCTTGGCGGAGCCCACCTTTCAAAGCGGCGACTTCGATACGGGCTTTATCGGCGACGTGATCGAAGGCGCTAGCGAGCCAGATGAAACGTTTGAGACCATCGCTATGCTCGCNGCCGTGATGGATGCCTTTGAGCGAGATGAGGCNGCAGAGGCAGCGTTCCNGCCCCAGACATCCGCAACNGACGGTGGCAGTAACTGGCGTCGCTTCCANNTATTGGGAGGACGGTCATGAGGCGCTATGCGGTNACNGNTCGAGACGGTGAAACCCATACGGTNGGCGTTGAGCGTGCGGAAGATGGNCGCGTACATTTTACTGTNGGGGATGAGGCTTACGCCTATGATGTTCGTCGCTTGCCGGGGCAGGTCGTTCACTTATTGACCGGTCGTGGAGGTTCTTACGATGCGGTCATCGAGTGGGCCGGGGGCGAGGACCGACTCAGCGGTGAGGTGGCAGTTGGTCTCAAAGGTCAAGTGTATCATTTCGATGTGATCGATGAGCGCAAGCTGCGCATGCGCCAGGCGGTGGGCGGGGGGACTGAAGCGACGGCAGGTAANATCAGCGCCGCCATGCCCGGCAAAGTCGTTCGGATCCTTGTGGCTCCGGGGGACGTGGTCGAAGCCGGTCAAGGCATGCTCGTCTTGGAAGCCATGAAGATGGAGAATGANCTCAGNGCCACTGGCTCAGGGACAGTGANGGATATACTGGTTTCTGAGGGCGACAATGTGGACAAAGGAACCCTACTGATCGAAGTCGAAGCGAGCGACGAACCGTCTTAACGACTCGGTCGCCAGATCACTCCAACATAGACCGCCGCACCCCACGACCCCCCGAGAATCTCCATGTTGACCGGGTCGCCGGAGAGATCCGGTTTGACGATGGCAGGGTCATCTCCAGAAATTGTCGTGCTGTTCCGTTCTGTTCCTGCGGTTTCTGTAGCTCCCTCAGGAAGGGGCTCCGTGGCGGCGACAGAGATACTGTCGTCGAAGAACCCCTGCTGGAAAGAAAGATCTGCTCTAAGCCCCAGATTGGGCGCAACCCAATATTCGGCGGACAGACCGGCGCTCGCAAGCCCACCGCTGACATTGGCGCTGAGGTCATCCCCTTCCCTAAAGGTTCGACCATCTTGGAGTTTCACAGGAGCAGTATANCCGTCGAGAACAGTGATCTTACCCAGGTTCGCACTGCCACCGACAAAGCCNAGTCGGAGGGGGACTCCAACCCGAACGGGGCCCATTTTACGGCTGATATCCACACCTAATGTTGCCACCAGCGCGGTAAAAGAACCNGCACCGCTGAAAGCCAACTCGCCGGACCATGCAACGGGNCCGGAGGTCGCAACCCCCAACCGACCGGCAGGCAAAAGACCGGCGGCAAGGTTGTATTGTTCTAGAGGNAGATCGATACGACCTTCAACACTGTTGGAATCGACCGATTTCAGGCCNAATTCTTGATGATCGGATAGGTGTGCATTCTCGAAGCCTTTGAGTTCGAAAGGCAGAGCACCCAACTGGAAATATGCCTTTACCCCTCCTCTTCGAGCACTTCGCCGCCGAGTAGGTGACGTACTCAGCGGGCTCGCTGTCGATGCCGCGGATGAACCCGACTCTTTGAAACGACTGTTCTGCGAGAGTGCTGGGCTGGCCAGCAAGGAAAAGGAAGCGAGAAGGCAAAGCCGAGTGGTCATGAAGGAACCTTTCGTGAACTTAGGTTGTCCTTATGCGGTTCCTTATCGAAGCGAAAGAGCGGCTTTGCCTTTTCTCTATAGCGACCAAAAGGCTAGGAGCGCCATATGACCAAGAACGATGATCGAATCAGCTGGGAAAATGACGTTTTAACCAAGGCGAAGGAGCGCTTTCCCGAGCGTCAGCCTGTCTTTAAGGGAGCCGACGGGGATGAACGGCCACGTCTTCTTGATCCCACGGATCGGGGAGTTAGTGATCCTCGGTATCGGGACCATGTGGGTTATCCCGGTCAGTACCCTTTCACTCGAGGTGCACAGCCAACGATGTATCGAGCTCGTCATTGGACGATGCGCCAATACGCTGGCTTTGGCACGGCCGCGGAGAGTAACGAGCGTTACCATTACCTTTTGTCGCAAGGGCAAACGGGTCTTTCGGTCGCTTTCGATCTGCCCACCCAGATGGGTTATGATTCCAATCATTCTATGGCAGCGGGAGAGGTTGGCAAGGTAGGGGTCGCGATCGACACCATCGAAGACATGGAACTGCTCCTCAAGGATCTGCCGCTCGATCAAGTGTCCACATCGATGACGATCAATGCGACAGCTTCCACGTTGTTGGCTCTCTATGTTGCCACCGCGAAGCGTCGCGGTATTTCGCTCGACCGTCTCGCTGGCACCGTTCAAAACGATATTTTGAAAGAATACATCGCTCGGGGGACCTATATTTACCCGCCAGGACCTTCCATGCGTGTGATTACGGACATGTTTGCTTGGTGTGCGGATCATGTGCCCCGCTGGAACACCATTTCGATCAGCGGTTATCATATCCGGGAGGCGGGAAGTACGGCAGCTCAGGAATTGGGTTTCACCCTCGCCGATGGCATCGCCTATGTTCAGGCTGCCCTCGACGCCGGGCTCGATGTGGATCAATTCGCCGGCCGACTTTCTTTCTTTTTCAATGTGCACAATGACTTGCTGGAAGAGGTCGCTAAATTCCGTGCAGCACGACGCTTGTGGGCGCAGTTGATGAAAGAGCGCTTCGGCGCCAAAATCGCTCGCAGTATGACCATGCGGATTCATGCCCAAGTGGCTGGAAGCACGTTGACGGCTCAGCAGCCGGACAACAATGTTGCTCGAGTGACATTGCAAGCCTTGGCAGCCGTTCTCGGTGGAACGAACAGCCTGCACACGAATGCTCGGGATGAGGCTTTAGCTCTACCTACTGAGACCAGTGCTCGGATTGCACTGAGAACCCAACAAATCATCGCCTTCGAGTCTGGTGTTGCTGATACAGTCGATCCCCTGGCTGGTTCCTACTATGTCGAAGAACTGACCGATCGAGTGGAAGCGGGAGCTCGTCGCTACATTGAGACGATTGATGATCTTGGCGGTATGGTGAGAGCGATCGAGCAAGGTTATCCTCAGCGAGAGATTCAGGATGCAGCGTACCAGGCCCAACGGGCGGTGGAGACGGGCGCGGCGGTGGTCGTCGGAGTCAATCGGTTTACGGCCGAAGATGACTCAGAACCCGAACTATTGCGGGTGGATCCCAGTATTGAGCGGGAGCAAGTCGCACGGCTAGATGACTTTATGAACCGTCGCGACGGACAGGGAGCGCAGCAGGCCCTCCTGCGGCTTAAAAGCGCAGCCGAGGGCAGTGAAAATCTAATGCCTTACATTCTCGACAGCGTTGAAAATGAAGCGAGCTTGGGCGAAATTGCGGATAGTCTTCGGGATGTTTTCGGCCTTTATCGAGAGCGGGTGGTGATTTGAGAATAATTCTAGGCATTCTCCTTTTGGTCAGCTCGTGCACCACGGCGCTTGATTTACCTGGGGCTCTGGAATCTGTGGATGGGGGCGAGATCCTGGCACCCGATGCCGGTCCACAACCCTGCACACCCAATCCATGCAGCGAAGCCAATCGCCAGCAATGCAGCGTCGATGAGACGGGACAAGCTCAGTGTGATTGCGATGATGGTTATCAACTCAACGGTCAGCTGTGCTTGCCCCATGGCAGCGAAACGCCTGGCGAAGCCGGTTGTGGTGACGATGAAGACAGCTGCATGGCTGGAGCGATCATCCTTACCCGAGGCGTGCCGTACGAGGGCAGTCTTGGCGATGCGGAAGATCAGGTGGATTATTTTATCCTGGCTGCGCCGAGTCGCGGTGGTGTGGAACAATTCACCGTTTCTGTTGATGAAGGTGCTCAGCCTACCGTTGAGATCTATGTCTTTCCGGCCGAGTCGCCCTTGCTCCGTGCGGCGGAGGCCTCGTTGGCTGTCGAGGTGAATGCGGGAGACCAGTTGCTTGTCGCTGTCTTGGCGGCGGGAGAGCAGCTTCAGTCGTACACCTTACAGGCTGACAACCTGGGCGTTGATGATCATGGCGATACCGTGATGGCTGCTTCAGAAGTTACCAGTGGGGCGCATTCTTTTCGCCTGGAGACGAACACGGACGTGGATGTGTTCCAGGTCAATGATTTTGCTGTCGACACACCACCTCAGCAGCCGAGTTCTATTTTGCTTCGCGCTGAGTTGGATGAAGGACAACAGCCGTTGAGCTTACAACTACGAGTGGGGCCCGTCGACCGAGTTGGGGAGTTCGCCTATTTAGGCAGTGCTCGCCACCCGGTAGATCAAGCAGGGGCTTACGCAGTGAAACTGCGTGCCTTGGAGGGGCAGTTGCTGTCTGGAACGCTCCATGTCCTTGCCCTTGATGGCGACGATCATGGGGATAGTTCGGATTGGGCGACGGATGTACAGGTACGTCGGGCGATCTCTGCCGAGTTGGCTGCTGACGATGAGGACTGGTTTCGGCTTCGGGCCGTCGGGAGTCAGGTTTATCGCGTGACCTTGGGTGGGGCTCCTGGCCGTAATATTGAGGTGTTTTCGCCTGCAGATCGATTGCGTTGGAGTTTACAGCATGCGGGTGTTTATTATGTTCACGGACCCTTGGATTCCGATGCTTTCTTGAAGGTGAGCGGCGCATCGGGTGCCTACACGCTGACGGTTGAAGATCGGGAGTTGCAGGACGAAGCTGGAGGTGGCGAAGACGAAGCGCTACCGCTGAATCCAGGGGAGGTGTTTCCCGCTGCAATTCAGTTTCTCGGTGACCAGGACCGTTTTTTGTTTCCCGCCTTCCCCACCGGTGGTTGCTGGACGATCACGCTCGCCGAGGGGCGACCGGAAGTGAAGTTAACCCTTATCTTACCCGATGAAAGCGAGGTGGCCCTGGGGGCCCAAGAGGCATTGTCCTTCCAAACAGCATTTGGCGAAAGTGCCCAAGCGCTGGTGGAGGCCGCCCCCGGCCAACAGGTGGAAGAACCTCTTAATTACAGCGTTCTAGGGACCTCTGTAGACCCTTGTCCGTGAACGTTGCTTGACCCACCCACTTTGCGCGGGTAGCAGAGCCCGTCATTTGAACTGTTGGAGAGGTGCCCGAGAGGCCGAAGGGAACGGTTTGCTAAATCGTCGTAGGGCAACCTACCGAGGGTTCGAATCCCTCCCTCTCCGCCATAAGCCCTAAGTTAGGAGCCAAGCGCGAGTAGCTCAGCTGGATAGAGTACCAGGCTACGAACCTGTTGGTCGGGGGTTCGAATCCCTCCTCGCGCGCCACCGGAGCTTCGGCTCCGGTGTTTCTTTTTTTGCGTCTTCAGGCCAACGTTTCTTTGACCATGACAGCTCTCGAGTTGATTGACCCCCAAGGGACTCGGTGATGTGCTTGATCATGGAACGCCTCTTCCGAGGAGAGCAATGAGTGATCTCGATGAACAGTTTATGGACCGATGTCTCGAACTGGCGCGCCAGGCCGAGGCGGAAGGCGAGGTGCCCATCGCCGCTATTTGTGTTCATGAAGGCGTGATCGTTGGCGAGGGGCGAAACAGTCGGGAAGGGGCCAAGAACCCCATGGGTCATGCGGAGATCGACGCGTTGCGACAAGCCAGCGAGAGGCTGGGGCGTTGGCGTTTAAACGGCGTCACCCTGTACGTGACCTTAGAGCCCTGTGCGATGTGTGCAGGGGCCGCGGTCTTGAGTCGGGTAGATCGAGTGGTCTATGCAACTCGAGACCCGAAAGCTGGAGCGATCGATACTCTCTATGGCATCGGTCGAGACGCTCGCCTCAACCACCGCTTTGAGGTGACGGAGGGGCCGCGCAGGGACGCGGCAGCTCAAATCCTCCGAGAATTTTTTAAGGCACGTCGAAAAAAGTAATCAGCGTCGACCAGCCCTAGCGGAGGTCTGCGAGTTGACATAGACCCATGCTTGATCGACAATTTTCTCTGGATATTTCTTTTGCCATGCAACGAATAGTAAACACGTTGAGCCTTGTAATCCTTAGTGGGATCGCTTGTATCGATCCGCTTCCCAACATGTTCATCGTCAGTGATCCAGCAGCCGATGTTTGCGGTAATGGAATTCTCCAACTGGGTGAAGTCTGTGATGATGGCAATACGGTCAATACCGACGATTGTTTGAACAACTGCACAAGGGCCCGGTGTGGGGATGGTGAGGTTCATGAGGGGGTTGAAGCTTGCGACGACGGAAACACCGATGATCGTGATGCCTGCCCACAAAATTGTGAGGAGGCTTTTTGCGGCGATGGCTTTGTTTACGCTGCAGGTGGTGAAGAGTGCGAAGACGGTAATCAGGTCGATGATGACGAGTGCAGTAACGATTGCCGCTCGGCGGGCTATTTAGAGGTTGTTACTGGCAGCAACTTTAACTGTGCCCTGGCAAAGACCGGTCGGGTTTTTTGTTGGGGCAATAACAGTGTAGGGCAGTTGGGTGAGGACGCTCAGCAGGCTCGTAGTGAACCTGCACCTGTTCCCGGCTTAGAGTCCATCGTTGGTTTAGCCGCCGGCAGTCTCTTTGTTTGCGCACTTCATGAGGATGGTGGGGTCTCGTGCTGGGGAAGCAATGATTATGGGCAATTGGGCAGTGGTTCTCAAGCCAGTCGTCATGGCGTGCGTCGGTTGGCGACTCTCGTGGGTATAGACCGGATTGAAGCCGGTGCGCGCCATGCGTGTGCATGGAGTGAAAGCTCGGGACTTTGGTGTTGGGGAGATAATCGGCGCTCTCAGTTAACTTCAGCAGCACCAGTCCAAGCCCGGGAGCCGACTCAGCTTCCTGGTATTGATGCCCGGCGGGACTTGAGCCTTGGTCCTCGTTCGACTTGTGCCGTCAGTGGTGCCGGGGTGCTTTCTTGTTGGGGGCACAACAATAACGAGCAGTTTGGTCCTATTGCTGATGGTGTGGTCATCGCAGAGGCAAGGGTGCGGACGATGGGAAGTCCCGTTCGAAAGGTGAGCCTTGGGAGTAACAATCTATGTGCGGTCCTTGAGGTGGGCGGGGTAAGTTGCACCGGTTTATCTCTGTTCGGTATGCTCGGTGAGGGCGTTGAGACAGAGCGTACGAGTATCCCAGTGGCTATTGAAGGCCTCGGTGATGGAGGCGATGTCGCCAGTGGGTACAACTATAGCTGCGCTCTCGTTCGGGGAGATGTCTGGTGCTGGGGATCGAATTCCAATCTTCAAACCGGAGACCCCGGTTTACCCTTTGTCTCAAGGGTTCGAAAGGTAGTGGGCGTATCAGGAGTTCAATCCATTCAGTTGGCTGATCGGCATGCCTGTGCACTGACGGAAAATGCAGAAGTCGCTTGTTGGGGCTCGGGGGCCGGTGGGGTGCTCGGTCCCAACGTGTCACCCACTTGGACTGCCACACCTACGGCGGTCGTCGGCATCGATTCGGCGACGTCCTTGGCCACTGGAGCGAGCCACGCATGTGCGGTTCGCCAAGCGGGCTCTGTGGTCTGTTGGGGGCGAAATGCGGAGCACCAAGCGATGCCTACACAAGAAGGGGAAGAGTTGGTTTCGAGCATCCGGTCACCTCGACCAATCATCGGTCTCGATGGTGTTGAATCCCTGAAACTCGGCGAAGCTCACAGTTGTGCATTAAGGCTCGTTGACGGGGGACCGGAAGAATCTGATCGGCGGGAAGTTTGGTGCTGGGGGTTGAATGGGGGGGATCGTCTGGGAAGATCCTATATACAGGAGGATGGTAGCCGGTTGACCTATGGGGAGCCCGCACCGGTCCCTGGTCTCGATGCTGTGACCGACTTTGCTTTGAGTTCAGCCACTGGCTGCGCTCTCGATCCCTCGAACCAGGTAAAATGCTGGGGCTACAATACTTTTGGCGGGCGGGGCTTGGGTCACACCGATTCGGTTTCTGCAGAGCTAGGACCTACTGTGGTTAACGACTTGCCGAGCGCCCACCGCATTGCCGGAACAGGTCATCACTTTTGTGCCCTTACTGTCGACGGTGTGTATTGTTGGGGGCGCAACCTTTCCCACGCAGTGGGAGTTTCAGAGGATGAGGTCGTTTCCACGCCTACCCGAGTCTTTATTGAGTCGCCCGAAGCACTTTTGGGCTTAAGCTTAGGCACCATAGGTCTCGGCGCGTATTCCTGTGCTTACAGTCTGAATCGACTGTTTTGTTGGGGCTATTCAGGAGGCGGATTATTTGGTGCCGGAGCTGCAAGAAACCAAGCTGTTCGCCAACCAGTCACGGTGCCTGGAATGATCGATTCACATCGGGAGTTGGCTTCATATGCGGGGCACCTTTGTGCCCTTGGCGACAATGGTATCTCGTGTTGGGGCGATAACCCGTCAGGGCAGCTTGGGACCTCAGATCAGCAAGGTGGTGAGTTACCCCGCGAACCCATTTTTCCTCCGAGTTTCGAGCCGGTTCAGATCCAGGTGGGTGATGAATTTTCCTGTGCTCTTGGCGCTCCCGAAGAAGCGGATGAGGAGGGCGGAAGCGTTCTTTGTTGGGGTGAAAATAGTTGGGGGCAATTGGGGGATGGAACCCAGCGAGGCGATCATGCGGAGGCCATCTTAATCCCGACTCCCATCACTGAACTCTAGCAGGGTCAAAGGAATCAGTTCCTGACGAAAGGGCTGGGTTCTGCAGTAAAAAAAGTGGCCGTCCCGCACCCGGATTCCCCGAGTACCGTTGCTCCCTTCCGGGCCTGGCGGGGTTGACGGGTTACCCGTCACGGAACGACCTGGCGGAGAGGGAGGGATTCGAACCCTCGGTGGGTTGCCCCACACACGATTTCCAATCGTGCACCTTCGGCCTCTCGGTCACCTCTCCACATATCCTAAGAGCCCTTGGAGGAGAAGGAGGGATTCGAACCCTCGAGGGACGTGAATCCCTAACGCATTTCGAGTGCGTCGCCTTCGACCACTCGGCCACTTCTCCACGTGGGAGCCCTTAGGACTTGGGGCTCTTAATGGAGCGCAACAAGGCTCGCAACCGCTTTACTTGCATTTGATCGCTGGGCCCGCTTTGGTGCGGAGCAAGTTTATCGGAGGCGTCCTTGAGTTATAAGGTCTTAGCGCGCACTTATCGGCCAGCTCAATTCGTTGATTTGGTGGGCCAAGAGGTGGTGGGTCGAACCCTGGCCAATGCGGTTAAGCGAGATCAGGTTCACCATGCGTACTTATTTTGCGGACCCCGAGGCGTCGGTAAAACCAGTGCAGCTCGAATTTTGGCGAAAGCACTCAACTGTGAAGAGGGACCCACGCCAACGCCGTGCAATAAGTGCTCGGCTTGTCTCGAGATCAGTGCCGGTCACTCGATGGATGTCCAAGAGATCGACGGTGCTAGCCATAATGGCGTCGACCATGTCCGTGAACTTCAAGAGACCGCTCGTATTCGACCGGCACGTCGATGCCGTGTGTTTATCATCGATGAAGTGCATATGCTGACGAACCAGGCCTTCAACGCCCTTCTTAAGCTCCTGGAAGAGCCCCCAGAACGGGTGCACTTCATCTTTGCGACCACCGAACCACACAAGGTGATCGAGACCATCCGTAGCCGTTGTCAGCGGCACGATTTTCGACGCATCCCGAGTCGTCAGATCGTCGATGCTTTGAACCGAATTTGCACCCAGGAGGATATCAGCACGGAGGTGGACGCTTTACGGGTGGTGGCCGGAGCAGCCGATGGTGGGATGCGAGATGCTTTGTCTCTCCTTGAGCAAGCACTTGCTTATGTCGAGGGAAGCCTGAGCGCTGAACTGGCCGCAGAGTGCTTGGGTGTGGTCGACCGAAACCAAGTGTTAGATCTGTTAACCCAATTGCGAGACGGTGAGCGTGCGGAAGCATTGATGGCCATCGATAAGCTTCATCAGCGAGGCGGAGACTTGGCCCGATTTGCCGATGCGCTTGTGGAGGAGCTTCGAAACCTTTGCCTTGTCCGAGAGGTGGAGAGTGCCGCGGAGTTATTACAACTGGACGATGAGGCCTATGGTCAGCTCCATCAACTCGCGCAGGCGCTGGATCCAAATGTACTTAGGCGTTGGTTTCGGATCGCACTGACGGCGGCCGATGAAGTGGCTCGTAGTGGTCACCCACGTTCCTTACTAGAGGTCATGATCTTGCGAATGGCTGCGTCCCAGGACGCTCAGCCGCTCGAAGAACTTTTAAGTCAACTGTCGGGGATGCGTTCTCCACCGGAGGTGAATGAGCGTCGACCCCCATCGAAGTCAGCGGTGCAAACCAGCCCTCCAGTACGACCCAAACCTCGATCAACACGCCCGACGAAAGCGCCGGACGGAATCGATCAGCGGATCCAGCGTTTTTTACAGTCGGTGCATCGAACCAGTCCCCCTTTAGCTGCAACATTGAGCCTCGCGGGCCTACACATAGAAGCGGATGAAATTAGAGGTCGTGTGAGCGAGGATCTTCACAAAATATTACGCCAAGAAACCAGCCGTCGGGACGTTAGTCGAGCCTTGAGTGAGTTTACACTTCGAGGCTTGCGCATCGGCGCTCTCTTCGTCGAGCCAAGTCAAGGGACGGGTGAAGATCTGTTCGACACGGTGCAACCTGATTCAACGTCGCCGAAGACGACGGAGACAGGGCAACCGGATTCAAACCCATCGGAAGCGGGGACGACAGCGAAATCCCAGACAACCGTTTCATCGGTGAGACCCCCTGCTGAGCAGTCGGGACCCGACGTTTCGGAGGAAAGCCCACCGAAACCACCATCAGCAGAGCGTCTCTCCGGAACTGAAGAAAAATCGTCTCCTTCACCGGCTCGCCCCACTCAATTGGGGGGGGCAACCGCTACCGTACCTGCACCTGAGTCCCTCGAGCGTCCGAGCATAGGCCTCTTTTCAGCAGCCCCTGAAGACGGACTCGAGGATGTCAGAGAAACGCAGGGGTCGGTCTTGAGCCCGGACGGTGATTTGGGTGCGAAATGGTTAGCTGTGGTCCCTCAGTTACCCGAGGGACTCTTTGGCCAACTGGTATCCTTCGCCCCGCTGGCTTTGGAGGATGGTCAACTCCTGCTCGTCAGTGAAACAGAGGGGCTTGTGGAGCAAGTAAGAGGCCGATTGCCAACGAACCTCAGCGGCGAGGTGACGTCGCTAACGGTTCGTGTCGCTCAGCCCCACGAGGTTGAACTTGTGCGCACCCAACTGCAGTCGCTTCGACGCAGCCAAGACCCCGAATATCGGAAGCAGATGGAATTACGGGAGCACGAAACGACCCAGGCGATTTTGGATCTCTTCGGCGCACGTATCGAGGAGTCTCCTTGAGCGATGCAGCTCGTCGGCGTTTGGCCGGTGAACGACGGTTTCTCGACTGGTCGGATGCGCCTCGACGCTGCCTGATGGCTTACCCGAGTCCCTACCGGGTGGGCATGAGTGCCTTGGGCTATCAGCAGATCTATCGAGCGATTCTTGCAGAGCCGGGTTGGACTGCGGTTCGAGCTTTTAACGATATCGATGAAGGAGGGCCTCAATCTCGACCCTTCGTTTATGAACTCGGTGGTGCCATCGACCGGCCCGACGTGATCGCCTTTTCGGTATCCTACGAACTCGAGATTGCCGGTGTGGTTCAGATGCTGACCCGTTTGGGGCTCGAACCCCTTCGGAGAGACCGTCGAGATGACGATCCTCCGGTGATCATTGGCGGCCCCCTTACCTTTTCCAATCCCACACCTTTGCTCCCCTACTGTGACGTCTTGATATGCGGTGAAGGTGAAGCATTGATCGCACCTGTCCTTCGAGTGGTTGATGAACAACCTCGCTCTCGCTGGAACGACCTTTTTGCCGAACTGGAGGGGGTCGTTTTGCCCGGAGATGGTGGCAATCCAGAAGCCCTGCCTGTGGCAAAGAGCCCTCATCATCTCTTGCCAGCTCGTAGCGCAATCGTGGCCACAGAGACTGAGTTAAGGGATATGTTTCTCATCGAACCCGAAAGAGGCTGTAGTCGCCAGTGTACTTATTGCGTCATGCGTCGGAGTACCAATGGAGGGATGCGTCGCCTCGCAGCCGATCATGTCCTCTCCTTGGTACCTGATGGAGTGAACAGGGTGGGCTTGGTGGGCGCTGCAGTGACAGATCACATCGAACTACCCCAAATCTTGGAAGCTCTAATTGAGCGAGATGTGGGGGTAGGGATTTCTTCGCTTCGGGCAGATCGACTTAAGCCGCGCCTGCTCGAGCTTTTGAAGGCTGCAGGATATAAATCTTTGACCATTGGTCTCGATGGAGCGTCGCCTCGTTTGCGTCGCTTAGTGCAGCGAAAAACGGAAGATCTTCATGTGGAAAGGGTCGCCAGAGACGGCAAGGCGGTCGGGTTCATGCAAATGAAAGTGTACATGGTTTTAGGGCTACCGACCGAGACCGATGAAGACATTGAAATCCTCGCCCAGGAGATGATTGATCTATCGACAATTTTGCCGGTCGCCCTGGGGTTGGCGATTCTTGTGCCGAAACGAAATACACCCTTGTACAGCGCTCCCTTCATTGGGATTCGGGAGTCTGATCGTCGGCTAAAACGCTTGAGGCGGGCCTTGAAGGGGCGTGCCAATCCAAGACCTGTCTCCACACGGTGGGCCTGGGTCGAAGCGGTTTTGGCTCGAGGTGGCGTTGCGGTTGGTGAAGCCGTCTTACGGGCCGAGAGAGCGGGCGGTCGATTCTCAAATTACCGCCGAGAGTTTGAGTTGCTTGGTTATTTCCCCGACGGGCGAGTCGGCGGTGATTGTGCTCCGATGGGAACGGACGGCGGCGTCGCTTATCAAAACCCTGTGATGTGAAGGAAAGACGATGACAACCTATGATCTTGTAGTGATTGGTAGTGGCCCCGCAGGGGAGAAGGGGGCAGCTCAAGCGGCGTATCTGGGCAAGTCAGTCTGTGTTGTGGACAAAGGACCTGCGGGGGGTGCTTGGGTGAATACGGGGACGATTCCCTCCAAAACCTTAAGGGAAAGCGCACTGTACTTAGCCGGCGGACGTCAGAGGGGTTTACACGGTCATTTTTCCACCACGGCGAACATCCGGGATTTGATGGCTCTCGAACGTCGCCTCGTGACTCGGTGGCGGGAAAAGATTGAGAAAAGCTTTCGAAACCATGGAATCACTCGGATGATCGGCCGGGCTCGGTTTCTCGATCCGCATCGTTTGGATGTGGATGGAGAGGTCGTTGAGGCCAATGCATTTTTGATTTGCACGGGGTCTCGGCCCCGGGTCCTGCCAGGCATTGAACCCGATGGAGATTCCGTTCACGACTCGGACACGATACTAAGATTGGCAACCATTCCACAGACGATGGTGGTTCTGGGCGGTGGTGTCATCGGTTGTGAGTACGCAAGTATCTTTCAAGCGCTTGGGGTACAGGTGACGCTTCTCAACAGTCGAGATCGGCTGCTTGGGTTTCTCGAACCGGAGGTGAGCGAACGCCTTGAAGGTATTCTGTGTGCTGGTGGCATGGTGATCCGTCACGAAACCCGATTTTCTGGAGTTGAGCGCTCCTCCCGGGGAGTCACCGTTTTTACCGATGATGGAACCTTGGTACCGGCGGATCTTTGCTTTTCAGCGTTGGGCCGAGTGCCCAATACCGACGATTTGGGTCTCGAACTTGCCGGTGTCGATGTGGATCAGGGTGGAAACATTCCTGTGGATGAGTTTATGCGTACAAGTCAGCCGCATATCTATGCCGCTGGGGATGTCGTCGGTTTTCCAAGTCTCGGCTCTGTGTCCATGGAGCAAGGGCGAGTCGCCACAGCTCACCTCTGTGGTGATGACCGGGGACCAATGGCTGACCTCTTCCCTTATGGAATTTTTACCATTCCAGAGGTCTCGACGGTGGGCATGACGTGTCTCGAGGCGAAGCAACAGGGATTCGATCCGGTGATTGGTCGTGCTGGCTATCACCACAGCGTGCGAGCAGCCATGCTCGGTGATGAGAATGGGGAAGTAAGATTAGTCGTCGATCGGGAAAGCCATCGTTTGCTGGGGGCAACCTTGATTGGTCAGCAGGCCACCGAACTAATTCATCTGGCTGCCATGGCGATTAAGACGCAACAGCCGGTCGATGACTGGGTGAGATTTGTCTTCAATCTACCCAGTCTTTCGGTGCTGTATAAGCAGGCAGCTTACGATGCTCTGCACGCGATTCGAAGCGATGGTCAGCACAATGAACTGGTGGAGTGAGGCTCTGAGTTAGGCTCGTTCGTGTCGAGTGGGGCGGGCAAGAAGCTGCCGCAGCCCTTCCTCTGCAGTGAGTGTTCCATTCAATACGGCTGCCGTCGTCATGCAAATCGGCATATCCAGGTCATGCCGTTGGCTTAGCTGGGCCACCGCATCGGCAGTGTACAGACCCTCAGCGATCTGTCCCTGCATTGCCTCGAGTGCTTGATCTAAGGTTTTGCCTTGTCCAATGGCCATTCCTAGCCTGCGATTTCGACTCAAATCCCCCGTACACGTGAGGACCAAGTCCCCCATTCCCGCGAGGCCAGACAAAGTGAGTGGGTTGGCGCCCAATCGGGTTGCGAGCCGGTTCATTTCGTGAAGGCCACGCGTGATCAAACCTGCTCGAGCGTTGGTGCCGGCATTCATACCATCGGCAATGCCTGTCGCGATGGCGATGACATTCTTGATGGCTCCACCGAGAACGACACCGATCACGTCATCGCTGATGTATGCCTTGACCTGACCGCCGTTGAAGACGGTTCGGGCTTGTTCAACGATGGAATCATCTCGACCCGCAAGGAGAAGTAGGGTGGGCTTCCCCTTCGCCAGTTCCAGCGCAAAGCTGGGACCCGAGAGAAAGACAATCTGACCACTACGAAGGCGTCCAAAGCATTCTCGAAAGATTTCATCCACGGTTTCAAGACCCGCGGTACTGATGCCCTTGGCTGCATTAACCACGGGAATTCCGTCGGGGACCCTTGCAGCATGCTCGCTCCAAAAGGCTGCAATCCCTTTGGTTGGAATGGCACTAACGATAAACTCACAGCCCTCGAGGCTTTGCTCGAGATCAGGTTCTGCTGTTAACCCCTCGGGAAATGGAATTTCCGTCAGAAATCGGGTGTTTCTTCCCTGAGTTCGTGAGGATTCAAGGTGTTCACGCCGACGACCCCAGAGTCGGACATGGTGCCCTCGTCGAGCCAGATGAACGGCGATCGCTGTACCGAAACTACCCGCGCCGAGTACTGCGATTTTCACGGTCAGAAAGCCTAGCGTTGAATGTTAAAGATCACGCTGGATTTCTTGAATCCAATGCGGGTGACAGCGGCCATGCCTCGAATATCTTTTCCACCTCGAAGGCTCATGGGGAAATTACACGCGCTGCCGGCATTGAAATAGAGACTGGACAACTTTTGGCTGGCCGCCGCCTTGCGCTTCATGAAGTTGGTCGCAACGGTTCCACCGGATTCGAGAATATGTCCAAAGATACCCCACTTGATCTTCGAGCCCTGAATTAAATCCGTGACCTTTTGGTCGCCCACATGGGTTCCATCCATGATCCGATCCAAGCCAATGTTACCTTTTGCCTTGGGCGGGCCGTGAGCCACGAGAATATGGTTTCGTTTCGGCTCTTCATCGATTTTTCGGGACAGTTCGAGCGTGTGATCTTCTTTGTATTTGCAGGCGCTTCCCGTGCCAAAGAAGCGTTTGTCGTGGTAACCAGGAAGGGTCCAAAAGGTGTGTTTGTTCCAGTCCAAGCGTCGCACCATCGCCCCATTGATAAAGTTTGGATACTTCTTTGCCATTTGGGTCACAGTACGATTGAAACTGGTCCGGCTCTCGGAATTTCCCGGGAGCATCAAAACGGGGATTTTTTTGAAGTTTTTGCCAATGATTTCCATCACCGCCTCGAGGTCGAATTCGTTGAGAGCGAGGTCGCCATTGGCAATGACCAAGTCGACCCGTTGCTTACGAAACCAACCGGCGAAGATTTCCACATGCTTTTGAGTTCCATCACTTGGATCTTTGAGCGCTGATAACACGCCTGCGACGATCTTTCCTTTCGTCGCTAGAGGTCCATTTACCGTCCAATGGCTGCCGTTCACCGTGTAGGTGTATTTGCCGAATTTAACCTCTTCAGGGCTCTCCAGCGTCTTGAACTTCCCAGGGCAGTGGTAGCGGTTCTTTTTGGTGTAAGCATCCCAACCAGGACCTGCTTGGGCGGATAAAGGTAGTAGACTAAGGATCAGGGCAAGGCGCACGGTAAACTCCAATTTCTAGCCCGAGTGGCTTGGGCATGCCCTAGACGGGCCTGCTCTGGCAAGGTGGACGGCGGGATTGGCAAGCTATTCAGGCACCTTCCGCAAGCCGGTCCAAAATTTTCTGATGAATTCCGCCGAAGCCACCATTTGACATGACAATGATCAGATCATTTTTTTTCGCCTCACGACCCACATCATCGACGATCTGCGCGACATCGACCCCAAAGTGAGCGTCGGCGCCTCGTTCGTTAAGCTGTGCCACCAAGTCTTCTGGTAAAAATCGTTGGTCTTCGGGCAGTTCTGCGGCTCGAGCATTGGCAGCGATCCAAACGAGATCAGCAGGATCGAATGCTTCNAGGTAAGGTTGTTGAAAAACCTTGCGGCAACTGGTCGCACTTCGAGGCTCAAAAATCGCAAGAATTCGCTGCTTCGGATGACGCTCTCTAACCCCTTCAAGGGTGGTTTTGACAGCTGTTGGATGGTGGGCAAAGTCATCAAATACCAAGATGTCTTTTTGATGACCTCGTCGTTCCATGCGGCGCTTCACGCCTTGAAAACAAGCCATTCCTGCAGCGATCTCGTCATGCTTGAGCCCAACAGAGGCTGCGACTTCGTAGGCAGCTAAAGCGTTGGCTACATTGTGACGGCCGTACATGGGCACCAAGAGGTCACCGATGAAACGCCCACTTCGTTTTAAGGCGAGATGATATCCGGTATCGCTGACCTTTATTTGATCGACATCGAGACCCTTCGAACTGAGGTAGGGACGTCGCTTTAGGCTTTGAGGTGNCCGNCGCTCGAGACGCTGNGCGCCTTCATCTCCATGACAAGCGATCAAGCANCCANTGTTTGCTGCGGTTCGTTCCGTGAGGAGATCAAAAGCTTTCTCGACCGCAGCTAAATCTTCATAGATGTCCGCATGGTCGAATTCGACGCTCGTGAGCACACTGGTTTGGGGACGATAATGTTTAAACTTGGGTACCTTATCAAAGTAAGCGGTGTCGTATTCATCGCCCTCGAGAACAAAGTGAGGCCCGTCGCCCAAGCGGAACGATTGACCNAAGTTTAGAGGGATCCCGCCGACCAAAAAGCTTGGATCGAGTCCGGCATGATGAAGCAGATGTGCTGTGATTGCAGTGGTCGTTGTTTTTCCATGAGTACCCGCAAGGACGATGGGGTGTCGTCCTTCAAGAAACANAGCACCCAATGCCCTTGGAAAGCTGGTGTGAAGTAACTGACGCTGCCGAACCGCCGTTGCTTCCGGGTTGTTACGACGAATCACGTTACCGATGATGACGAGATCTGGATTATGGTCGAGATTCTCGGCTCGGTAACCGTCCATCAACGCAATGCCGAGGGCCTCAAGTTGGGTGCTCATGGGCGGATAAACGCCCGCATCAGAGCCNGTGACATTGTATCCACGCTGGACGAGTAGCCCTGCAAATGTACCCATGGCGGTGCCACAGATCCCAAGGATATGAATGCTTTGGACATGGGAGAGGTCAGGAAGGACTTCTTCGTCGACGGGTAGGTTCATGGAAGGCTCCGATCCCATCATCGGCCCCTCGTCGGCCCCCATTTAAAGTTTTGCTGCCCAATCAAAAAACCACTGACGAAGCACNTTGATNCCCCGATCCTCTCCGTCAGGAAAGGTGCGGTTGGTCAGCAGAACAGCGGACCGATCCTTCACCGGATCTATCCAAAAGGCAGTCCCCGTGAAACCGAGGTGACCCACCGTTCCTTGGCTCCAGTGACCGCCTGTACTGCCACCGGGGGTGGGGACGTCGAAACCAGGGGTGCGTTCACCNGGGANNCCTTTCNCCAATTGGNTCGCNGTTGCTGGCAGTTTGTTGNGACGNNCAACCAAGAGATCGTGCCAAGTGGAGACGGCTTTTGTGACGCCTGAAATGGTACCAAACCAACCGGCNTGGCCGGTATTTTTACCACCGGCTGCACGGCAGTTGTCATCATGCACCTGTCCCTGAAGNTTGGTGCCTTCGGGGCTAAANCCNGTTGGCGCATAGGAGCGAGGTGATGNTGGAGCGTCCGAGCCGACAACGAACAACTCATCCCATCCGAGGGTGGAGCGGACATCGTCCACCTCTTGACCTGCCCGCTCAGCGATCCAGGCAGCTAGAATATAACCGAGGTCNGAATAGACGGCTTTCGTACCCGGGATGGATGCCAAAGGGGCATTTAGCGCTGCCTGACGTAAGCCGTTTAAGCGTTGGGTGGGAGAACCTGATAGATCTTTTCCAAGATCAAGCCATGCAGCCAACCCTGCTCGATGATTCAGAAGTTCCATGAGCGGTCGAGCGCNTAAAGTTGAGGGCGCTTCGGGAATCCAACGTTTCACCGGGTCGTCCAAGCCCAGTACACCTCGTTCGATCAAAATGGAGAAAGCGGTGGCTGTACCGAGCGGTTTGGTCAGGCTTGCTAAATCAAAAATCCGATCTTCAGGACACCCGATGGTGCCAAAANAAATGTCCTTNCCCAGGCGTACAGACCACCCAAGTTGAGTGCACACACCCGTCACACCCACGAATGCATCGAGTTCAGGATCCATGAAGCAGTAATCTTCCTTCTTGATCCATGGAGGCTTGCTCCCCCCAGATGAATGCATGGTTTTCATTTCCGTGACCGACGGGAGCCTGCGTCCAGCAAGGAATTTTCTGAGTGCGACAGAGCGCCGCAACCAATTCATCTGCACCNGGGGGGCAATCCTGAAAGTGTCCGANAAGAATCCCCCGAGCATGGGCGAGATCACTGGCCCGCATNAGGTGATTGAATGCGCGATCCAATCGNTAGTGTGCTTCCCCGACATCTTCGAGAACCACGTAGCGATTTTCGAACCGAGGGCATTGCTCTGTACCCAGTAGTGTTGCGAGGACCGTCAGGTTCCCACCAACGATCGTTCCGGTCCCCTCGACCGNTGATTCAGAGGGCTTTAAGTNCCAAACTCGCTCTTTGCCCATGAGCGCATCGAACAACGCACGACGACTCGGTTCATCAGCATCTGCAAAGCTCGTAAGAACGGGNCCGTGAATTGCGCGACCGCCGGCTCNATGGGCGACCGCCAGCAGGAAAGTAAGATCAGAGAANCCGAGGAGGGGTAGACCATTTTTGAAGGCTTCAGGTGCTGGAAGTGGGGTTCGAGCGGCACCGTACCCCCCCCGAATTGCCCATGCAAAGTCTGCCGAGGGATCGGTAAGTGCAGTTCGAAGCGACTGGCCGCGGGTTTGATCATCGCCTGCAAGGTAGCCGGAACTAAAAATCGCGTCGGGGACGGAACTCAAATCAAAGCCTGCCTCGTTGGCNGCANTGACACCGGCTTGCAAACGCTCCGGCTTCGCCGGGGANGAGATAGTGAACAGTTTTGCGTGCTTCATCGTCTTTCGCCTGGTCTTACTTGTCACCGCCTGCGGGCTCCGGCAAGTTAGCCTGGACGGAGGTACGTTTCTTCATGCGATCAGCGCTCCTGGTCCCGCTTGCACTTCTCGCTGTATCGGCCCATGCGGCGCCGAACCCCTTCGGTGAGGAAGAGAAGCCTCGAAATTGGAAGGAAATGACTCANAAGGCGAAATACCAATGNCCCGCCCGAACAGTCACTTTCGAATCGCCGGATTCCATTACGATCGGCAACCTGATGGTGGACCGACTGGGCAGTCGTTTCGTGATGAAAGGAGCCAGTGTTCAGGAAGGCAAACTGACNATTGGGGTACTCGGTGCGATTAAGGATGCGGCCAAGGATACTCGAAAAAATCTTGATGCTTTCAAGGCCTGGTTTGAGGCGCAAGGTGTNGATTTGATCGTCGCCAATGGTGATGTGGTTACGGACGATTTTGAACTGCAAGACGTGTTTAATCTACTGGCTGATTTTAAGAAGCCGATCCTCGTCTTCGCTGGGAACTCTGAGAGCAGGACCACCTTCAATCGAACGCTTGTCCAAATGGAGAAGAAGCACACCAATCTGATCAATGGGAATTGGGTGCGCCAACTGGATTGGGGCAATTACAGCCTTTGGACNCTTCCTGGTTATCACGACAAACGCTTCATTTATGGCAACCCTGGNTGCCACTACGAAAAGGAACACCTTATCGATATCCATCGGGGCGTCCGGGCCGGCAAAGGCAGAACCCATGTGTTGGTGACCCACGGTCCGCCGGGGGGTAAGGGCAAGGTCGGCCTCGATATGATCACCGATGGCAAGCATGTGGGAGATCAAGGCATCTTTCGTCTGATTCAGCAGGTCAAAATACCCTTCGGGATCCACGGGCATATCTTGGAGGCCGGAGGTGCTGTATCGACCAACTACCANCGGCAGGTTGGCGAAGAGGGNAAGCCGATGAAGTCAGCNTACTTTAATGTGGGCTCAGCCAGTGGATTTCCGTGGTCAATGAATGGTGGTAAAGCGATTCGAGGCATGGCGGGCATCCTCAAACTCGATGGAAAGATGGGCACTGTTCTCTTCAAGCGTTTCGAGTAGCACCGTACCACTCCATCATAAGCCAGGAAGAGNCGAGGCNGTTCCTCCTGGGGTTCACTCTCGAAGGTGACACCGGCGACTCGTCCTCGGGCTCCCAAAAAGTAGGGTGCCCACCATCTGGCGGGCTCCCAAAAAGTATGGTGCCCACCATCTGGCGGGCTCCAAAGGGTTTTGGTCGGGGCGAGAGGATTCGAACCTCCGGCCTCTTGGTCCCGAACCAAGCGCGCTAACCAGACTGCGCTACGCCCCGAGGTGGGCTCCGGTATGCCCTGAAAGAATGCCAGTCAAGGAAAGGCGGAGCGTAACTCAGCGATCGCTTGACTATAGTCTGGCGCTTTAAAGACAGCGGAACCGGCTACAAGGACATCGGCCCCTGCGGCCACTACCTTTTCGACGGTTCCAGGTTTCACACCGCCATCCACGGAAATAAGAGGTCGTTGATGCGATGGTAACTCATCGATCATTCGGCGTAATCGTGCGATTTTCTTGAGTCCAGACTCGATGAAATTTTGACCACCAAAGCCCGGGTTCACCGTCATGATCAGTACCTGATCACAATCCCCAAGAACCTCTTCGATGGCGTTTAGCGAGGTTCCTGGATTGAGGCTGACACCCGCCTTTGCCCCTGTGGAGCGGATGGCTTGGAGACTTCGATGTAAATGGGGGCACGCCTCCGCATGAACCGTGATCCAATCGCTACCTGCTTCGGCGAATCCTTCGATGTAGCGGTCCGGCTCCACAATCATGAGATGGGTGTCGAGAGGCTTCGTACTGACCTTTTTCATGGCTGCAACGATGGGCATACCAAAGGTGATGTTGGGGACGAATCGTCCATCCATGACATCGAGATGTAGCCAATCGGCGCCCGCTGCCTCGATCGCTGCAATTTCTTCGGCGAGACGGGCAAAGTCACAGGACAGTAAACTCGGTGCGATGATTCCGGTCATGTGCATTTCTCCACAAGGGCGAAAAAGAAGCCATCTCCATCGCCGTCAAGTCCCAACCAACCTTGGCCCGTGGTGGCGATAGGGGTCGGCGATAACTTGAGGTTTGAATGACGGGCGAGAAGGCTTTGAATCACCTGCTCTCCCTCCTCCGGCTCTAGGCTACATACGGCGTAGATCAGAAATCCACCGGGGGAAAGGGCGTCAACGGCAACCTCGAGGAGTTCTTTCTGTAAAATCTGAGCTTGCTTTGGGCTGTTCTCAGGGCGCCGAATTCCAATTTCCGGGTGTCTTCTGAGTGTTCCCAGACCGGTACAAGGAGCATCCAACACGATGCGGTCAAAGGAACCCAGGCAGGGTAGTAACTCTCGAGCATCAGCGCAGTGCACGATCCCTTTTTGATGACATCGCTCGAGAGCAGCCCGAACCAGGTCTGCGCGATGAGAGTGCAACTCGATCGCGTGCAATTCTGCTTCCGGATGTTGTTGTCGTAAATGAGTTGTTTTCCCTCCCGGTGCGGCGCATACGTCGAGCACGCGCCGGCCTCCGAGTGGGAGTTGTTCAACCACTTGAGCTGCATTTCGATCTTGAACCACCCATGCGCCTTCGTGAAAGCCTGGAAGCTTGGGAGGGTGACCACTTTGAAGTGTCAGGCGTTTGGGCGCGCCGGGGATGATGTCGGCTCCGAGTCTCTCCGCCCACTGGATCGGATCTTGGTTTTGAAGAAGTCGAAGGTCGATGGCAGCAGGCTCGCTCAGTCTGCGTTGTAGTGTCCTTGCTTGATGATCGCCCAGTCGCCGTGCCCAGCGTGTGACCAACCAACTCGGAGCCGGTCCGAGCCAACTTAAGGGAGCATCGGGAGCCGATCGTCGAGCGAGGGCATGGGAGCGCTGCCTCTGAAGGGTGCGGAGAAGACCGTTCACTAAGCCACTGTAGCGATGAAGGCCTTCCGTCTTGACCAGACGCACGCTGGTATCGAGCGCGGCATGATCTGGGACTCGATCGAGGAGCAGCAACTGAGCGGAGCCGAGAAGAAGGAGCGGTTCTAATTTTTTCGGTAACTGCCCGTTCCGAGAGGCTTCCATCAGAAGCGGTCGAAGAAAGTTACGATGCCTTAGGGTGCTTTGAACCAGCGTTGTGGCAAGTGTTCGGTCCGCGCCCTCTAACCCCCCTTTGTCGAGTTCAGGGCCGAGGACGAGATTGGTGTAGGCGCCTTGCTCCAACACGCGTCTGAGCACCCGAAGGCTCACCTTTCTAGATTGCAGGCCACGACCATCCATAGTCGCGGCCTGGCTTAATCCAGCGTAAAGATCAACGGCGGCAATCCTTCTCTTTGATGTTTGTGTCGCCCACGATGGTCAGGTGCGGGAGTAATTTCTTGTAGGTTCGCATGCCGATTCCTTTGATTCGACGAATCTGGACAGGCCGCGTAAACGCTTTCCTTTCTCGGAGTCGAACGATGGCCGCAGCTTTCTTTGGACCGATACCCGGTAACTTGACTAAATCTGTCACTTTGGCGGTGTTGATATTGACTTGTCCTTCCAGGGCTGGCGCCGCCAAGGTTGGACTCGCCGTGAACGAAGCGATCATCAACCAAAGGGGCTTCATGATGGTGACTCCTTGGATCCATTGGCTGGCAAGATCAGCAGTTCACCGTGGAACGGCATTGCGTCCAAGTGTATTTTAAACCCCGTTTGATGCCGCAAAGGAAAAGCGACACCGACCTTCGTGAAGGCACTGCGCTGCTCGCCATCAGGCCCTTTGTACTCCCGTGGGCTTAAGACGTTGAATCGTTCTCCGGATCTTGGATTTTTAGACGGACTCTGTTTCATCATCATTCTTCCTTTCGTATCGATGATCTTCCCTTTTGATAGCGAGGGGCATGCCAAGGAATAGAAGTCGCAAATCCAGTGTCTTACCGTTTTGTGTTTGGTGTTTTGAAACAGACCGCTGTTGCACCTGACACAGCCTTGATACAGGCTGACCGCCTACGGGAAGGACTCGTCTTTGAGTCAGGATAAAATCATCGTCCGGGGTGCCCGGCAGCATAACCTGCAAGGGATCGACGTCGAAATCCCTCGAGATCAACTGGTTGTGCTCACGGGGCCGAGTGGCTCCGGTAAATCCAGCCTCGCCTTCGATACGATCTATGCCGAAGGTCAGCGGCGCTATGTTGAAAGTCTGTCAGCGTATGCGAGGCAGTTTCTAAACCAACAATCGAAACCCGATGTCGACAGCATCGAGGGGCTCTCTCCAGCGATTTCGATCGAGCAGCGCAGTACATCTCGCAATCCACGCTCCACCGTCGGGACCATCACGGAGATCTATGATTATCTCCGATTGCTCTATGCCCGTGGGGGAGAACCCCGTTGCCCCGTGTGCCAGGCGCCTGTGGGTGGGCAGAGTGCAGAGCAGATCGTTGATGCGATTCTCGATGACCCTCCTGGGGAGCGATTCTTGATCCTTGGACCCGTTGTTCGAGATCGCAAAGGCGAGCATCGGGAGGTTCTCGACGGTCTAGCGAGCGAAGGGTTTGTTCGAGTTCGAGTGGATGGAGAGATGCTTGAACTCGAAGAGGTCGGGTTGCTCGAAAAGAACTTTAAACACAGTATCGACGTGGTTGTGGATCGGTTGAAACATAGCCCAGGAAGTCCGGTTAGTGAGAGTTTAAGGAGTCGACTGACTCAAGCCGTTGAGCTTGCACTCAAGCTGGGTAAAGGTTTGGTCGATGTGGCCAGCACGGAGGGGGTGGAACGGCGCTATTCGGAGCTTAACGCGTGTCCGGAGCATGGCTTCAGTTTCCCCCCCTTGGAGCCACGCCTCTTCTCGTTCAACAACCCGGCGGGTGCGTGCAGCGCCTGTGACGGCTTGGGAGACGAGCGTGCGTTTGACCCGCAAATGGTGGTGCCCGAACCGGAGATCGGGGTTCGTGAAGGGGCGATCGCTCCTTGGAACCTGATGCACAGCGGCTGGTATTTAACCATGGTTGAATCCCTTGCCCGGCATGATGGCGTGGATTTGGGCTGTGCCTGGCGGGATCTTCCTCCAGCGTTTCGACAACGGGTCTTGTATGGATCAGGACGAGAAGCGATCCCCATGGAGTTCAAACGACGGGGTCGGATGGTTCGATTCCAGAAGAGGTTTGAAGGGGTGATCCCAAACCTTAGGCGTCGTTTGAAAGAGACGCAGAGCGAAAATGTGCGTGAGAGCCTTCGACAATACCAATCGGTGAAGCCCTGTGCTGCCTGCGATGGCACTCGATTACGGTTGGAAGCTCGACAGGTCTTTGTCGGTGAACTCAACCTCCCTTCTGTTGGCGAACTCGCCATTGATGAATGCCTCGCCCATTTCGAAGGGCTCGAGTTGGTGGGCAAACAAGCAGCGGTTGCGAAGCCTATCCTTCGAGAGGTGATCGAAAGGCTCAAGTTTCTNGTCAGCGTCGGATTAAANTATCTCAATCTAAGCCGGATGGCCGGCAGTTTGAGCGGTGGTGAGGCACAACGNATTCGATTAGCCACGCAGATTGGTTCGGCNCTCACCGGGGTTTTGTATGTCCTCGATGAGCCNAGTATTGGCCTGCATCANAGGGACAACACCAAGCTTTTGGAGAGTTTGAAACGGCTGCGGGACTTGGGCAATACCGTCCTCGTCGTTGAGCATGATGAAGAGACGATGTGGGCAGCCGATCATCTCGTNGATCTCGGTCCCGGCGCTGGTATCCATGGCGGTGTGATCGTCGCGCAAGGCAGTCCAGAGGAGGTCGTCGCCGTCGAGAAGAGCCTGACCGGCGCCTTNTTGTCCGGTCGAGAGCAAATAGGTCATCAAAGCGCGGAGCGATCCGGTAAGGGGGAGTCGATTCGGTTGACCAAGGCTCGTGGCAATAATTTGCAGCAGGTCGATGTTGNAATTCCTTTGGGCTGTNTGGTCGCTGTCACNGGTGTTAGTGGNTCGGGCAAATCCAGTTTGATCATGCAGACACTTCAGCCGGCTATTCGTAAAGCTTTGGCGCCAAATGAGTANCGGAAAGAGCGGCCTCTGCCGTTTGATCGCCTCGAGGGGCTCGACGCCATCGATAAACTGATCCCAATNTCCCAAAGCCCGATCGGTCGGACACCCCGCAGCAACCCAGCCACCTACACCGGCCTCTTCACGGACATCCGAGAACTTTATTCGAGCCTACCGGAAAGCAAGATTCGAGGATTTAAGCCCGGCCGATTCAGCTTCAACGTCAAAGGNGGACGTTGTGAGACATGTCAGGGGGCTGGCGTCTTACGAATCGAGATGCACTTCTTACCCGATCTCTTCGTCACTTGTGATGCGTGTGCGGGACGTCGNTACAACACGGAAACCCTTGCTGTGGATTACCGAGACCATAACATCGCTGATCTNCTTGATCTCACTGTCCTCGAAGCTCGAAAGCTTCTGGATGCCTTCCCNCGCTTGTGCCGTAAACTCGACACACTCATCGACGTTGGTTTGGGTTATATTCATTTGGGACAGCCAGCGACGACCTTGTCCGGGGGAGAAGCCCAGCGGATCAAGCTCGCAAAGGAACTCAGCCGCCGTAGCCACGGTCGGACGCTTTATATCCTCGACGAACCCACCACGGGTCTGCACTTCGATGATATTCGTAAGTTGCTCTCGGTCCTTCATCGGTTGGTTGATGCCGGAAATACGGTCTTGGTGATCGAGCACAATCTTGATGTCATTCAGAGCGCAGATCATGTGATTGATTTAGGACCAGAGGGCGGTGCAGGNGGTGGNCACATCGTTGCCCAGGGCTCTCCCAAGTCACTCGCTCGCCGAAAAAAGAGTCACACAGGTCGGTATCTTAAAGAATACTTTCGGCGGCAACGAGATCACTGATGGTGGCCGCGGCCAGGCCCCGGGGGCCGGCCGTTTCAATGACTTAGGCTGACTTGAGAGCCTGTCACTTCGCTTTCATCCCCTGCCATCGAGACATAAATTTGGTTAAAAATCTGACGGACTCACGTTCTGGCCCGAGGCTCGAGTTGCACCACGAATGGTGGGATAAAGGAGTCCAGGGTTGGACCACGTTCGCAATCGAATCTTTGAGAGCACTTGTGCCGATATGAAAGAACTACCCGACGATTCCGTCGATCTCATTTTCACGTCGCCACCTTACGAGAGTCGGAAAAANTATGAGACACCCGATGGTGATCTCGGTCGTTTGCGAGAAGGAGAGTTNCTCGAAGCGCTGAAACCTATTCTTGCGGAATGTCAGCGAGTCTTAAAACCCACGGGGTCGTTCTTCCTCAACTTCCAAGGTCAATACATCGATGGTCGTTTTACGTTAACCGAGGCGAAACTGCCGATTATGGCGGTGGAAGAGTGTGGGCTTGGCTATGTTCAAAACATGTACTGGACGAAAACCCGCCCTCGTCCAGACAACTACAATCGTCGATTAAAGAACCGAAATGAGCTGATTTATCACTTCGTCAAATCCATCGACGATTATGTGGTTTACAAGGACGCGGTCCGTGAGCCCAGTCGGCATCGTGGTCATGACAGCACCTGTCCGCTCTGTAATTCCTTGGTGAAAGGTAAAATGGATAAGCGTGCGTGGAAGTACAACCCGAAGGGTCGCGACCCGGGCAATGTGATCTTCATGAAAGGCGCCACAGGCCAAGGCACAGGAGATACATGGGGCGGAAAATCCATGGGGAAAGCCCGCAGTAATGTGCATCCGGCCCTTATGCCTCAGGGCCTCGCTGATTTCTTCGTGAAATATGGCAGTGAAGAGGGTCAGTTGGTTCTGGATCCCTTTATGGGCTCAGGAACCACGGGCATTGCAGCCGCTCTACTCGGTCGTGATTATGTGGGTTACGAACTCAGCCCAAAGTATGCGGAACAAGCTCGTCTTCGTTGCCAAGAAGCGCACCAACATTGGTTACAAGAGCACCGGAAAGCGAGCTAGGTCGCGCCACGCCGTTCGACTTTAAGTCTCACTTGCTGTGGCGCGCTCTTGAAGCCATTGATGATGCATTTCATGCGCCTGGTTGACGGCAGAAACCCAGGGGATGCCCTGACTTCGATAGCCTGCCACCAAGCTTGCGAGACGACACCCAGTGCCTCGAAATCGTCCCGGTAAGCGGGGTTGACTCAAGGTCTTTGGGGGGCTCGACGTCGTCAAGAGGTCCTCGACGTGATCGCCTTGTCCATGCCCGCCTTTTAGAAGAATTCGTCGTGCTCCAAGGGTCTTTAGTCCATCGAGGAGGTCTTCACGGGCAACCCCTGTCATGCCTGTCAGCGCTTCTGCTTCCGGCAGATTCGGCGTGATCAGATCCGCTCGCCGAAGCAGCGCTCGATACATCTCGCCCTGACAATCATCCAGATAGCACGCTTGTCCCGAGCTTGAACGCAAGACGGGATCAACGATCCATTCGACATCCGGGGGAATCTTATCCAGCAAAAGACCCAATTGCTGTTCATCGACGATCATCCCAGACTTGACGACGCTAGGTTGGGTCTCTTTGAAGATAATTTCCAACTGCAGGCGAAGTCGACTGATCGGTTCTCCCCAAAGACGCATCGTGCCGTCATCTTGCGCTGTTTGTGCTGTCACCAAAGCGCTGAAAGACTGACGTCCTAATCGTTGCAGCGCAGCTTGATCAGCGAGAAGCCCTGCTCGACCTAGAGGATCCCATCCGCCGATTAGTAGGACGGATGTCATCCCCATGCCTCGCACAAATCTACAAAGGCTTGTGGAGGGTTATCGTGGTTGAAGACAGCACCGATAACAGCTGCCGCGTGAGCGCCCCGTCGCTTGATCTCAGGCAGCAAATCTTTGTGTAAGCCACCGATGGCGATGATCGGTTTCTCACCGGCTGCGTCGACGGCGTCAGCGAGTTGATCAAGCCCACGGGGTTGTAAGGCGTTGGATTTTGACGTCGTTAAAGCGATCGGGCCGAAGCCG
>NZRT01000078.1 GCA_002696345.1 Myxococcales bacterium
TTGGATCCCATCGCCACAATAGCTCACCTGGCCGGCGACGGACTGGCACTGTTCGTCGCAAACCTGGCAGGCTTGTTGGCCGTACGCACAAACCTCAAGAAGATCGTTGCCGTCATCACAGGCTTCATTCTCTTGAATGACGTTGTCGCCACAGAAGCGCACTGCTCCAGGCACCTCCTGGCAGCTGACGTTACAGACCCTGCAGGCTTGTTCTCCGTATTCGCAAACCTCCAGGACCTCGTTGCCATCGTCACAACTTTCCGGTCCATTTTCGAGCCCATCTCCACAAAAGGCAGTGGCACCATCGACGACTTGGCAGGTTTCACTGCAGACCTCACAGGAGAGCAGGCCGTAATCGCAAACCTCGGTGACCGCATTGCCATCATCACAGACTTCACCGACCTGAATCTGTCCGTCACCACAGACTGCGATTCGACATTGGTTATCGCAGCCATCCAAGGGATCATCGTTACCATCATCGCACTCCTCTTGACCGACCCAAACCACAGCATCTCCGCATCTCGGTCGCTGACAATTGGTGAGGCAGAAGTCCCCCTCCTCGTCATTGCCATCGTCACAGGCTTCGTAGCCGTCTTCCCCGGGTTCGAGATCGACTCGTAGGGTGGCGTCGCCACAGCGCGCCTCGACACAGTGATTGCGGCAACCATCCAGGTCGTCCTCGTTGCCGTCGTCACAGACTTCGCCCGCATCCACACGACCATTGCCACATCGCTCTCGTCGACAGCCCCCATCGCAACCATCGCCATCAACTTGATTACCGTCGTCACAGGCCTCAAATCCTGCATCGTCGATCTCTAAATCCGTACGAGTATGACCATCTCCGCAGCGAGCCGGTTCGCAAGCATTGGTGCAGATGTCTCGGTTGTCCCCATTGCCATCATCACAGACCTCCTCACCTTCCCATACGACCCCATCTCCGCAAGCAGCCAAAGCACAGTTGTTCAGGCACTGATCTGCTTCGATCTCGTTGCCGTCGTCGCACAATTCGTTGGCCTGAATGACACCATCGCCGCAGGTTGAGGGTTGGCAGTCGAAACAATCATCCGTTGGGTTTTCATTGCCATCGTCACAGCCCTCACCCGGACCGATGACACCATCGCCACAGCGGGCAGTCTCGCAATTGTTTAGACAGGCATCTTCGTCGATCTCATTGCCGTCGTCACAAGCCTCATAACCGACGTCGCCAATCTCGAGATCACTGCGGGGAATACCATCACCACATCGGGCTTCACGACAGTTCGATAGACAGCCGTCCTCGTCGATCTCATTGCCGTCGTCGCAAGCTTCAAACTTGCGATCACCGTCGGAAAGATCGAGGCGTAAACTGCCGTCGCCACATTCAGCCTCAACACAGTTCATGAGGCAGCCATCCCCATCGTCTTCGTTGCCATCATCACAGGATTCATATCCCNCTTCGCCTGGNCTTAGGTCGTCCCGAGTCACACCGTCGCCGCAACGAGCTAACTCACAGGAATTGGTACAAGCGTCGGTATTGATCTCATTGCCATCGTCGCAGGTTTCGCCGGTTTCNATCTCTTGATTACCGCAACTTGACTCGGTCTCACGAACGACCACTTGCTCACCGACACAGGCCGCAAGAAANCCGCAGAGAAAGAGACTTNAGAAGCACTTTTGAGTCATTNTCATCACTCCCGATCGTNGCGTGATAATAACCTTCCACAGACTGGGGTAAAAGCCCCTCTGGAGTCGCGTNTGAGCCGCGAGATGGTTGACAAGGCAANCGCCTCGTTCCAACCGATGACACTATGCTTTTAACACTGATCTTTATCTTTCTCACCGCATTGGTGGGTATCGTTCTCCAACGGCGCCGAAGAGATCGTTGTCTTAAAGATTTCGAAGACTACCGGGTGACCGCTGAATTTACCGATGGCACCTTAGTGTGGGGAAGGCTGTCCGTCTTTCCTCAAGATATCGAACTCTTTTACCCACAGCCCCACAAGGACCGACGTGGACATCAAGAGTTTTCCTACGTNCTTTTNGCTGAACGCATCAGCGATTTACAGACCATCTATCGCTATCATGACGAACTCTCAGAAGCCCATCAGGCCGAGCGCCGACTGGAGATCGAGCGAACCTGGAAACCCTCGCTGCTGCGGCGCGGTTGGCGTGGCTTACGCAACATGCTCAANACCTTTGGCGATGCCTTCAATCAATCCGTNGGCGTCTGGTTGAGTGCCGCAAAGAAGGGTGGTGGGCGCATTGTTAGTTCTCAGGATAAGCACCTAGCGCAAATCGGCAAAACGGTCNTTGGTGCCGCGGCCAATGCCTTCGAGCCTGTCCTGGAGCGTTACATTGGGCGCCGGGTGGTGATCGAGGAGCTACGGGGTGANGANTGGGTCGAGCACGTNGGNGTGCTTAAGGAATACACGGCTCANTGGATCGAACTTTTAGACTGTCGAGATGAAGATGATTTCGAGTTTAGCCTGAAAGAAGTCGACCGACTTCGTCTNAACAGAGACTTGGATTTCATCGTTAAGAGCAGTCCGCCCGATGCCGATCAAACCCCTGCGCCCAACCTGAGTATTCGTCTGGAGAATCACGGCCTTGAGGAGTTGATCGTCAAGCGATTCGAGGCTCCGGNGTATCAACACGAAATGGGCGTNTTNTTGCCACCCGGNGGGCAACTTGAAGAGCTTTTGACGGACTTGCCGANCAGTTTNTTTGAAACGGTTGATCCCGACGACTTGCCCGCAGAGATTGCGCTGCGGGGAAAGGATCGAGTCGGTGTCCAAGAAGTCGAAATTCACCCCGATGAGCAGCCTNCCTTGCCCGACCTCCGTGTGGTTGTTCAAGGGGTCAGAGAGGTCGATCGNCTTCTGCCTCGATCCCGNGCGGTACTTCGACATGGAGNNGAGCCNCANGAGAGTTGGTTCGAAAGNTTGCGCAGATAAGGCGAAACCAAAGTAAGTCTGGGACTGTTGGCACCCNCCCGCTNTGAACGGAGANGGAAAGGGATCCTTCCCCGTGCTGCTTTGTCGAATAGGGGAGCGGCGCGAAGGNCGGGGTTAGCGATACGTAATNACGACGCCCGACATGTAGTAATACGGTTCCCCGCCTTCGCCGGACCACGTGAAGGGCTCCAAATCATAACTGACCTCCGCGCGCTCGCCGATCCATGATCGGCTGATGTCCATGTCCCATGGGAAGACTTGAGCNCCCGGACACCAGCCCGCCCGGTCNTACTGCCANGTTCCCATCTGTCGACCGTCCGTTCGAGTNCGCTCGCAATCATCCCGCCAGACTCGGCGGCGATANACATCACCATTGACCGTATAACGATGCTCCTTTGGACAAAACTCAGCACAGTTNGCGGGACCTCCGAAACCATGTCCCGTGATGAAGGACCTCAGTTTAATCTGTTGNGGGTCNCCATCGATGGGAATTGAGACGGGCAAAACTTGATCTNTAATCGGAAGATCATCCCGCCCTGACTTGTAGGAGAGGTGAGGCCAAACAGGGATGACTTGATCGGGTTCTGGCTGGGGTGGGTCACCCCCNAGAAACTCAAATTGAGCATCGAAAAGCCAGCCTTCTCCTTGTTCGTGACCCGGTCCGACCCAGGTATCAATGTAGACTTCGAGGGTTTGCTGACCCGTCAAGAGAGGACGGAGATCCGTCAGGTCAGACTGCCACTCAAANCCCACTCGGTAGGGGGTGATAAACCGATCGATCTCGATGTAGCGAGCGGAGTCAGTACCGGGATTTTCGANGACTCCAAAGCTGCCGTAGCGATCCCAATGGTCGCAGCGACGGTTCGGGCAATGAAGTCGGAAGTAACCGGTGATGACATTGTAGGTCACCTCAGGCCCCGGAAACTCGACTTCCACTTGCACCTTACGCCGATTCTCGCCCCCACCGAAGTAGATGTGCTCGCTTTCGAAAGCGACGATTTCCTCGTCATCCCCCCATGGACGAATCTCAGAACCTGCGTCCACACCGCCGTCAAAGGCGACCGGTTGCGGCGAGTCAAGGCATGCGCAAAGCCACAGCACGCCCATGAACAAGAGGATAAGACGGTTCATCGGACGCCTCCTGTCGGTATGGTGCCCGAAGGTGCCAGCCCGTCGCAAGGGCGTGCGCCAGAGTCACTAACTCGGAACCTTCAGTCGCTGCCAGCCCTCCGCATGGTGCTTCAACTGAGCCTTCTGGATCTTCCCCATGGCGTTACGAGGTAGTTGCTGAACCACCAGCCAGCGCCGAATGTGTTGGTGCCGAGGAAATTGCTGACGGATCCCGTGGGCGAGTTCGATCAAAAGTTGTTGAGCATCGCCCTTGCACACGATCGCAGCAGCAACGATTTCGCCCCATTCTTCGTCGGGCAAACCGACAACGGCAACTTCTTCAACCCGAGAATCACGGAGAAGGGCTTCTTCCAGTTCGTGGGTGCCGATCCGCCATCCGCCCGACTTGATCCAATCGATGCTTCGGCGACCTCGATGATAAAGATAGCCGTCGGCATCTTCTTCCACTTGATCCCCTGTCCGAAACCAATCGTCCTCGGAGTAAGCCGCTTGAGTCACCTGTGGTTGATTCCAGTAACCAGCCATTAACGCTCTTCCGCGGACCTGTAATTCGCCGTCAACAATCCGTGTCTGGACGTTTGCTAGTGGCACACCCATGCTACCGGAGCGCCGATCACCCCGGTAGGGATTCGAGACGGTAATCAGGGTTTCACTCATCCCGTAACGCTCGAGGATCCGCTGTCCTGTGAGGGCTTCGAAACGCTGAAGTCGTTCGGCCCCGAGGGCTGCTGAACCTGCGGTGCACAACCGAGCCTTGTGAAAATGTTCTGACCACACAGGATCCTCTTCGAAGAGCTTAAGAAGTTGATAGTACATCGTTGGCACCCCCATGAACAGAGTTGCCTTATGTCGTGCCATGGCTTGGCAAAGCTGAGCGGTATCGAAGCGAGGAAGCAGCGTTGTCTCCACCCCACGGAGCATGGCTCCAAGAATTCCGATACCCAATCCATGAACATGAAAGAGGGGGAGGGCGAGAATCTGGTGGTCCGCAGGACACCACTCCCAAAGTTCCGTCAATGCACCGATGCCAGCGAGAAGGGAACGGTGCGTGTGAAGAACGCCCTTTGGCATTCCCGTTGTCCCGGAGGTGGAGAGAATCCACGCAGGATCCGGCACCGCTAAAGCTGGACTGGGCGATATTTCGTGGAAAGTTCGAATCCCTTCTTCGATGATGCAACGGGGTGAGGTTAATTCGATGAGGTGTGTCACGGCAGTCTGTGAGCTCGTGGGCGCCACTGGAACGTGGATAAAACCACCTCGCAAGTGGGTGAGGACAGCGATGGGTAACTCTAAGCTCGTGGGCAGTTTGCACAGAATGCGATCGCCTGGTTTGACGCCGGCCTTCCGATAATCTTGCAATCGACGCGTGGAAGCCTGATCCAACTCACTCCAGGTGATCTTTTCATGGCCCAAGCGAAAGGCGACTCGCTGACCGCCTTTTTGAATTTGGCTGTTGATCAGAGATTGAAGGGAACTGTTCATAGCCCTGGCCTGCCATCGACAACTCTTCAAGCCAAGTCTCCAGAGCTTGACGGACCGACCTGATGAAGAGAAGGAACCTCATGCGTTGGTTCTTGTGTTTCTGTCTCTGCCTTTGCGTGGCTATGCCAGCGGTGGCTCATCCGCTGTTGCCCCCGAGCAAACTCCGGTCGGCGCAAAAAATACCCCTTCCAGTTGCCCTTCAGAAGCAGTTGAACGACCGTCTTCGTCAAAACTCCTGGAAGCTGACTGGCTACCATCTCTGGGACAAAGAGGTGGGGGAGTATCTAGAGGTCGCAAAGCGACGGGATCACATCGACGAAACCGTTGAGACGTGGATGTTGCGCTCCGATGGGACGTTTCGACACATCATGTCCAAAGACCTTTGGTTTACGGGCCGATGGAGGGTCATCCAAGGCCTGTCAGTGGGGCCTAAAGGAGGTGTCATCGCTGCACCAGAACATCCTTATTTCGTCTTGGAAACGATGAATGTGAGGGGTTCGATTCCCAGCCTTCGGCGAAAACGCGACTGGTTTGTGGGTACCTGGCTCGATGGCCGCAGAGGTTTGGTACTCTATTACGTGGGGCAAAACTGGAAACGACAACACAAAAATAGCCTGACGCAAGCCCACCGCTTCGAAGCCGTTCGCTATGGAGAACGCTGAAATCTGCTTTAATTTTGGGGCAGTTTCTGGACCTAAGGAACCGACCTAAGGTATTCAGATGCCTATGACACTCACGATCGTCATTCTGGTGGTGGTCATCATCGCCGTTGTCATCACTGCCCAATCGAGGGCGAGATCCTCGAACCAATCCGAATTCGCCCCCGACGTGCACCTTTCCGTCAAGTTAGCTCGACGGCGTGTCGAACAGGTCTGTCGCCGTAGTGAGCACGTTCAAACCCGCCACCTCGAGGTTCTGAAAGAGGCGCTCGATACCAGCTTGGAAAGTTTTGGTGATAGCCTGGAGAAGAAACTTCTGTGGATCGGGCTGGTCGCACCGTTCGTGCCGTCGAAGCAGCAGCAACTCGAGGATCTGATCGATGCTCTCGTCCGAGATTGCTTTCCCGACGAGGCGAGACTCTCATCAGCCCTGCGTCCCACGGAAGAAATCGATATGGAGGTCGAGCGAAAGATCATCGATGCCCTCGCCAAGGCTCAAGGGCTCTTGCGAAACAACAACATACCGACAGCTAATCTCCCGAGTGCCGATGACCGCACCACTTCGATCATCGACGAAGTGGAGGGTGGTGTCACTGCGGTTGGTTTGTATGGGGCCTGCCGGCAAGTGACCGTGGACTCTTGCTTAGAAGTGGCCGGAATGACCTCTGAAGCTCATTTCCCGGGTGGAATGTCGACACCTGTCGCAAGGGCTGCCTTTAGTTTGATGATGGGTTTAAAACTGGAGAAGGGTCAGAGCGCTGGGATTGCTCGAGAAGCGGAGAAAGTGCGACGAGTCTTCTATGATCAGCAGCCGCTGAATACGCTCAAGACTCAGGTGGACGAACGCTCGAAAGAACGTGTCCAAGCGATTATGGATCAACTTCAAACCGTCGCGGTCCAGGCGAGAATCGTCGCTCGAAACCACTGGATGTCATGCATCGACCGTTGGGAGCGAGAGACCCTGCGCAACCTGAAGCGAAGCTAAAGGTCGGCTAAGGTCGCCTGAGTAGGTATAAGTATTCCCGGTTTCGAGTATGAGAAACACGACCGACCTTCTCCCCCGAGGGGTTGTGAATCCCGATTTGTGCTCCAACGTAACGCTTGAAATCGTGCTCGAAAGTTCGCAGGTGCCCTCGCTCGCTTAACAGGGCTTCCATCTCGGCCTTTTGGATATACCCTTCGTCTGAAAAGCTGATTAATAACCAGGGCGCTTGGACGGTGTCGATGAGCGACTGAAAGGCCTTCAGGGCTTTTGGGCGAGAGTTGTGAGGACTCTTTCGCTCACGAACATCCACCCGTTTCCGAGCCACACCATAGACCTCAGGCTCATCCCAACGAACAAGGGTCTCCCAGAGGTGATAATTCCCAAGATATTTATGTTGATTGTAAGGCGGGTCCAAATACGCCAGATCCACAGACACTTTCGCCGCAGTTTCTAGGGCGTCGCCCTGAAAGACCTGACCGGGACCATTTTCTGCCTTGGGCAGCAGATCAGGAAGCCTCAACTCCAAGTCTTTATGAGCCCTGGGTGCCCACTTTTTCAAATAAGCCATCTGAACGCCTGTGGTGGAGTCGACCCGGTCCGCGGCCTCCATCAGGGAGGTTAAAAGAATCGATTCCAACAGCGGCTCAAGGGACCATGCCTGAATCTGATTCCGAATCGCTTCAATCCTTGCCCCATTTTTGGCTTGAAAAAATCGGCTCTCCATACAGTAGGTTTCCGTAAACCAACCCGACAGCCCCGGCAGCTTGTTCAGTTCCGCAATTCGTTCGGATGCAGCCCGCTGATAGATCTCTTGGTCCGCCTCGACATAGCAACGGGCGAGTGTCGCAGCATAAGCATTCAGATCNTTCGAGTAGACTTGATANCCGGCGCCTTTGAGTGCGTGACCCACGCGAGCCGTACCCGAAAAAAGATCGAGAACACTNTGAATNCCCTCGATTTGCTCCACTTGATGCAGAATGGAGGGCAGGAGCGTGCGCTTCGANCCAAGATATTTAATCACGGTTCACCGCCAGTGTTTCGAGCCAAACTTGAAACAGAATGTTGACCGCCGACGTTGCCACGCCTCTCATGGAGCCAGAATCGATGTTCTTCGACCCTTTCTAGGCTGTAAGTCACCATGGTCCACCTCTGGAATACGTCGCGCTGAGCCGGTTCGTCACTGGAAGAACTAGCCTGGGCATTGGAAGAGGGCCGAGCGTTGGAAAAGCGAGGGGTGCCAACAGGCCACCATGCCTTCGCTTGCGAGTCGGCGATCCACACCTTCGTCCCTAATCCTCGTCGGATGAAGAAACCGGGACTCCATTGCCAGGGGCCGTTTTCACCCTTGGAATGGGACCGTTAGTTCGCTGAGCGCAAATGAATTCCACATCGCACCCAGACACCACTGACATCGTCTTCTTGTCCCGATTTACTCAGTCTAACGATGTATTCAGCCCCCCCCTCAATACTGGCGTTTTGGATGTAGACCATCTCGGCGCCCTCGGTATCCTGGGCGATCCGCTCCGCCGCCCCCGCAGTCCACAGTTCGGCCTTCAAACCGCGAATCCCACTGCCCGCAAGCCGACTCCGACAGACCACGCTCATCGTCCCTTCACTGTCCAGCGCTGTGACTCCGAAGTGGTCCACATCACCATCCCCTAACTGGGCGAGGATGAAGCCGGACCGACGTCCACCGCCCTGATCAGCCAACTCCACAGGCTCGGGCGTCCCACGCTCATCATTAGTTTCTTCCGCAGCCTCAGGAACATTATCACCCCGGAGCCGAAGGGTCATGACGTAGAAATCGTTGTCGCCCGGAGGTACAGCAATCGCTGAATCTCGGCTGGGGTGATTCACCCAAAGCAAATAGTCCCCTGGCGGCAACGCAGGTTCGATGCCGGTGATGCTTCGACTGTATCGGACGCGAGCGATCGTGTCCGTATTGGCGGCATTGGTGATCCAAATTCGACCCACTGAGGAGGTCGCCCCATTCCCCGAAACACCGGGCGTTCTGACATCAACTTCGAGGTGACCCTCGACCGGTTGACCTTCATCGGGCTCAGCAACGCTGAACGCATACACATCGACGTCCTGCGGGTTGCTCAGTCCCCCGAGAATGTAGCCGGAACCGCCCTCGGTCCAGCCAAGGTCCTGCGCTGAGGCTTCATCATTGCCTGTCTCCATCTCCACGTTCACTTGCGTCGCATCCATGTTCATGGTGGCAACGACCACTCGGTAAGTGAAATTTCGCCCACCACGAGGGTTCTGGTTTAAAGCCCAGGTGCTACGGTCCTGCACTTTTAGATAATAAGTCCCCGTGTACGGTAATCGCATAATCATGGAGCTGTCGGCGGCGTTTCGCTCGGCGAGATTATCGTTCTCAGCCAACTGCACTTGCTCCGAGTCGTACAGAGTAATCACCGTATCGATGAGTTCATCTTGATCATTTGGGTTGGCTTCCGTGTAGGTGGTGACCCAGACACCAGCCTCACCGGCGAAGCTGTAGTAGTCCACATCGCCCTCGGGATCGATCACTCCATTCAAGCCACGGTTGATGGTCAGGGACTCCGCCGTCTCGAAGCTGTCATTACCATCGCCCTCAAGAGTACAGTCACTGGTGCATCCGTCGCCATTCGTGCTGTTGCCGTCATCGCATTCTTCATCATCCTCGACCGTACCATCGCCGCACACAGCACCAAGTTCGATCCGGCAACGGGCACTGCAACCGTCGAGATTTCTCCGATTGCCATCATCGCATTCCTCACTCGACTCAAGGATGTTGTTTCCGCATTCGGACGTGGGACCCCCGTCCGGGCTGGGTTCCTGCTCAACAGGCTCCACAGGACATGCAGAAAGGATCGACAGAGCAAGGGACAATAAAAACGAACGATGAAGCATAGGTACGCGACTCAGGGCTGTTTCTCGAAAAAGGTATAGTCCATCCTGCAAGGGGGGGACAGCCCCCAAACATGGAAACTCTTAGGCGCCATGCTTTTCAGCAAAGCTTTCGAGAAATTGCGCCAAATGCTCCACCCAATCCATGGGTACAGCGTTGTAGATACTGGCTCGAATCCCCCCAACACTTCGGTGTCCCTTCAACCCACTCATTCCCAAGTCAGCAGCCTCTCCAATCAACGATTTCTCGAGTTCCTCATTGGGCAGGCGCCAAACGACGTTCATCGCACTACGGTCCTTTGTGTTCACCGGGCATTGGTAAAATTCGGGACGCGCATCGAGGACACCGTAGAGCCGAGCAGCTTTGGCTGCATTGCGCTCTTTAACGGCCGACAGTCCCCCCGAGGATTTCAAGACCCGTAAAACATTTCGAATCATGTAGATGCTGAAGGTCGGAGGGGTATTCAGAAGACTATTTTTATCTCCATGGACACCATAGCGAAAGATGTTGGGAATTGAGGTATTGCCCGCGTTCATCCACTCCTTTCGAACAATGACAACCACGACGCCACTGGGACCGATGTTCTTCTGTGCCCCGGCGTAGGCGAGATCGAAGCGGGACAGATCGGTGGGTTGCCAGAGGAAATCACTGCTCATGTCGCAGACCAGTGGCAGCGCACCGCATTCTGGATAGGTGCTGCCATACAGTGAGTCGTATTGCACACCATGGATGGTCTCATTACTCGTGACATGGAGATAAGCTGAGCCCTCAAGTCCCTCCGCTCGGTCCGGTAGGGACGTGAACTCACCCGTGACACCCCCAGGGTTTGCCAGTTGAACTGTTGCGTTGCGCGCCGCGGCCACCACCTGCGCCTCTTTGAAGGCTTTCTGCCCCCAAGCTCCGGTCACCATGTAGGAGGCTTTACCGCCTTCCGGCAGAAAGTTCATCGGGATCAAGGCAAACTGTTGAGTGGCTCCCCCCTGCAACAAAAGCACCTGGTGTGTTTCGGGGATCCCGAGGAGTTCGGTCAACAGATCGATCGCCTCGTTGTGAACCCCATCGTAGTTGGCACCCCGATGACTCTGTTCCATGATCGACATGCCTGAACCCTGAAAATCCAGAAGTTCGTCGCGAGCCGCTTCGAGCGCTTCGACGGGGAGAGCGGCAGGTCCTGCGGAAAAGTTATAACTTCGGTTCACAGTAAAATATCCTCCTGGAAGTGACAGCCTCATGGACCGGATTGACAAGCCCTTCAAGGGTTGCGTGCCTCAGGCTGAACTAGATTCAGGAGAGTTCATATCTTCTTGTTGTTTTTACCAGGATATTCGCGATTATGACGGGGTGATCCCAGCCCTCTTAGTGACGGCCGAAAACTTCATCTAATGAAGCCACAAACAGCCCCAGTGCCTTCAGACGAGTCAGTCGAAAAACCCACGAAACCAGCTAAGTGGGGGTCCCCCCGATCCCAACCGTGTCCCTCTCGACGGCGCTGCCTTTAAGCCCAGCTGGGAACGGTGGTGCGATGCCTTCTTCGACATTGCACCGCCGTCACCGCCGCCATGTTCACGATCTCACTGACCGTGGCTCCTCGCTGCATGATGGTCAGAGGCTTGGCCAATCCCAACAGGATGGGACCCACGACCTCAGCATCGGAAAGGCGCTGCAGCAACTTGTAACTGATGTTGGCACTGGCCAGGTTGGGCATCACCAAAACATTCGCTTCCCCGTCCAGACGAGAGAACGGGAAAAAGTTCTCTTGAGCTTCCCGATCGAGGGCGGCGTCGACCTGCATCTCACCCTCGATGATTAAATCGGGTCGCCGGTCATTCACCAACTCGACAGCTGCACGCATCTTGCGAGTTTCCGGGCGGTTCACTGCGCCGAAGTTGGCATAGGAAACCATAGCAACCCGCGGTGTAATATCGAAATCTGCAACCTGATCGGCGGCGAGGATCGCGATCTCTGCGAGTGCCTCGGCATCGGGATCGAAATTGACCGTTGCGTCACAGATGAATTTTACGCTGTCACGGTAGACAAGCATGTACATCCCAGCGACCCGGCCGACGCCCTCGCGCGGACCGATGATCTGCAGGGCTGGGCGAATGTAGTTGGCAT
>NZRT01000079.1 GCA_002696345.1 Myxococcales bacterium
TCGAGAGAGCCAATCCGAGTTCGCTCGTCATCGGTCAGCGTTTGTTGACCCATCAATGTCTCGCGTTCAACGATGGCTCCATTCGCCACGCTCATGCCCAAAGCGGAAAGACCGATCCCTCCGACCAAGCCGCCTGCTCCGCCGAGCAGAAGATTTTTACCCAGGGAACTGCGTGATCCCCACCAGCCACCGGCACCACCGGCTGCAGGCGATTCCTGCGCCTTTTTGGCGGCTGCGGGCGCAGCTTTTGGCGCAGCCTTTGGCGCAGCTTTCTCGGGCTTCGACGCCTGCCCCTTTTCAGCAGCGGACTCGGCGGGTTGGGCCTCCGGCTGAACTTCTGCTTCAACCTCTTGCTTTGCCTTGGCTGCTTTCTTTTTCTTTTTCTTCCGTTTCTTCTTTTTTCGCTTCTTCTTCTTCTTCTTCTTCGCTTGAGCGACTTGAACACTCGATTCACTCGCCGCGGTTACACTGCCCCCGGGCAACATCATCAAGGTCAATACAAGGGTGAGGCTTAAACGCACGGGACCTCCACAGTTTCACCTAACGAAATGCTGACAGCGGTTTAGCCCAATGGATGGCTGGAGTATAGTCTTGCCGAAGCATTTCTCGTCAACCGACCGCCATCCTTCTCATCGAGGGGTAATTTGGGTTCTCCCAAAGAACGAGATAACGTCCAACCAGAGGGAACCATGAGCTATTCAAACTTCTGCCGAAGTAAAGTCGTTGCCACCGTTGGGCCTGCGAGTTCGAGTGCCGACCAAATCCGGGGCTTGATCGACGCCGGCGTCGACGTCTTTCGGCTCAATCTGAGCCACGGCGATCATGCCGAACACAAAGCGGTACACCAGGTGATACGAGAAGCGACCGCTGATTGTGGCCGAGCCATCGCCATTGTCGCTGATTTGCAAGGGCCCAAAATCAGAGTGGGCCCGATGCCCCCAACAGGCGTGACTCTGGTCAAAGGCGAGCCTTTCATTCTGACGACAGAGGGTCCGGTACAAGAGGGTACGGCATCAAGAGCTTGGCTCGATGCTCCGTCACTCTCGAGTGATGTGAAAGCGGGACACTCCATCCTAATGGATGATGGTCGTTTACGAGTTCGCGTCGTCAACGTCGAAGGCCCGGAAATCCAATGCGTTGTGGAAGTGGGTGGCTTGTTGCAGAGCAGAAAGGGAGTCAACCTTCCCGATACCCAACTCAGCTCACTACCCTCTCTGACACCAAAGGATGAAGTGGATCTGGAGTTCATCCTTAAGCTCGGTGTTGAGTTCATCGCACTCTCCTTTGTTCGTTCCGAGTCCGATGTGCTCACTCTGCGCCAAAGGATCGGCACTGGCTTCGATGACTCTGGAATTATCTCGAAGATCGAAAAGCCAGAAGCGCTTCAGAACTTAAACCGAATCATCGCTGCGAGTAACGGCTTAATGGTCGCCCGAGGGGATCTCGGGGTGGAGTTGTCGCCGGAGAAGGTTCCGATGGCCCAAAAGGCAGTGATTCAAGCAGCTCGACGTCAAGGCCGATTCACGATCGTTGCCACCGAAATGCTGCAGTCAATGGTCAACGCATCCCGACCGACACGAGCTGAGGCAGGGGATGTGGCCAACGCAGTCCTCGATGGCGCAGACGCTGTGATGCTGAGCCAAGAAACAAGCATTGGTGACCATCCTGAACTCGTTGTGGAAACCATGCGGCGAATCTGCCGGGAGGTCGAGTCGACGGGCGCTTATGCCCAATCTCGAGCTGTGACTTCGCCAGAAATTGAGGGTCATGGCAGCATTCAGAATGCCTGTGCTCGTGCAGCCCTTGGCCTTGCTGCCGATCTCCGTGCCAAAGCAATCTGCTTCTTCACTGCCACCGGAACGACAGCACGGCTCAGCACCGACTACGCCTGCGACGTCCCCGTCTTGGCATTCACGCCTTCGGAGGCTGCTAGCCGTCGAATGGCGATTTACCATGGCGTCACACCGATCCATTTGAATGTCCCGACGACCGTGGATGGAACCATCGATCGGATGACTCAAGAGCTCGTCGACCGAGGGATCTGCAGCCTTGGCGATCTGGTGGTTGTCACGGCGAAAAGTCGGCCGACTGCTTTGGGAGGGACAGACACGTTGCGAGTGGTCAGAGTGTAAAAGACGTCAGGCGATTTGCCCTGAGGACGTTTGACTTCGGTAGTTAATCGCTCTTTTGCTGCTGTTTACCTCGATCCCCAAGATCTTGGTTTGCAGCCCCTCCAACGCCCGCTTCCTCCACCGACTCTGAGTCGTCAATAGGCTGAACGATACGCTTTGCCTCGTCGACGAGATCACTGACCTCACCCGCCTTTTTAACAGCTTGCTTCGCTTGCTCGACGCCTTGCTGAACGGTCTCGACCATCTTGCGGGTCGACTGCCCCACCTCTTTCGCACCATTCACCACTCGCTCACCCGCTCTCCGCGCGCTTTCAAGGGCCTGTTTCGCATCAGCTGGGTCCTCAAAAACAGCCGGGAGCAAGAGAAGTGCGCCGACGGCGACGGCAAGGGCTAACAAGGCGGCGGAAAGCAGTGCTTTGAGCAAACGAAGCGCCAAAAGAAAGACAAGCAAAGCAACGACTGAGGCGATGAGGATGACGGTAAGATTCATAACCCGATTGTTTCCATCATCCTCACTGGGGTCAAGGAATCATCCTCCCCTGATCTCACCACCTTGCCGTCGCAGCATCCCGGTGCGATGATGGAAACCGGAGGCAGTCCAATGCGTCTACTGTACCCCTCGATCTTGCTCTTCGCCGCATGCATTGCTCCGCAGCCTAACGCGCCGCCTCTGACTCAGAACGACGGTGGTTTGAACAGTGATGTTGGCGGCGAATCTCATGACACGGGCACGTCAACGACCATGGATGCTGGACACTCCGGAGGGGACGCAGGAGAAGCCCCTCCTCCCGAAATCCCACCGGCTCGTGTTGATGCCGGTTTCACCCCAGAGGTCCCAGACCCGCCACCTTCAGACGCCTGCTCAGACGCTTGCGGCCAAGGCCGCTGTGCTGAGGCATGCTACGACATCTGTCTTCTTGCCTCTTTTGCCTTGGGCGGTGAACAACGAAACCGCTTCCTCGAGTGCGTCACTGAACAGGAAGGATGCGATGTGGAGCGGTGCATCCCAGAGGAGCCGCGCGTAACGCCAGAGTGTGAGCGCGTCTGTGGTCTTCGAGACGGTCAACCAGATCCAGAGCGTGAGCCGAGTCCGTGTGCGGATCTGAATGCCGAGCCTGCCCAATGCATGCTTGAGTGCAATGCTTCCTTGTCGATTATGACTCCGGCTGCGCAGCAGTCTTGGTTACACTGCAGCCTGGACGGCTGTCGAACCAATCCAAATCGTTCTTGCGACATCGGGAGCTTCCTCAGCCCCAATCCCTCTCAAGCATGTTTGGATGCCATCGAACATCTCCAACAATGCGATGAACGCGATCGGCGGCCGGCATGGGCACGGGCGCACGCAGATTGCGAGTTGTATCGTAGTCCAGGAGAGCAACGGGAATTGGGAGGGAACGCGTGGGCTGAGTGTTTATCAAATACCCAAGTCTGCGGTGATTGGATCTACATCGAATGCCTCACGCAAATGGAACAAGCTACGGGTCGTGGCGCCGCCGTTCGAGAAATGTGTGCTCCCATGACGCGATGCGACGAGGGGCTGGGTTATCAGTGCCGAATTTACGGGCAGGGAGTCACCGGATTGGTGGGTGGATTCGGTCTCGAGACACTTCAACGTTGCATCGATGCTGAGCAAGATGACTGCAACGGCCTCGGTAACTGCATGGCGCAGTTGGTTGAGCGCCCGGTCATGGCGCAGGATGACCCCTGCATCGCCGAATGCAATCGTTGCGGCTTACCCGGTAGTGTCTGTGGGGCGATGTGTGTGCGCGTTCGAAACTCTTTGAGTGTCGGCGATGCAGACCGACTGCATCGATGCATGCAGCGAGAACAATGCGGCCTCGATCTCTTGACCCGCTGCACCCGAGAGGTTTTGCCTCGAACGATGGGAGTCTGCGAACGCTTTCTTCAGTCCACATTTGACCAGTGCCCCAATGCCTTCGAAGGNCCNGNNTCGGTCTATGNGCCNATGTGTGCTCTGAGCGGTGTGCGTACCGGTTATCTNACGGAAGCAGCGATGANGGACTGNGTCGATCGAATCCCCTGCGTCGATGATGAATTTAACCCGCTCGCGATCTGCATGCAGGGACTGCCCCAATAAGCCCTGGCGGAGGATTCAAAGCGTAGACCTGTGATCGACTTTTCGCTAGGAGCGCCTCCACGGGGGAACAGAAGATGTCCTTTTCGAACATTATCAAATCGATGGATCAGGACTTTTTCCAAGAGGTCCTGAGCTCCTGTCCACGCAAACCCAGAGAGACGTTGTTTGCTCGCTTTGGCATCGCTCGAAACCGAAAGAAAGTGAGTACCCTGTTGCCAGGTAAAGATCCCGCTCGAGCGGCTAAACTCAAAAGCGCTTTGGGAGCCGTCGACGTCGAGGACGAACAAGGTCAGCAACTAGCGGAAGAAGTTTTGCGACTTTATCTCTTGAAACGTCGCCAAATCCTCGCCCATGCGATGGACCACCTCGAAGTGAACCACGAAGAGGGATTGACCGAGGAAGATGTCGATTTTGCAGCGATGTCCGAACCAGACCGTCAAGCCCTGAGAGACGCGCTGGCTGTCGACCACGACCCCCAAGACGTGGATCTATACATCGCCTATATGGTCGCCTCAAGCTGACCCCTTTCCTTCCCTTCGAGCCGCTGTTAGTCGATCGCCGCAAAGGGAGGATCGATCGATGGTCGAAATCCGGAAAGCTGCCGTACTCGGTAGCGGGATCATGGGCTCAGGAATCGCAGCGCAACTGGCCAGTTGCGGCTTGGACGTCAACCTCGTGGACATTGCCCCCGAGGGCGCCGAGGACCCCAACGGAATAGCAAAGGCGAATTTGAAGGCCGCCATCAAAGCCCGCCCAGCAGGTCCCAACAGTTCACTTTTTTACGATCCGGCGGCGGCTCGACGCATTCGGCCCTGCCATTACGATGAGGACGGTGCCTGTCTAAAGGATTGTGATCTCATTATCGAGGTGGTCACCGAGCGGCTCGATATCAAGTCGACGGTATTCGATTACGTGGAGAAGCATGGTGAGCAAGAGGCGATCATCGCGTCCAACACCTCCGGCATCCCACTCGCAGCGCTCACGAACGGGCGTTCAGAGTCCTTCAGACAACGTTTCTTAATCACGCACTTTTTCAACCCAGTGCGCTACTTGCACTTGGTTGAAGTCGTCCCGGGAGAATGCGATTCATCTCGACTCCAAGCGGTTCGCCAACTGCTCGAAGATGACCTGGGTAAGGGTGTGGTCATTTGCAAGGACAGTCCCAACTTTATCGCCAACCGCATCGGTGTTTACGGAATGATGGCGACCATGAAACGCATGGAGAGCCACGGCCTCGGTTTTGATGAGGTCGACAGCGTGGTGGGAAAACCGATGGGACGACCAGGCAGCGCCGCCTTTGGCACAGCAGATCTGGTCGGTATCGATGTCCTCAGTCACGCAGCTCAGACCGTTTACGATCGCTGTCCAGAAGACGAAGAGCGAGATATTTTCAATGCCCCCGATTGGCTTCGCCGAATGGTGAGCGAAGGTCGACTCGGCAATAAAACAGGCAGAGGCTTCTTTCGGCGGGGTAAAGTCCTCTTTCTGCACGGACTCGAAGGCAGCCCAAAGGGAACCAAGGCGAAGTGGCTAAAAAAGAACTTCCGTGGGGTCAGCCCCAAACTGGATGTCAGCACTTTCGAGTCCGCGGTCGCTAGTGCGAAAAAAGCAATCCAGAAGGAACGACCGAGTGTGGTGGTCGGCTCCTCTTTCGGTGGTGCCGTACTCCTCGAGCTCATGCACACGGGCGACTTCGACGGCTTGGGTATCTTCCTTGCTCAAGCTGGGTTGAAACTCACAAGCTACCAAAGTCTACCAGAGGGGGCCCACGGGGTATTGATCCATGGCAAGCGGGACGAGATCATCCCCATCGAGGACAGTCGAACCCTGGCAACCAACAGTGGGCTTGAACTGATCGAGTTGGACGATGATCACCGATTGTTGAGTGTCCTCAGCGACGAGTTGCTGGGTAAACTCCTGGTCGATGCCGGGATCAAACCTGGAGGCGGACGCAGCAAGCTGGTCTGGGACCGCTCGACCGGTCATTATCGTCCCCGCCGCAAACTAGATTCGAAAACGTTGAAGCGAGTTCGTTACGAAGACGACCCAGCGAAACGCTTACGTAAGTTAGTGTGGGCTGAAGATGACGTCGCAGCGTCCTTTGCTTGGGATGTCTTTGCGGACACCGTCTTGTACGCATCTCGCCGTATTCCGGAAGTCGCCGACTCCATCGTCGACGTCGACCAGGCCCTACGGTGGGGCTTCAACTGGGATCTCGGACCTTTCGAAGCATGGGACGCGGTCGGTCTCGAAAAGAGCGTTCAAAGAATGCAGGAAGAAGGTCGTTCTCTGCCTGAATGGGTCCTTGAAGCCGCAAAGGCCGGGGGATTTTATCGAAGCGACGGAGACCAGCGAGAAGTTTTTGCGCCCGATGCATCAAGCTACGTCCCGGTTCCAGAGGATCCTCGTTGGATCGATCTCGATCGCCTGAAGTCTGGTGAGGGCTTACTCTACACCAACCCCTTTGCCAGTGTGATCGACATGGGAGACGGTGTTCTCTGCGTCGAATTTCACTCGAAGATGAACAGCCTGTCGCCCATGAGCGGTGAAGCGATGAAACAGGCCATGAAACTGGCTGATGAGCGCGGTGACAAAGGAATCATCATCGGCAACCAGGGGGAGAACTTCTCCGTGGGTGCCGATCTTTCCATGGTAAAAATGCTCGCCGACGCAGGAAGCTACGATCAAATCGAAAAGCTTTCGAGAGACCTTCAAGAGCTGCTCCACAGCTTTCGCCGTTGGCACAAGCCGGTCGTTGTCGCGCCCCATGGACTCACTCTCGGTGGCGGCTGTGAGGTTGCTCTTGCGGCGGATAAGGTGGTCGCTACTGCGGAGACCTACATGGGGCTCGTCGAGGTCGGTGCTGGCGTGATCCCTGCTGGTGGTGGCTGCAAAGAAATGCTCTGCCGATTCGTGGGGAGTATCCCGCCGGGTGTCGAAGTCAGCGCCACCCACTACACACAAGCGGTGTTTAAACTGATCGGACTGGCGAATGTCGCAACGGGAGGACATGCCGCTCGACAACAAGGCTACCTCCGGGCTCAAGATCAAATTTGCAACAACCGAGATCAACAGTTGTGGCTGGCGAAACAGTCGGTCCTCGCCATGAGCGCTGCTGGCTATCGTCCCGAACCGGAGATCGAGTTGAACCTGCCGGGTGAAGACGGTTACGCACAGCTGTGTTTTGCCCTCTATCAAATGCGCTTGGGAGGCTATGCGAGCGCCTATGACGAGACCGTCGGGAAGCAACTTGCTTGGGTCTTGTCTGGAGGCGACTGCGGTGACCGAGCCGTCACCGAGACCGAGGTACTCGAGTTGGAACGAAAAGCCTTTGTCAACCTGTGTAAAAACGAACTCACAATGGCCCGGATGGAGAGTCTTCTCACCACGGGTAAGCCACTGAGGAACTAAGTATGAAGCCGAATGATGTCGTGATTCTATCCGCTGTACGGACCCCTGTGGGTCGTGCGGGCAAAGGTGTCTTCAAGGACACTCGAGCCGATGACTTAGCTGCGGTGGCGATCAAAGCAGCTCTGGACAAGAGTGGGGTCGCCGCTGAAGCCATCGAAGATGTGGTTTTAGGTTGTGCTATGCCCGAGGCAGATCAAGGTATGAATGTGGCTCGTATCGCCAGTTTTCGGGCAGGTCTCCCCGCCCAAACCAGCGCCTGTACGGTGAACCGATTTTGCGCCAGCGGCTTGCAAGCCATCGCCCAAGTTGCCCAAGCGATTCAGACGGGAAGCATCGAGGCGGGTATCGCTGGCGGGGTGGAATCCATGAGCGGCGTGCCGATGGGAGGTGATCGTCCAAGTCCCAACCCAACTTTGGTCAATGAACATCCCGAAGTGTACACCCCGATGGGCAACACTGCGGAGTTGGTTGCGGCGCGCTACGAGATCACTCGAGAGGCGCAAGATGCATTCGCATTGCAATCCCAGCATCGAGCCGATGCGGCACGTCAAGCCGGTGCCTTCAATGAAGAGATTTGTCCGGTCACAACCCGGGTTCAGGACAAGAAGGGGCACTGGCACGAGCACACCATTACCGAGGACGAGTGTCCCAGGCCTGAAACCACCGCAGCGGGGCTTGCTGGGCTTCGTGCTGCCTTTTCACTGCGGGGTACGGTGACTGCAGGGACCAGTTCTCCTCTTTCCGATGGTGCCAGTGCGCTCGTCCTTTGTTCTCGAGCTTTCGCAGACGCAAACGGCTTCAAACCCCTCGCCGAGTTCACTGGATTTACCATCGCAGGTGTACCCCCTGAAATCATGGGTATCGGCCCCGTAGAAGCCGTGCCCAAACTCTTGAAACAGCAGAACCTGAAGCTCGACGAGATCGATCATATCGAGTTGAATGAGGCTTTTGCGGCGCAAAGTTTAGCGGTGATTAAGGAACTCGATTTGGACCCGGCGAAAGTGAACCCCCTCGGCGGTGCCATCGCTCTCGGCCATCCGCTGGGATGCACGGGCGCCAAACTTGCCGCAACCCTCATTCACAGCCTCCGACGAGAAGGTCAGAGCCGAGGCCTTGTCACCATGTGCGTGGGCGGTGGCATGGGGGCTGCTGGACTCTTCAAGGCTTGTAAATAACGGGGTACAGTTTGGTTCTGCTCGCAACGGGCCTTGATGCAATCTAAGCTAGTGTCATGAAACATTTGAGTTCTCTGCTTTTGCTGGCTCCGCTCATGGCATGCGACTGTGCAGGCACCGGCGAGCACGATGCAGGTCCCATCGTTGAGGAAGTGGACAGCGGCACCCCGTATGCGCCGGGTCCTGATAGCCTCATCGATCACCGTCTGTGGATCTTTCACGGCGTCGCCCCTGGCGACCCTTGGTCCGATGTCCTCGAGGGAGAGGACCCCCCAGCTTGTCCTGACTTCGCCTACGGCATTTACGACGGTCTGTGGGATGTAGATACCGGCTTCTGTGACTATCAAACCTTCCGCCAGGATACGCTCCTCGATCTTTCACCGGGTGATGGTATCCAAATCGAAATGTGGCATTTACAACTCTGGGCGCCCCAGGATGCGATGGCTACCGTCGGTTTAGCCATCGAAGGCCACCCGGTCTGGGAGGTCGAGATCGCCATCCCGAACGATTATCAATTCTACAATCCCCTGTTACGGGTCGATCGCTTCATTCCCGCTGGAACGACCCTCTATTACCACGTGCACAACCATGGCTTGAATACCTACCGACTCCTGGACATTCGCAAAGTCACTCCCGGTGACGATGCCGGATTTTGGAGTTGGCCAGAAGCGGGTGTGCTCGATGGGGGCGCCCCTGATCGTCCTTCGACTGACCTCAGCACAGCGGATGTCAGCGATGCCTCGGTAAGCGATGCCGGCAATCTGACTTGCGCCGTTCCCTCGGACTGTTGGGACGCCCAATGGCCCTGGAATCTTCGTCAACCCTCTCTGCCTGAGGGTGCCTGTCCGGGGCGTTTTGATTGTGTTGATAACCAATGTGTTGCCACCTGCGATGAGCAACTTTGCGGGGACTATCGCTGCGATCCTCACTTGGGCGAAACCACCAACAGTTGTCCGATGGACTGCAGGCTTTTCGGCCGTTGCCTGGGATCCCTCGCCTGGCCCGTTGGAGACTGCGACGACTTTCTCGGGACTCGCTGGACTGGAACCGGTTGTGAGCCCGTCTACGGTTGTGCCTGCGAAGGTCCAGAATGTGAGCAATTGTACCAAGCTGAAAGCGAGATCACCTGCGCACACCACTATTGCGGACACCAACGCTGCTGCCCTTATGATGGTGGAATGGACCACCACGGCCCTGATGGCGGCTAGATCGACTCAGCTCTGATCGAGAAGCTCAATCACCCGATCCGTGAGTTCAAACTCGCTCGGACAGGCGAGAACGGCATCGGCATCCAAAACAACCCGAGCCTGTCGCTCCGCAGCGAGCGACGCAATGATCGGACGAGCCCGATCGAGAAGCGCTTCTCGAGCATCGCGGCGAGCCGCATCGACCCGATTGTTTAAACTCTGCTCCGCCGCTGCAGCTTCACGAAATCCGGCATCACGGCTTTCTCCTTGTTGGGCTTCTGCTGCACGGATCATCGCTCGAACGTCAGCTTCGCCGCTTTGCCAAAGGCCTGCGAGCTCTCGAGCGGCTGCGCGCCCTTGTGCACTTTCATCGAGAATACGAGCCAAATCGATAACGATAAATTCCAATGAAATCTCCCGAACTGCTTACTGCCAAAGGAGACCTTATCGGAAAAGACCCCATAAAGAACAACCGTCATAGAGCGTCAAAACATCCACTTGAGGCCAAGCCCCCAGATAAACGGAGCACCAGTCCGGCTGAAATTTTGCCTTAAAGTGACCCAGCCCTCGAAAGGGGAAGAGTAAATTCCCGAATCGCCCATCGTGAAGTTGCTTCATGATGCGCCCCAACAAAGGATGATCATTCGCCCCGACGCCCCGGAGCGGCACACAACCCAAGCTCAAACGCTCAAGCCCCTCACCAGCCAATTGTTGGGCAACACCGACCAGTAATCGCTCCATGGCTCCTGCAGGCGCCTCAGGGTCTCGTGCCAGGACATCGATACCGGCACCGCGTCCACAATAACCGGGGACGACGGTCACGAAGGCAACCAGCTTATTGTGAACTCGAGACGCAAAATAGCGGCGAGCACCTGGTCTTGAGAATCCCGGGCTGCCAACCAGTAGCCCCATGGTTTTTGACTGCGCTCGACTTTGTAACCATCGGGCGTGAAGAAGGCTGGCTTCTGGGACGATGGCCTCGGCTTTCTCCTCGCGCACATGAATCCCGTATCGTGTCTCCGCCCTGTTGAGCATTTGCCGAAGATCAGCCATTGGCGCACCGGTCGTCGAAAATGTCCTGAGATCCAAAGAGGCTTCTTGTCCCACCCGTATCGTTTCAAAACCAGCCTCAACAGCAGCTCCTCGATCCGCCCCAAAAAGCGGAAACAAGAGCACTCGATTCGCGCCTTGCCGTCGACGACTACGCAGAAAACCACTCAGTGTTTGAGACCCTATGCCTGAAACGCCCACAGCAAAGGCTGTCCTACCCGACAACGCATAATGAACGTGGTCCCCTTCGTGGTGGTGACTAAAAAGTCCTGGCTCCATCGCCAAGTAACCGGTCGGATGGGCGGTCGAAATTTGTCGATCTTCCGGTGCGAGGCGAGCGCCCCGAGGCCTCCCTCTAGCTCGAACTGCAGCCGGTAAACCCAAGACGTTCCGCAACGTCCGTAGGCCTGCCGGAGGCATTTAGATCAACCGTATCGAGCTGCGATTCGCGGCACTAAATACTCTGCGAACGCAACCTCAACCGGGTGTTCTGGTTGCCAACCCCAGTCTCGACGGGCTGGTTCGTCATCGACGGTTCGGGGCCAGGTATCGACGATCGCCTGTCGCTGGGCATGGGGGTCAAAGCAGATCTCAGCCCCCGGAAAAGCTTTCAAGACTTCAAGGCGAAACTCATCGGCACTAATGGAGAAACTCGTAATGTTGTACACTCTCTGCTTGAGCCGCTCTTCTGGAGCTCGGTGGAGCATGAGCAAGGCTCTTACCGCATCGCTCATGGTCATGAACGGGATCGTTGTATCCGGCCGGACAAAACAGGCGTAGGGTTCGCCTTTTGCCGCGGCATGAAGCATCTCAGGACCAAAGTCAGAGGTCCCGCCGCTGGGAATGGTCTCGGCGGAAATCAACCCGGGGAACCGGACGCTTCGAAAGTCCACCCCCACACCACTGGGCCGGGCTGCGAGTTGCTGATAATGCTGCGCATAGTAGCGCCCTAAATGTTCGCAATAAACTTTGTTGCAGCCATACATCGTGGTGGGAGCCAGTTGCTCCCATTCCTTGAGGGGTGGCAACGCCGCCTTTTCCTCCAAACTCTGAATACCATAAGCAGCGATGGAGGACGGGAAGATAAACTTTGTCCGACGACCACTCCAACTGCTTTGCTGGTGCGCCAATTTAAGCAGGTGAAGGGTCCCTGTCACATTGACTTCGTGGGCGATATCCGGGCTGTACTCAGCCCTTGTCGAAAGCAGCGCTGCCAAATGGAAGAGGGTGGTCACCTCGTACTCGGTGACCAGCCGCTGCATCAACTGCTCGTCAAGGATGTCTCCGGCTTGCCAGTTCACCACCAAAGGTCGAAGGGATTTCGCCAGAGGGTGGAGATCGACCGCAACCACATCACAATCGCCACGGGCAGCGAGCGCCTCGATCAGACCATGGCCGACCTCCCCATTTGCACCTGTGATTAGCACTGCCGGACGTCTCGCCATCTCTCGCCTCCGCTTGCGAGGCAGAGATACACGGTGGGCACTCAGGGGTCCACCTCGGAGCGAAGAATGGCGCCCACTGGCCAAACCCCTCCCTTTTTGGTTAGTCTTGTGCATCTGGGAGATGAACTATGGGTCAGGTCGCTCGGGTATTGCCGCTCTTTGCACTCGTTGCATGTGTGACTGGAAACGCCCCCCAAACGCCAACGGGGCCGCCTGTGGCGACGCCACCTCCGGCGCAGCAAGGCAGTCAAAGGACCAATCCCGTGGCTCTCGACGCGCAAAAGGAAGCCGAGTCCGAAGCACGGGACGAGCGAACGATTCGTATCTTCCATACCAGCGATGAGCACGGCTGGTTTCAAGGCTACTACTCGAAGAGTCATGGCGTTCGATATGGCGGTGCAGAGGTCTTAAGACGCCATCTTAAAGACTGGGCTTATGACGACAATAAAGATCTCCTTCTGAGTGGAGGCGACAGTTGGACAGGCCCGGCGGAAAGTACCCTGTTGGGGGGTGAATCGATGGTGAAGGTCTTTAACTACATTGGCTACGACGCGGTTGCGGTGGGGAACCACGAGTTTGATTTCGGCTTGGATCAACTTCGTAAAAACGTCGAGGCCAGTCAGTTTCCCTATCTTGCTGGCAATGTAACTTGGCCACCAACCCTAGTTGCGCTCCCTTTCCAACCCCGTGTTGTCTTCAATCGGAAAGGACGGAAGATCGCAGTGATTGGCTTCACCTATGAAGCGACGGGTGAAGTCACCCATCCCGGCAGAGTCGGCATGCTCGAGTTTAAAGGTTACAATGAGTTGGCGATCGAGCAGGCAAAGACGGCTCAAGCAGAGGGCGCAGATGCGTCTGTGATCATTCTTCACGACAACCCTGCAAAATTAGCCCCTTTGGCATCTCAATTGAAAGCATTGGGCGTCCGGGCTGTCCTGGGTGGTCATGTGCATGAGCCCTTTGAGATGATGGTGGACGGTGTCGCTTTCTGTGTCCCCTTTGATCGCATGCGAGAAACCTGTCGAGTCGACCTGGATCGGGAAACCCTTGAAGCCAAAGTCGAGCGTCGCCCCCTGGGCAGCCGAGACAATGACGTCAAGGATAAGACCCTCGCCAAAATCATGGACTCGGCACGATCGCAGGCAGAAGCAAAAACACGAGAAGTGCTGGCGGAAGCCGAAGCGCCGTTGTCCAAACCACGGGGCATCAAGCAGCCTGTCGTTGGGCAGTTGATCGGCGTGGCTTGGCTGGAAGCAGTCGAAGGCGTCCATGCAGCAGTGACCAACCGTGGAGGCGTGCGAATGGGCATCCAGCAAGGTCCGGTGCAACTGGGACATATTATTGGCGTCATGCCCTTTGATAACCAATTGGTTCGAGTCGAGTTGACACGGGATCAACTTCACGAAGTGTTAAGCCATCCCCAATCGGTAGCCACAGGGGCCGAACTCAAAAATGGCAAGGTGATCCTACGAGGCGGACTCATGGGCCCCAAGGACAAGGCCGCTGTTCTCATCAACGACTTCATGCTGAACGGTGGTGATGGGTATCGCTTCCAAAGCTATGGTATGCAGGCTGACGAACTGGGCATTCCCTGGCGTAAACCGGTCTACGATTACCTCCGTCGTCTCACCAAAGCAGGCGAGAAACTCAGCCCCTGGAGTGTGAAGAAAGCCTGGAATGGGGTGACCCGGTCTCGTTAGGTCAAACTCAAAGTCGTGATTAACGATCGCAGTCGGCGGTTAAACCACGGCCGGTACGTGCTTCCCGTGCGCCCTCTCGGCACCAAACCCCCTCCTGAAAGTCACCAACGTAACCACACATTTCCTGGGCACGCTCGGTATCCATCGCAGTAAACCACATGAAGCCTTCTCCCACTGCCGACGCGCACAGTTGACGATGTCGCCAGTTCTCAAACTCGGGGCAAATTTGGGGGGTCAACTCAAGGAGTTCCTCCTCACTGATCTCGAGATAGCGGTCGACCCACTCCATGAAGGCGCCACCGAGACAAGTGACTGTGAAGGTGGTGTCGCCGCTGCCCTCACACACACTGACGACCGTTTCGAGACTCAAGTATCCAGAAGCGACGAGACCATGACCCAGCCCATGGACGCAGCGACTCCAAGGTGGTTCATCCCGAGCACTGAGACTGTCACAGATGTCAGCCACCTCACGGGCGATGCCACGAATCGCCACCTCCGCTTCGTCGGGACGGAGTGCTTGTTGCGCAACATAACCCTCGAGGACACCGTGATGACAGCCATACTGACAACCCTCAGGACAGGCTGAAAACGCAGCGACCCAGTCGTCATGCAGCGCCAAAAGGGCCTCCCCGACGTAATGGCCCAGCAAATGGCAGTTGGTCATGGCTCGGCGGATGATCAACGACTCGCTGTAGCACAAAGCAGCGAGTGGTCCCTCGGTAGCCACCATCCGCTTCACCTTGTCCTCGAGACACAGCATTCGGTGATATTCGACATCGAGAGCCAAACAAAGAGCCTCTTCGTCGGAATTCCCGCCCCCATCCAAAAGCACAGGTACTCCACCATCGACTAAGGATGCGTCAGGAAATGTTCCTGCCTCCTGCGGCGTTCGACTGTCATGTAAACAACCGGCAAAACAAAGGACAAAACAAAGAAGGCGCAACGATTCCCCCGCCCAACCAATCTAGCAGATGCCAGATGTTGTCACCCGCGTCGGCTTCATGCAAAATCCAAAAGATGAACAAACGCGTCGAAAAGAGTGAACAAGAGTGGCGTGATCAACTGACGTCAGAGCAATACCATGTCACCCGAGAGGCTGGGACGGAAAGAGCCTTCACGGGGATGTATTGGAACGAGAAAAGAACAGGGGAGTACTATTGCATCTGTTGCAACCAACTCCTGTTCCGCTCGGCGACCAAGTTTGATTCCGGTTGCGGCTGGCCGAGCTTCTTCGCAGCCGTCGATCGAGACCGCCTGGCCTTCATCGAAGATCGTAGTTTAGGAATGCGTCGGGTCGAGGTGCAATGTGCTGCTTGCGACGCTCACCTCGGTCATATTTTTCCCGATGGCCCCGCGCCAACCGGACTCCGTTACTGCATCAACTCGGCCAGCCTGCAGTTCAAAGCCGAAGACTAGTCACCGTTAGCAGCCCCCCAAAACCGAAGTCCCTCAGGGGCTTGAAACAGGAGTTCGCCGCGGCCTCGATTGCTATCGATCAGCAGAACTTCACCGTTGTCCGTCAGACCGAACAAGTAATCAAAACTTGCGGACAGCCCATAGACTTTGTCGAAGCCAATGCTGCCGATCGCTTCAGTGCTACCATCAGAGCGATCCACAAAGACGAGCCAATCCGTATCCTGGGGTCCATCAGGCCGCTTGGCACTCATCAGCAGGCTCTCGTCCTTCAGCACGACACAATCGCCACTAGAGGTGAAGGGCGCTGTATTCCCCAACAGGGTCGTCTCGCCCGTGTTGCGATCGAGAAGATCAGCTCGATTGGCGTTCCTGTCCCCCGAGGTCAGGAAGATGGTACCATCGCCACCGATGGCCATACCGTTGGTGTAGCGGTCAATGGACACCTGCGCCAACCGTCTCGTCCGGCCATTCTCCTGGACGTCGTAGAGCCCGTTTCGGGTCAGACCCAGCACATCGCCATCTGGATCTGTATCCATGTCCAACAAGGTTTGGCCTGCAGGAAGATCGACTTCTCCTAGAACGTCGACTCTTTCTCGAAAAGGGTCGACCCGGTAGAGCGTACTCGGTCCGGCTGCCAAGAAGGTACAATCCAAATCCTCATTGAAGGCTTGGTCGCAGTCGTTATCGTCGAAATCGCAAACTTCACGAGCATCCGGATTCACGCCTCGATGCTGATCGTTGCAGTCTCTTCCGCCACAGGCCTCCGAGTCCCAACCGTCGCGATCTTCATCGCAATTGATGGGACCGCCGTCCGCAGATCCATGATCAGCGCCACTGCCCCCATCCGGTTGCTCCGGCGAAGAGGCATCCTCTCCAACGGGTCCCTCTAGGCCAGCATCGAAGGGGGCGGAACGCCCTGCGTCGCCCCCGTTGGGGTCATAGGCTTCCGGCAACTGAACCTCAGGCTCGCCGCAAGCACAAAGAAGACAGGTGAAGAAGAAAAGAGGTCGCATAGCGGCTGCTTGTTTCCAGGCCAGAGCGTTGACCGCAAGCATCCGTTTTCCTGCGCTAGTTAATGACCCCCCGTGCACGCCCACATTTGATAAATGCTGCGATGGCTCGATCCAAGTCTTCATCGCTGTGCGCTGCGGACAGTTGCACCCGAATTCTCGCCTGACCTCGAGGAACGACAGGAAAACTGAAGCCGATCACGTAAATTCCTTCTTCTAGGAGGTCATCAGCCAGCTCCGCCGCTAAGCGCGCTTCCCCAAGCATCACCGGGACGATGGGATGGTCACTCTCCACAATATCGAAACCAGCGGATGTCATCTCTTCCCGAAAACGAACGGTTAATCCCTGCAAATGCTGGAGCCGTTCAGGATTACCATCGAGCAACTCGAGGGCAGCAACCGTTGCGCTGGCAATCGGAGGCGCCAGACTATTGGAGAAGAGGTAAGGCCGACTGCGTTGTCTCAGCATGGCCACGACCTCTGCCGAAGCCGCCGTAAATCCACCGCTCGCCCCACCGAGGGCCTTGCCGAAAGTCGAGGTGACGATGTCCACACGGCCCATCACACCGCAATGATCGATACTTCCACGCCCCGTAGGACCAAAGAACCCCGTTGCGTGACTATCGTCCACATGAACGATGGCATCATAGCGCTCTGCCAAGTCGCAAATCTGCTGCAGAGGGGCCACCAGGCCGTCCATCGAAAAGACCCCATCCGTCGTAATGAGACGAGTCCGAGCGTTGGCGTGCTCCTTGAGCGCCGCTTCCAGTGCCGCCATGTCACTGTTCGGGTAACGGGCTCTTTGGGCCTTACAGAGACGCACACCATCGATGATGGACGCATGGTTGAGTTGATCGGAAATGATCACATCCTCGGGTCCGAGCAAGGTCTCGAACAAGCCCGCATTGGCATCGAAGCAACTGCTGTAGAGGATCGCATCTTCGAACCCAAGGAAATCGGCGATTTTCGCCTCAAGGTCTTTATGCAGCGTTTGCGTCCCGCAAATAAACCGAACGGAGCTCATCCCGAAGCCAAACCGATCCAGCCCATCTTTCGCACCGGCCAACAACTCTGGCGCATTTGACAAGCCCAGGTAGTTGTTGGCGCAAAAGTTGAGCACCGCTTCTCCACCGACTGGAATACTGGCTTCCTGCGGCCCGGTGATGACCCGCTCCTCTTTAAACAGTCCGGCAGCGCGGATCGCTTCAAGTTCCTCATTCAGACGAAGGTTGAAGTTTTGGGAGCCCATGGCGTCTCTCCTGTTGCATGACCTCGGTCTAGGGGATTCGTGAGCCTGAGGAAAGGCCAAGCACTCTCCCCATTTCGCCATTTTTTTGCCTTTGGAGGTGGAACACCGACAATAGCGGTGAATTACCGACTTTGGAGGTTCCCATGATCCGTAGCACCCCCATCCTCCTGTGCACTGCATGGATCTCGACAGGATGTGTCAGTCTGCACCTCCAGCCCCAGGATCGGCTTGCTTCAAGTTTTAGCACCCTGAATCTGAACAATGGTGGCGATTTGCAATCGAGACGTTTTTCGGGTCCTCACCAAGTCACTGCGCAAAAAGTCGCCTTAAAAGCCACTGCTGCCCCCAAGAAATCCGTGACTCGAAGCGCCTACCCCCGAGGCCCGATACGGGTTGATTCACGTCAAATGGAGCGCCGACGAATTGCAGACGCAGCCCTCTCCCTGGTCGGTCTCGACCAAATCCGTGTTGGTAAGCAAATCTTTCCAAGCGATTGCTCAGGATTTGCACGGGCTGTCTACGCGAGCAGAGGCATCGATATTTATCGCACAAAGTCGAGTCATGCCGGCGACAACGGCGTCAAAGTCATTCATCACTTCACCCGTGATCGGCGGGGTGTCCATCGAAGGACGTATCCATTTGTAGGCGACCTCGTCTTTTTCCATAACACCTATGACCGCAACGGTAATGGCCGTGACAAAGACGACCCTTACACCCATGTCGGGGTCGTCGACCGCGTCGAGGATGATGGCACCGTACACTTTGTACACCGGATATCCGGCGGCATCGTTCGCCAACGCGTCAATCTCCGCTACCCGGACCAACACCAGCGGGACGGTAAAATCGTTAACGACTTCTTGAAGCGTCGAGGCAGCCAGCGTCTGGCAGGACAGATGTTTGCCCAGTTTGGGACAGTAATCCGCTAATCCGCTAGCCCTTGCCCCTTGGCTTCATGCATAGGGCTTCCGGGGATGTCCCATGACAACAACGATCCTGCTCGATGGTCAAAGCCTCAGTCTCGAAGGGCTGATCGCCGTCGCACACGGGGCGAAAGTGTCGCTCTGCCCCGATGCTCGACAGCGAATGGAAGCATCTCGGCAACTGGTCGACTTGATTGCAGCGGGTGATGAGCCGGTCTACGGCATCAACACAGGCTTTGGTGCCTTGGCTGAAGTCGCGGTTGAGCGAGAGGATTTAGGCAGGCTGCAACGCAACCTTGTCCTCTCCCACGCAGTCGGCGTTGGCCCCCCACTCTCCGTTGCCGAAACACGGGCGTTGATGACACTTAGAGCGAACGTTTTGGCTCGGGGTGTGAGTGGTGTTCGAGTCGCTCTCGTGGAACGGCTCATCGATCTTCTGAACCTTGGTATCCACCCCCACATTCCTCGAAAAGGCAGCGTCGGTGCATCGGGCGACCTGGCGCCTCTGGCTCACCTGGCGATGGCATTAATCGGGGAAGGTCGCGTCCGTGACCAGGCTGGTGCAGGAGAAGCGGTAGCCGATGTACTGAAAAGACACGGGTTCACCCCCCTCGTCCTGGAGGCAAAGGAAGGCTTGGGTCTTACCAACGGAACCCAGGCGATGCTCGCTGTGGGCGCCTTAGCCCTGCACCAAGCAGAACAACTGACCGATCTCGCCGATGTGGCCGGGGCATGCTCGCTTGAGGGCTTGTTGGGGACCGTCAGGGCCTTTGACTCCCGGGTGATGGACGCTCGCCCCCATCCGGGACAAAGAGAATGTGCTCGTCGCCTGCGTGCATTCCTCGCCGACAGCGAGGTCATGCAAAGTCATCAAGATTGTGACCGGGTTCAAGACCCCTACAGTTTGCGATGCATGCCACAAGTGCATGGGGCAACCCGTCAAGCACTCGCTCACGTTCGCTCAGTTCTTGAAATCGAAATCAACAGTGCAACCGATAACCCGCTCATCTTCAGCGACGAAGGGGAGTCGATATCAGGGGGGAACTTCCACGGACAGCCCCTCGCTCTGGCGCTGGACTATCTTGCGATCGCAACCGCCGAGTTGGCCAACATCAGCGAGCGCCGAATCGAGCAGTTGGTCAATCCCATGCTTTCAGGCTTACCCGCATTTCTAACTCCAGAACCGGGACTCAACTCAGGATTTATGATCACTCAAGTCACCGCAGCGGCACTCATCAATGAGAATAAAGTTCTCTGCCACCCGGCAAGTGTTGACTCGATTCCAAGCTCAGCGAACCGAGAAGATCACGTCAGTATGGGGATGACGAGTGCCAACAAAGCCTTGGTCGTGGTTGAGAATGTAGGCCGTGTCCTCGGAATTGAATTGCTTACGGCAGCCCAAGCACTCGACTTCCGCCAACCCCTGAAGGCAGGCAGCGGTGTGCAAGCAGCCTACGAAATCATACGGGGTGTGGTCGATCACCTCGAAGAGGACCGGGCGCTCGCCCATGACCTCGAGGCGATGCGAGATATTTTGCACTCAGGAGCGATCCGCAAAGCAGCAGAATCAGCCGCCGGGCTCACCGATAGTAGTTCCCACTAAACCGGGTTGGGAATGTCGACAAACTCCGCTGTGACGTCGCCCAATGCATTGAGATGATCGGACAAGCTCTCGACGCCAAAGCGTTCCGTACGATGATGACCACCGGCAACCACCGAAATTCCCAACTCGAGTGCCTGCGCTTGCGTCCACTCTTCAACCTCGCCGGTAATAAATAGATCGTAGTCAGCGGCCGCTGCTTCATGAACAAGATCCGAAGCTGCGCCGCTGCATACAGCCACACGACGAATTTCTCGTTCCAGCGAACCGAAGCAGTGACTAATATCACCCATGGCCGACCGCAAAAGACGATTCACTTCTCCCAGAGAAGAGGACTCAGGCAGTTGCCCCCCCCAACCGATCGACATCCCCTTGTAGTCTCCGAACCGAACCAAACCTTGCAATGATAAGCAGCGAGCTAAGCCTGCGTTGTTGCCCAGTTCAGGATGTGCATCCAAGGGAAGATGGTATCCTGCGAGACTAATCCCTGCTTCATAAAGCCGTTTGACCCGGTGACCAAACAACCCGGTGAGACGTTCACATCGCCCCCACAAGAGACCGTGGTGCACGACGATAAGCTGTGCATGACGCTCGATCGCTTGATCGATGAGCGCGGCGTTCGCGCTGACCCCGCAGACGACGTGGCGGATCTCAACGCCTGCATCCAACTGCAGCCCATTCAAGCTTGCGTCCGAATAGCGATCGACCTGAAGGAGTTCGTCAAGCTGCCTACAGAGTGCGGCTGGCCCCATTAGCGCCGATCTCGTCCGCGATCATGCGGCCCACTCCGTGAGCCACGTCCACCATGGTCGGGGCGACCTCCACGGCCGCCAGAATCCGAGCGACCTCCACGGCCGCCAGAATCCGAACGACCTCCGCGGCCGCCAGAATCCGAGCGACCTCCACGACCCCCGCTTCGGTCAGGCTTCCGGTCGCCGCTCCAAGGGGGCCTTCCATCCCCCTTTTGCAACTCGAGG
>NZRT01000080.1 GCA_002696345.1 Myxococcales bacterium
GCCTTTCGGGGGGATCCGAGGTCGGTGATTAGGCCATCTTGTCGAATCAGATCGAGTCGAAAGCCGGCACCGTATGTACCCAGAAAAAGTTCCGATCCACTGGGGTCGATATCGGCTTGAGTGACCATGAGCGCTTCTGTGCCACCGGGCAATGCCACCCCCGTCAGGATTTCAGCCATCGCCCAGCCCTGAGTTTCGCCCCACATCGTCGAGGGGATTCGGTACACAGAAAACAACCGATCGACGGTCTTTTGCACCAAAAGGATATCGCCGCTCAGGGGGTCGACCGCTAATCCTTCTGCATCTCTTGGACCCTCAGGATACACCACATCGAGCCTCTGAGCTCCGACGCTGAGCTTTTCTCCAGCGCCTGGTGCTTGAGGCTCCGGAAATCGCCACAGGGTGACGTTGTTTCGCTGGGAACGGTTGTCGCCAATATCACCGATGTAAAGGCATAGATCATCACCGCACGGACCATAACTGAGGTCTTCCCAGTCGGTAGCTTCAACCCCCCTCAGATGCAGTTTTCCGCGCGAGCTTCCGTCGACACTGAATCCGTACAGAAACGCACCATCACCCGAATCGTTGTGGGTCCAAAGCAAGTCAGGATCTCGCCTTGAGAACGTAAGCCCACTTGATTCGGTAAGCTCAGCGGATTGGAGTTCGCTGTGCAGGGCGGCTTCGCCGAAATCTTCACATGCACTTTCCGCGGCGGCAGGTATCGAAAGGAAAGCGACACAAAAGGCGCACAGCGCACCCATGCCAGACTGCCCCCACCTGTACAGATGAAACCTCATGGTCGGAAACTTAAGCGAAAAGCCCTGCGCACTCAAAACGCTGACATTAAGCAGTGGTGTTAAAGAGAGCCCCTAGATCATCAAGGCGTCCCTCGGTAATCCACGAGAGGGAAGGGGGTATTTTCGTGAAAATTTATCACAACCCCCGTTGCAGTAAATCACGCCAAACGCTTCTGCTGTTGCACGAACACGGATATCAGCCTGAGGTGGTACTTTACCTTGAAGTTGGCTTGCAGCCCGAAGAGGTTCGTGGACTTGCTGTTCGACTCGGATGTGAACTCCATGATCTCCTTCGGACCACGGAAGCAGCCTACAAAGAGCATGGTCTCAGTCCGAAGAGTTCGGAGGATACGATCGTGCAATCGATGGTCTCCGCTCCGGTTTTGCTCGAGCGACCTGTGGTGGTCATGGGAGCTAAAGCCCGAGTCGGTCGCCCCCCGATCTCGGTGCTTGAACTCTTCGATGGTGCTTCGCAGTGAAACTCTTGCAGAAGCCGTGGGTGAGTATCCTTCTGAGTCTGTTGGCAGGCGCCAGTTTCCTCGTCTCTTTCTACGTGCCGTTTGTGAGTAGTGACTTCCATGTGGATTTGCCTCCCAAAATAGATCGAGGCATCGAGTACAGCGTTCGATCCTCTGAGAAGTTATTGGATCAACTCGAAGGTGTACTCGGCGCAAGTGCCCGTCGAAAGGCAGAAGAGATCGGCGCATTCTGGATGGATCGAGGACTGGAGCGTAGTCTTGGTGAGGTTGGCTTGACGCCCAAGGGCGAAGGGATCTCTTGGAGTCGATGTATCGCCACAGGAGACGGTGCAAGTGCACCCGGTTGGCGCCCCTGCGTGAAGTCGTGGATCCGTTATAAAGCGGGTATTCCTGTCGGGGTTCAAACACTCAGCGCAGTCATTTCTCGACTGTTTGTTGAAGGCGAATGGTTTCTCGGCTGCTTGCTGACTTTATTTTCTGTTTGTTTTCCTGTCCTCAAAGTGGGGCTCACATTGAGCTTGGCATTCATGGCAGGCCGACCTCAGCTTCGACAGTCGATGAAAAAGTGGCTTGATGTGAGCGCAAAATGGTCCATGACCGACGTGTTCATCGTCGCTTTGATGATCGTGTTCTTCAAGGCGGAGAGTTTTAACTTTCATTTCCGCGCAGAAATCGGGGTCTATCTGTTTGCAGCCGCCGCTGTTCTTTCATCACTGGCGATCATGACCTTACCTTCTGCGAAGTCCACCAAGGGGCCTGTTGGTGAAGATGACATAAAAATCAGTTGACGGACTGAGGTGCAGTGATAGTGGGACGTTGCTGCTGCGGGGTAGAGAAGTTGGCCATCTCGTCGGGCTCATAACCCGAAGATCGCAGGTTCGAATCCTGCCCCCGCTACCAACAGTCCAGGCGCTTCGGCGCCTGTTCTCGTTTTTAGTGCGCCATACCGCCGCCGCCGATCTCCATCAGTTTGAAGGAGATAGCCGCCAAGAAGCCACACAGTGTCGCCATTCCCGTGATGCGAGCACCGCCCAAATGGATTGCTTCTGGGATCATCGCACTGGCAATCATGGTCAGCATTGCCCCAGCAGCGAGACCTTCGATTCCCACGACAGCGACGTGGCCTAAGGACTCACCGAGGCTGTAGCCAAGGGCCGAGCCGATCGATGTCAGCACCATTAAGCTCGACCACATGAGAAAGACGCGTAAGTTGCCCCAACCCTGCTTCTTCATCCCGATCGAACTGCTCATCGCCTCCGGGAAGTTGGAGAGAAACAAGCCTGCGATCAGTGTGTAGGGGACCACCGAATTAAAAGTGATGACCGTGTTCGGATCAGAGGCCAACGTGGCCGCCAACCCGGCTGCAAGGGCGGAGCCGATAACGAAACTTTCTGGTATGCCATCCAACATGATTCCCAGCCAGATTGCCATCGGTGCCCCATGGTGCTCCTCACTCGCCTCGTGGAGTTGAGCAGCCGTTGGGACCACAGCCATCGCCGGCATGGCAGCGAGGGCCTCATGTGCCCACTGGACAGCGTCCTGGCTGCCCTGTCCTTTTTCTCGGGCGACCAGTTCTTCAAGACGGCTTTGAGCCAGATTTTGAGCAGCCTCTTCCAGATCCGAATATTGCTGTCGAAGTTCATCAAAGTCTGACTTCTCAAGCCGCAGTAAGCGCGTGTCAATTTTGGCGGTCGCTGTTGCGGTTCGAGCGGCACCGGTGATCAGCGCAATTTCACCAAGCACTTCGCCCGCATCCAACTGGGCAAACGCTTCATCACCATGGGAGAGCGTGATTTCACCGGTTTCAATGAAATAGATGGCGTCGCCTTCATCACCTTCGGCAAAAAGTTGGCTTCCCGACTCAATCTCTTGCGACGAAACATGATCGACCATCTCTTCCACCACTTCGATGGGAACATGGCGAATGAGTTCGCTTTCCGCGAGGTGGTTAATCACCGCTCGGCGTCGGGCAGCCTTACGCCCGGAGAAGTAAGCGATCGTCGTTGCGGTTTTGCGCAGAAAGCCACCCTTTGAGTTGATGATGGCATCGAGGGTGAGAAAAAGGCCTCCACCAACAACGGCACCTGCGATCAGGCTGAGCAAAGCCTGAACGTTGTGGTGTAGATCCTCGGGGGAAACACCTGATTGGGTCAGCTTTAACGCAGTTGGAGCTACCAACTCGATGGAGAGCGCTGCGATAAGTGCTCCCCCCCCAAAGGCGGTCAGGCCCGCTGTAATCTTGTTGCTTGGCTGCCAGGAGAGGCCGAGGAGCGAACCGAGAGGCAGGGAGATGGCGCTGAGAGCCCCCAGCGCGACCGCCCACCACAGATAATCATTTTCCATGAGTGTCACCACCCTTCGGCAGATCGGTACGACAAGTCACGGGGAACTGACAACGCCGGTCATGCCGTTGGCAGGCAGGGGCACTTCGGATTAAAAGGTGGGTGGAGCCGCACGGTGAGTCAGCATGTTGTCCCTCAGTGGGCTTGTTCGGGGCCGGTTTTACCCCCTTCAGATTTGCGAATTGGGCGACGCCTTGGTCTGCAGGTTTTCCAACTCGACGTTGAATGGCCGCGGCTGCAACCCAAAGGGCGAACCTACCGTTGGGATCCCGCAAACTTTGAGTCCTATGATCGATGTGTCGATCAACTGCTGGAACAGGAGTTCGAACCGCAGATCTGCCTTTCTGACGGTGAGTTACCGGGGTCGCTAAAGCGGGACGGGGGTTGGGCTTCTCGAGATACAGCGAANCGTTTCGTCGATTATGCAGATGGTCTCAGTCGGCGGTTAAGTGATCGAGTAGGACGCTGGCTGACGTTACGGGACCTTTCCGGGATCGCNAGTCGAGNCAAGGTCGGTTGGAATGAGNCACTGCAACCTCCCATGTATTATCTGCAANCNATCCATCATNTACTCATGGCTCACGCGTGGGCCNCTGATGTNATTGACGACAATGTTCACCGTCCACTCGTCGAAGTCGAGCTACGCTGTCCAGAACCTCATTCGCGTGCGGACCGGGACGAAGAAGCGAGTCACCACCGTTGGATTCTCGATCCTTTGGCGGCTCAAGGCTATCCGGAAGAGGGGCTTCACGATCGACGGGACCAAGGCATTCTTACCAGCTTAAATCCGGCCTTTGTGGAGCGTGGCGATCTGCAGCGAATTGGCCGGGCAAAGGGGGGAATCCGGCTCGTGATTGAACATCCTTGGGATGAGGAACGGTACCATGAACTGGAGGCCGCACTTCAGCGAGTTGGGGATCGGCCACTCTCTCTCCATCTCCGACAAAATTATGGTGATCATTTCGAGCGACACCCGGCGCAGGACGAGTATCGATCCAAAGTGCTTCTGGCTCAGTTGGAATCAATTGTTGAAGCCCATGCTTCGAGCATCAATGTGCAGTCGATCCAGTTAGGCCCTTTGTTGGATGAGCAGGAATGGTCTGACGGTGCCTCTCCGAGGAAAGGTTTGGTTTGGGTTGACCCCACGACGGATCAGCGTTGGCCAAAATCCAGTGCATTGGTTATTCAGCGTCTACTGGTGGAGGGCACCTTTGACGGAGGTGGTCTCCAGCATTAGAGCCTAATCCCGAGTCGGCAGGTCTTGTCACCACTCGTCGTGTCGATTCGACTTCTTGGAGGACCTATTCGATGCTTCGAACCCTAAAAATTCCTATGATGATTGTTCTTCTCGGCGTCCTTGCGTGTGGTTCCGAAACACCAACCGAAGAGGAAGAGAAGCGAATCTGTGAGCCGGGTTCGACCCAGTCTTGCGAGTGTGCAGACGGGCAGAGCGGTGCCCAAAGTTGTGGTGATGAAGGCGACCAGTGGTCAGATTGTGTGTGCGCCGGCAACGGGGGGGGAGGATCCAGTGATTGCCCCCAAGCCGACCACTTTCTCGATGTCGCCAGTGCTCCGGGGCCCGATGAGGGCGACTTGATGCCTCGGCTCAGTGTGGAATGCACGGAAACCGAGGTCAGAGTGACAACTAATGACATCCCGCATTATACCTACATCGCCCTGACGCCCAATGCCTTGGTGGAAAATAACGTCACGCATGTCTTTCCTCGGTTCCCTCAGGTGGCAGCCGAGCCGAGTCGGATTAATGAGGGTTTTCCTCAGTTGGGAAGCGCTGGAGTGACGAATACGGGATTGTCACTGAATGCAGCCAGTGAGGGGCCGACGCCTGACCCTTATGGTGATCCTGTCGCCAATGGTATTCTCGATGCTTGCGGTGGTCACACGGGCATGGATTATCACAATCACACAATCATCGAGAAATGCTTCACATCCAGTGGCTTGGTCGCTGAGCCTTGGAACAATCCAGACCCGGACCCGAGTCAGCCATCACCCGTTCTTGGCTACGCACTCGATGGCTTTCCCGTTTACGGAAATCGGGGATGCGCAGATGAGGCCTGCTCTCGACTGATTCAGTTCCAATCGAGTTGGGAGAACAATTCGGCGATGGTCGGAACACTTGGCTGTGAGAGCAACAGTGCCTGCAATAACGCGGCTGTCTGTGACGACGGCCGGGACATGAACAATGCCGGCAATGACTGCCACGTTTGTGCGCCAACTGTGGTGGACGGGGTTCATACGACGGCGTGTATCCCCACTGAATATGGATTTGAGACCAACGAATACGTGGCGAAACAAGGCGAGACCTACCTCGATGAATGCAATGGTCGGATCCAGCCGGACGGTTCCTACGGTTACCACATAACATCGACATTCCCTTATTGGGCAGGATGCTTTCGAGGCACAGCGACCAATGTCCGTGGCGGCGGTGGCGGTGGCGGCGGTGGCGGCGGTGGCGGCGGTGGTGGCGGTGGCGGTGGTCCCCCCCAGGCGGCCCAGGATGCCTGTGCCGGAATGAGTGTCGGAGACGCTTGTGCCTTTGAGGTCGAGGGCCGACAGATGACAGGAGTTTGTCGTGAAACCCGAGATGGGACGATCGCCTGCGTTCCCTAAGACGCTCGAAGATGAGACGATTCTCAATGCCTTTGCGGGCTGGGCTCATGGCTGTCGGCGCCCTGTTGGTGACCGTTTGTCAACTTGGTTGTTTCTCGGGGGTCGAAGGGCCTGATCCCGATGCACAGGGCTCCGAGCTTCAGTTGAGTGGCGACCTCGTGTACACCCTCGATTGGGACCGTACAGGGGTTGTGTTCGGTGAAGGGAGTTGGTCGGCGAGCAATGAACTGGGTTTTGAGTTTGAAATCGACCAAGCCTATGCGGTGACCTACAGCCTCGAACTCGTACCGTGTGATCCCGTACCGGATCTGGATGCAGGAATTGGTGACATGGCGTCCTGGCTGCTGGAATGGCTTGGATCCCGTCGTGCGCATGCAGGGCATAGCGGCTCGCCGTTCAATCCGACTCGTTTAGGGCAATCGATGGTGGAATCGGTCCACGAGGCGCAAGCTTACGTTTCGCCTGTCATGTCCAGTCAGGACGTGGCTTACTGTCAGTTCCATTATTTGGTCGCTCGGGCTCATGGTGGAACGCAGCGATTACCTGATGCTTATGATCTCATGGGGCAATCTGCAGCCTTTGCTGGTCGGTGGCGTCGTGGCCCAGGGACTTGGAGTGACTTCGAATGGCGGACTAATCTCCCTTGGGGCGAGGTTCTCTCCCTCGACAGAGTCGACGCCCCTGGGGCGGAATTTGAACCGAACGCCATGACTCGAGTTCGCCTGCAACGCCCCCTGAGAGGGCTTTTAAAGAGCCTGGATCCGGAATCGATGAGTCCAACCGTATTGGCGAACATCATGGTCAAGCAGATGGTGCAGGGCACGGAGGTTCAAATTGAAACGCCTCAAGGGGTTTGGCGCTCCTCCCCCTGAGATTTGAACAGCTTTGCACGGTTCAGGTCGACTCTGGTCGCGGAAGTCTATATGGGCGCAGCCCATGTCGATTCTTCTCGTCACAAAGCCGATGGCTCCACCATGGCACGATAGCTCCAGTCAATTGGCTCGAGCCTTCGCAGTGGGCCTCCAGGGGCTCGAAAAGCCTTTGCATCTACGTTTGATGTCAACGCAGCATGGCTCTGATATTTCGGGTGTGGAAGATGAAGTTATCTACAAGGGAGCGGGGCGCTTTGCGCCTGGTATCTTGCAAAACTTACGGGTCTTTAAGCGCTTGTTGACAGCCAAAGGCGAAGAACTTCGCCACTTTTTCTTTGCGCCTAATCCTCGTTCTGCCGCCGCAGCACGTGTTGCAAAACGGTTCATTGATCGACCTTCTGTGCATACCTTGTGCTCGATGCCAGCCCAAGGAAGGGCAGTGAAACCAAGTTTGTTCGCTGATCGACATTTGGTACTTAGCGAGTCCGCTCGAATACGGTTGGAGCGTGAGGGGGTAGAGAGTCACTTGGTCGAACCTGCCGTGCTCCCCCTTTCGTTTTCTGAAGTCGGCCGAGAACGGTGCCGTGAACGCTTCGGCGATTACGTTCTTTTCGCCGGAGATCTTCGACCGGGCGGAGGAGCCCTTGAAGCTTTGAGTGCATTGAGTCACCTGCCCTCAACTTTCAAATTAGTTATCGCTACGCGGCCAAAAGGTGCCGATTATGAGCGCTGTCTCCGACAGTTGGAACGGCGAGTTGAAGAACTCAATTTGAAGCAACGTGTTTATCTTTTGGGTCGGATCGATTGGATTGGCGACCTGGTGGCAGGGGCTCATGTTCAGATTTTACCCGCAACCGATTTAACCGCGAAGATGGACTATCCATTGGTGCTTCTTGAAGGTTTAGCTGCGGGGGTTCCTGCGGTGGTGGCGCAGGAATCACCCTTCGCTGTTTGCTCCGACGAACGCAGTGTTTTTGCCTGCCCATCCAAAGACGCTCAAGCCCTTGCTCGCGCTTGCGAAGCTGCCATTTCAGATGAAGCGGCAACCTTAGCGAAAAATGTTTACGCTTCTCGCTTTCGCCCTGAGCGCCTCGCCCAAGACATGGTGCGGCATTACGAAGAGATGGGGGTGGCGGTGTGATCTCGACCCTCGGTTGGTCTTTGGTGCTTGGAGCAGGCTTAGGTCTTGTCGATGGCCTCTTTGGTCTCTGGCGTAGCGGCTTTAGCCTCGGGCTGATTTTTGGAGTCCTTGCCATCATGGGGCTGCATCAGATGGCCAGCGCATTGCTCAGCCTGACTTTTCACGGACTGCTGGGATCGGATCGGGAGCTTCTTCGGCGTTGGGTTATCGAGCTTTGGGAGCATCGGTCTGGTCATCCGCAAGAGAGTGGTCGGACGCTGGCGTTCCTTCTAGGACTCGCTGTGACTCCCATCGCGTTGGCTGTAGGCGTCAGGGCACTGATGAGCCTCGATGGCCTCTTCAAAACCGAACTGTACACGGCTTTCGCTCAGGGGATGGTTCTGATGACGGTCCTCAGCGTCATCGCACTCCTCACTCGACGGATTCAGCGATGGCTGCAGCGCTTTCACTTTAGTTCACCGCTCTCGCGCTTTAGGGTGCTCTGTGTGGGCATCGTCGCCCTCAGCAGTCTCTACATCTATCTTTGGCTGCAGCGAGATCTGCTCTTTAAGGAGGTGGAGCCCTGGCTTCCCCTCGGTCTCACTGCGTTGCTTCTACTCAGCCTGGCGGCGCAACTTCTGCCCCGGCGCTTCGTGGGCGACTTCCGTCTATGGCTCGCAGCAGGTCTCTCACTGGTGCTGGGTCTGGGGCTCGGAAGTTTAGCAGCGCCACGACCCCTCGTCGTGGGTGGAGCGCCCGTGGGCAGTTTGTTGGCGTCGGTGATTCGCCAAGCGAGCGACGTGGACCGAGACGGTGTCGCAGCCTTGGTCGGTGGTGGTGATTGCGCACCCTTCGATGGCATGATCTTTCCTGGAGCCGTGGATCTTCCAGATGATGGCATCGATCAGGATTGTCTGGGCGGTGATCTGAAGGAAAGTGTGATCATTCCCCCGAAGCCAACACAGTTCGTGGAGATGGATCCGGACGCACGATCCGAATTAGTGGTTCTTGTCTCCATCGACGCACTCCGAGCCGATCGACTCGGTTCCTACGGTTATCGGAAGCACCCAACGAGTCCTGGACTCGACGCATGGGCCAAAAAGGCAGCAGTTTTTGAGAAAGGTTACACTTCTGGACCTTACACGATCGCTGCCATTCCCGGCCTGCTCACCAGTCGAGGAATCAGTCAGATTCCAAATTACGTGGCGACGAAAGGCAGTTATCGTCTGGATCGAGAACTCGAAACAATTGCGGAGGCATTTAAGGCGGGTGGTTTTCGAACAGGGGCCGTTCTTACAGGGATCGATAACGCTACCAACGACTTCGCCCAGGGGATCCAGGATCTCAACATTATCAGTACTCGCTATTTGGACAGTGCGCCGGAGACCGTTGCTGCCGCTAGGAAATGGTTGAGTCGTCACCGTTCTGGGAAGCGCTTCCTATGGTTGCACTTCTTTGATCCCCATGACCCCTATCATCCAATTGCAGACTACGATTTTGGCCGTTCAGCGAGCGATCGGTATGATGCTTCCATTGCATTCATGGACGAGCATTTGGCTCCGCTGCTTGAGGAGTTGTCGGCACTGCCCAAGACCACCATTGCGCTCATTTCGGACCACGGTGAGGCGTTTGGCGAACATGGAGCGCATCATCATGGAATGGATTTGTACATGCCCAACGTCCACATTCCCTTCATCATCGAAGGCGATGCTGTGAAAGCTCGTCGATTAAAGTCAGCGGCGAGTATCCTCGACGTCATGCCCACCCTTTTAAACTTAGCTGGTTTGAAGCCTCGAACTGCCTTTGGAGAGAGTTTAGTCCCCATACTGCAAGGAGCTCCGGAGCCCCTTGACCGGGGGGTTCTGACCGAATCTTACCGAGTGGGTCAAATCTTCGCTTGGTCGACGGGGCGCTATCGACTCATTTACCGGCTTCACGCCAATCTTTTCGAACTTTACGACCTTGAGCATGACCCGGGTGAGATGAACAATATCTACCGACCGGGGACACCGCTCAGTGATCGAATGATGATGCAACTTTTGCAGGCGATGAATCAGGGCGTCTATGTGCGTCGAGGCTTACGGGTGAAAGAGATGCTCGTGGATGAGGTTCCTCAGGAGCACCGGTTGGAGCGACCCCAGCGTTTCGGTGAGTTGATCAATCTTGAAGGGTGGCGGTTCTGGAAAGGGGGCAAACCGGGTAAGCCTGAATATTTTCTGAGTCTCTACATGCGCGCTGATCGACGACCTAAGCTTCCTTGGCGTGTTGCGGTGGGATTGAAGAACGGCCGCAAGACAGTCAACAAAGACCATATTCCTGGGCGAGGTTATTTTCCGCTCAACAAATGGCCTCCTGGCGTTCTCGTGGAAAACCGAGTCGTGGTGGGCCGTATGAGTCGATACCCTGCTGGGGATTATGAGATTAGTCTTGGGTTTTATGTGGGCAAAGAACGGTTGTTGCCAGATGCAGATGGTCCTTTAGTCAGAACGCCGTCAGGCACACGGGTTGTGCTTTCGACCATCGAGGGAATTCGACCATTGAGTTGGTCGAAGCCTCGTAAAAAAATACAAAAAAAGAAGAAAATGAGAGCGACGCCCCCCCCGAACGATTCACCGGCCAAAGGGGCTGCAGCGCGCAAGAAATTTGAAACACCCGGTGCGTCTGTGGTCGAAGAAAAACCCGCCGAGGATGGACCGCCATGAGCGATGCAACCGAAACCTACTATGACCGTTTTGCCGAGCGCTATGATCGCAGAAGAGGCGGAGGCTATCACGCTTGGCTCGACGACCGGCAAGCTGCCTTGGTTCGACGCCACGCCAGAGGCGGACGTTTGCTCGAGGTCGGTTGTGGCACGGGACTGGTTTTGGAACGGTTAAAGCATGATTTTGACGATGTGGTGGGCATCGACCTGAGCGAAGGTATGCTCGAGCGGGCTCGAGCTCGAGGATTGTGTGTCCAGCAGGCTCGAGCAGAGGCATTACCATTCGAAGACGAGAGCTTCGATATGATTTGTTCTTTCAAAGTCTTAGCTCATGTACAGGAGATGCGGAATGCTGCCATGGAGATGGTCCGAGTCCTCAAGCCGGGGGGGGTCATCGTTGCTGAATTCTACAATCCCAGGAGCATTCGAGGGTTTCTATGGATGGTGAAGCCCCCGGGCGTCACAGGCGCAGGAGGACAGCGCGAAAAGGATGTGTACTTTCGCTTCGATAGCCCTCGCCAGGCCCGAGGCTACTTCCCCGACGATTTGGAAACCCTCGATACCTACGGACTGCGGGTCCTGACGCCCTTGCCGTTTCTGCACAAGATTCCCTTGGTTGCCCCGGCGCTTCAGGGCATGGAGCACCTCGCTGGTCGAGGGCTACCTTTTCTCGGCAGCTTTTACGATTTGGTCCTCAGGAAACCCGCATGAGTACGCGCCCAAGAAACCCGCAGCTTCGTTTGTTGCCTTTACCAGCGGATTATGAGCCGCCCTTCGATCTCGAAGCCTCGGTTGACGATTTAAAGACCGCCGAGGAGATGATTCACTGGCTGCGTGAGTTGGTGCGAGACTATTGGGAAGGGGAGGAAGAGTGGAGTAATGACACGCTCGATCTCTTCCTTGAGGGCTTTGCCAGCGCCATGGCGGATCTGCCCAAAGATCAAACAGGTGTCGACTGGCCGATCCTTGCACGTGCTTTTCTCGCAGCTACCGTGCGAGAGTAAGTTACGCTTTCCCAAGCACCTTTTTGATCAATTGATAGTCCTCGGAATTCAATTCCCGCAGGAGAATCAAAATCAAGAGGTCGGAAAGACCCACGACCGCCAAGGATGCCACGCAAGAGATCACTGAACTGGGCTGCCAAAACAAGGCGATCGAGCCAACGCAGACCGCAGCACATGTGATTCTTAGGAAGGCGGCGAGCGAGAGGGTGGCGCCAAGGACTTTTCGGACGGTGATGAGTGCCGCCAACGCAGCGAGACTGAGGAGTGTGATCATTGCCCAGGCACCGGCGATGAGACCGCCCGATGCGAAGACTTTTGGAACGATCAAGGCACCGATGCCTGCGGGGACGAGCACGAGGCACAATGCAGTAAATGGGCGCCCCGATGCATTGAGGACGTTCATCGCCATGGTGAACAAGGCAAAGGCGACCTGCCCGAAGGCGAGGATTTGCAACACGGGGGCTGCTGAACCGTAGGCCGGTCCAAACAGCTTCGGCAAGAGACCAGGGCCAGCGATTAAAATTCCGAGAGCGCTCACGGTAGCGAGTCCAAGGGTAAAGCGAAAGGCACGGCGAATGTAATCGTGTATCCGTGAGTCATCGCCACTGAAGGCGGCTTCACTCAGCATGGGAAAAACAACGAAACTAATACCCAGGACGATAAAGTAGGGGACTCGGGCAAAATCAACGGCAGCAGCATATTGACCAACCAGAACTTGTCCTGCTTCGCCCACGCCCAGACTTGAAGCCATCGCCTTTGCGGAAAGTAAATCCACTTGTTTGAAGAGTTCGAAGGCAAGGGTGAAACTAAAGATACCCAGAGCGAAACGCTTCATTTCGCCCGGTTGAATATGGTCGAGAGGCCCAAGGCCTGCTCGGCGTAGTTTCTTGGTTGCTAAGACTGCTGCGAGGGTAATGCAGGTTGCTGCCGTCATCCAGCCAAGTAGTGCACCTCGAGCACCGCCACTAGGCCATGTACTTTGGGCAAACCACCAGCAAAGCACGAGGATTCCGGAGAGTTTAAGGACACTGAATCCGGAGTCGAGGCTCGCTTGCAAGCCGAAGGATTGGCTGCCGTTCACCGCACCCATGAACAAGCCATAGCAGCCATAAATCACGGGGATCAGAAAGGCGATGCGAAGTAGGGGCGTCATCTGGGGGTCGTTCAAGACGCTGGTGGCTACAGTCGGTGCGAGCAGTTGTAAGATCAGCCCCACAGCAATGAAGAGAGGCAAAACCCGCCGGGCGAGGTAGGCGACCAGCGTACCGATCGAAGTGCGACGTTCGGCGGCAAACCTGCTGACGAGTTGTAAGGTGCCAATAAGAAGCGTTTGCGCCAGAATGGTCATGGTTTGGGCTGCAACGCGATAGCGACCAAATTGCGCCGGGTCTTGCTCGCCTTCCCCGTCAACGATCAGTCGAGGAACCAAGAAGGTAAGGCCGAGACCTGAGAGCAGAAAGAGAAACTTGGCGCCGGCGATGAACAGGGCGCCTCTGCCCGCTCTTTTGACCCGATCTTTGCTCATGGGCGAATCAGAACGGCAGTCGTGGAACGAGCGGAGATGTTCACATCGATCAGGCGAATCGTTACCCGTTCACCTAACTGGTAACGTCGTCCAGACCGTTTATCGGCTAGGGTTTGATCTTTGGGGTCGAGGATCCAACGCCCCCCAATACCCTCTACGGGCACCTTCACGTGCACTGGGGGCTCGTCCAATGCGATGGTCAGACCTCGCGTGTCGACGCTCCGGATACGACCCTCGAATTCGTCGTCGATTCGATCGGCTAAAAGCATACAGGCAAAAAGTCGATCAACACTGCGTTCCACCTCCACACTACGCCGCTCGCAGCGACTCGCCTGGGCGCACGCATTGGCTAAATCATCGCCACTGAGGAGGTTCTTGTCGGGACGATCCCCCAAAGCCCAGCGCATGGCTCGGTGAACGAGAAGGTCCGGGTAGCGACGAATGGGTGAGGTGAAGTGGAGGTAGCTGGGTGAGGAAAGACCATAATGGCCCGTGGGCTCGGCGTAGTAAATCGCCCTGCTCATGGCCCGTAACAAGAGCCCTGAGACCGCTTCGTAGCTGGGCAAGCCGCGGGCTTTATTCAGGAGTTTATTGAGTTCGAGCACGCTCGGTTTAGGGCTCACCGGAGGCAGCCCAAGACGGGCTGTCAGCGCCAGGACAGTGGCAAGACGTTCCGATTGGGGGTCGTCATGAACCCGATAAGGTGCTGGTAAATCAGCCTCCATGAGTTTTGCACCAACGGTTTCGTTTGCAGTGACCATGAAGACTTCAATCAGCTTTTCACTGAAACGCTGGGATTTCAGATGGAGGCTTTCCGGACGCCCTTCATTATCCAATACCCAGATGGGTTCCTCGCTGGCGAGATTGAGCATGCCTCGTTTTGACCGCCGCCCGAGCAGCAGTCGGGCGACTTGAACCAGTGCGTCTACTTGGTCTTTGATTTCAGGATCAGGGTGATCGGCTGCCCCATCGATCTGGTCTTGAACTTGATCATAGTGCAGATCTGCACGTGAACAGATGGTCGCCAGGCCCCAGTCGCTCGACTCCAACTGCCCTTGAAAGTCGAACTGCATTCGAACGTAAGCGACGGGACGGTCGACGCCTTCTCTAAGAGAGGCAAGATCCGCCGAGAGTTGGTCTGGCAGCATCGGTAAAACACGACCTGGTAGATAGGTGGAACAGCCAAGGTGAACTGCCCGCTCATCCAACTGCGAGCCGGGACGAACGAAGCCGGCGACGTCTGCGATGGCAACGTAAAGTTCTGCACCTGCTTCATTCCAGCGGGCAAAGACTGCGTCATCATGATCTCGAGCATCCGGGGGGTCGATCGTCACGAAGGGGAGTCCAGTGAGGTCGACCCGATGGATGCCACCATCTTCAGCCTGCGCTGGAACGGGACAGGGGGCATCGTACCAGCCCTCATCCACTCCCTGCTCATCAAGGATTCGAAGGATTTCCAACTGCTGCCGAGGCCAGCCAGAAAGAACCTCATGGAGTCGGGTACGGAGCGGGGGGTTACCGTATCTTCCAACGGACTCATTGAGATCAAAGTCCAGAATCTCGACGCGAACTAAGCTGCCATCTGCCGGTACCTCATCACCCACTTCAACGGTCACGAGCATTTCAAGGCGTCGGTCTTCCGGCTCGAGGATGTAGCCTCGGTGACTTTCTCGCAGGCGACCGATGAGTTTCTTTCGTCCACGTTCCACAAGTTGTGGGTCGAGACCTTCGAAGCCCTTCTTGCCTCGGACGATCGCAACATCGACCATGTCGCCATCGAGTAAGCCTTTGAAGCTGCCGGGCGCAAGGAAGGCGCTTTTTCCCGCATTGTCGTCCACGAAGGCAAAGCCACGGGTTGAGACCTGTAGCTTTCCTCGCATCTTCGGGCGGGAGCGCAGAAGATAATGTTGGCCACTTTTGCTCAGTAGCCCCATCCCTTGAAGCTCCTTGAGCCATTGACGGAATGGTCGACGGAAGCCCTCCGGAACGCCGTAACGATCCATGATGTCCGCAGCGAGCATTTTTCTGCCCTCATGGCGCATGATTTCCAACAGGCGTTGGCGGTCGTAATGGGACTGACTCACTCGCTTCTCCGGTTGACAGTCATTTTCCGCGCGGCTAGCAACCGCCGGCCGCGAGGGTGGCGGAATTGGTAGACGCGCTAGTTTCAGGTACTAGTGGGGAAATCCTGTGGGGGTTCGAGTCCCCCCCCTCGCACCAGCGACCGCATTGTCGGTCGCTTTTGTTTTGCGGGGACGTCGTTGCCGTGTCCCAGAAGAATAGAAACTGCATCGTTTAGGTAAGACTGTCCGCTAGGCTGGCAAGTAGGGCAAAGATGACGAAGATGCCTAGCACAAAACCAATCACAACCGTTGGGCTCCCCGATCGTCCCCATCGGTACAGCCAGGGAGAGATGCCGCCGACTCCCAGGCTGACGAGCCACCAACTGTTGTGAAAGAAAGCAGGCTCTGTCCATGGGCTGAGGCCGATCAATAAGGTGAGGACCTTGATCACCGTAGGCCCCCAGGAGAACCCGACGATCAATGAGAAATACGGGTTGGGTACAGGGCTTAACCTCATGATAAAAGTAACGATGATTCCGAGACCGATGGCGATTGCAAAGGGGAATTCTATGCTGGGTATCGAGCGTAATATCTCGGGATTCTCAGAGATCCGCTCGACAAAGGCCGTCAGTTCGTCCAGATGGTCTTGCGGGCGCAAGGGCTTCTCTCCTGCGCCACCTTAACTCAGGCTGCCCCAAGCGGCCAGGGTGAAACCGCTGCCCACCTGGCGGAATCGGTAGACGCAGAGGACTTAAAATCCTTCGGGCGAAAGCCCGTCCGGGTTCAACTCCCGGGGTGGGCACCATTTTTATGATGTATGGCATCGTGGTCGTTGACGACAAATTGTCGCCATGCCGATGCATGACAAGTGGCCTGCCACTCTGGAAGCCTCCAGGTTTGGACATGCTCACAGGCCTTCGCCCACTCTCTCGGTCGATCCGATCGGACCAGCGCCCCCAAGCCATTGGACTGGATGGGCTCTCGGAGTCCTCGTAGATCACGAGCGACCACGGGTAGACCCAGTGAGCGGAATTCACGCAGCACCAGCGGAGCGCCTTCCGGGACACGGCTAGGGATCACGGCGACCCCACGGCCCACATGTTCAGTCCATTCTGGGGAGGGCAAGGCTCCCAGCCATTGGATACGGGGATCCGCCTGTAGCTTCGGCGCCAAGGCACCCCATCCCACAACCATTGCCTGCCAGCCAGGAAGTAGATCAAGGATACCGGGCAGCAAATCGGCACCTTTGTTCCAGGTCAGACGCCCAATGAAGATGATTTTCTTGTCCACAGGTCCGCTATGGCGAGGGAACTTTGGGGCGATAGGTGCAGGGATCACCGGTGCTGATTTCTGGAGCCGCGATGGCAGAAGTCGTCGTTGGTGCTCGGCGACGATGGCTGTAGAAGCCTGTGGTATCAATGTCTCAAGGCCGCTGCCATGAAGAAGTCGTAAACCACTTCCATGACACCAAATCCTTATCTTTTCCTTCGGAACCCCACGCAGAAGGGCGAGTTGCGGAAATGGCCATGCCCAGTGGCAAACCACTCGATCATAGTCTCTGATGTTTCGAAGGGCTTTCAGTGTGCGGGCTGCGAACTCAGGGGCTTGCCATGGGCGTCTTCGAAGACGTTCGAGGATGGATTCTTCCGCGGTGAAATGAAGTTGACCGATCTCCACGTGATGGCCTGCTTCACGGAGTTGAGCCACGCTGGTGGCGACAAAGGCGCCCCTCGGGTCCCCTGAACCTGACGGATATGAACTGGTGAGGGTGAGAATGTTCACCGATGCTTGAATCGACCGGAAGCCCAGAGGGCACCCCCAACCGTGAACAGTCGGTGAAGACCGTGACGGCTGACGCCACCCTGCGGCCGACGAGAGGGGACAGGAACATGTGTGATTTTTCCGCCTTCGGAGCCGACTTGAGCCGCAAGATGGATCGGGTAGCCGTAGCCAGGCCATAACCAGTCGGGAAGATAGTTTAAATCGAGAGCCACATATCCCGAGAGTGGATCACGAATGGATTGACCTACACGCTGGCTGGCCAGAGGCGTCAGCGAGCGGGCCGCTTGTCGGCGAAGCCAAGGGACCGTGCAAGCCCCCGAATCCGGTTCAAAGCGACTGCCGCGCACAAGAGCAGCCTGCCCCTTCCTGAGGGGGCTCAGGAGATGGTCGAGAGCGTCAACGTCCATTTGACCATCTGCATCGAGCACCACCCCAACTTTGAAGTGGTGTTCTTGCAAAAAGCTGAATCCAGCATGGACTGCCGCTCCTGGGCCTCGTCTACGGTCCTGCCGGAGGACCTGCCAAGCACCCGCCTGGTGGGCGATCTCTGCTGTTCCATCGGTACTACCATCGTCCACGACGACCACGGGTAAGCGCGTCGTGAGCTCAGCCAGCGTGGGGCGGAGGATTGTGGCTGCCTGGTAGGCAGGAACTACGGCACCGACCGAATCCACTGTCCGTCCTCCTTTTGCTCTAACGCTCGATAATCGGCTCGAGACACGTGCCACAAGCGCAGCCCGAAGCCAAAGTGACCGACTGGTTTGAGGGCTTTAAGCCAGTGAAGACATCCAACGGGCGGATGCCACTCCGGACGGTGGATCTCGGAAACATGGGCGGCGACCCAGCCGAGAACGGGGCGGCACGGAGGTTTCATCGAGCGGATTCCCCAGGCNGAGGGNTTCCCATGATACTTTGCATACCACAATCGAAAGACGCCATTCCGTCGTTGCCACTGAGCCAATTGTCGCTGTCCTTGACCCCAGTCTTTTCCGTGAATNAGATGTTGATCTCCCTCCATGGGACCGCCAGCNATTTGATTGAANTACATGAGATAATGGGGATGGTGCCGATGCACATCGCCCAGACTTAAGGTCAGGAGACCGAGTAGAACGGCGCCACGAAAGTCCGGACGATGAGGGTCGCGCTCTTGCCACCAGCGCCCCAGGACGGTTGCTAGAAATCCAATCCAAAGCATCAGGACAGGCATCATGTACTTCAGACCTGCTTGGGCTTTGGTGACAAAGGAGAGATAGATGAAGAGGCCCAGCGGTGCGACGAGGAAAGTCCATTCCCGAAGGTGAGTTTTCGGACGCGANAAAGCGAGCATGATGGCGAGAAAGGCTAAGGCCAGGTTCGGCAATGGTGTTTCGTAAAGCATGGACCTCAAGAAGAAGTCGGGCCAGCCGTCGAAGCNAACCTTGCCATCCATGAAGTTGTTATGTCCCCCTCGGCTGTGGTCTATTTGGAAACCCAGNCCGCTCAAAAAATCGTAGGCAGGAACAGTGATTTTACCTTCTTTGCCTAGAAAACTGACGATTCGATTGGGGCCGCCGAAAACCACGGCGAGATCTCGATGTTCGCCCCGAGAAAAGGCTGAGGCAGGAATCGTTGTCCTTTCGAATCCATAGGCAGCCCATAAACCGAGGGGACCTGCCAGGATGAGGAGTGCCAAAAGAGTCGTTAGTTCCTTTCGCCATGGTTTGTTGCGACGTGATCGCCAAAAACACACCATCCCAAGGCCGACAAGTCCGGGCGGAATGAGGAGAAAGGCGCTCATTTTTGCGAGGGTGGCGATGAGAGCCGCCAGGAGCACCTGGAGGCTTCGAAATAAATTCGGAGCCTCGGCCCAGCGAAAGCAGGCGATGAACAANACGGTTGTCGTGAAGGTCGCACCCGCTTCCATCGTGGCCAAACTGCCATGGGCGAAGAGGAGTGGGGAGCTTGCCGCAAAAACTAAGGCGAGCAGGGCTGGTCCTTCGCCGAAGCGCTTTCTTAAGAAAAGAAACAGCAGCAAGCCGCTGGCCAGAATCCAGCCGATGCTGACCCANCGAACGGTCCGCAAGTTCCGCATCATTCGCTCGGGAGGGTGCCCCCANAGACCATCCGTCCAGCCGTTGGACTGACCGTTTCGGACATCCGACTCCACCATGCTCAAAAGGTCGCCCATGAGCCATTTACTCAGCGGAGGCTGTTCTCCATTGAGGGNATCTCGACCTTTGCGCCAAAGCCGAANACTGGCTGCAATGTAAGTGGATTCATCGACCGTGTCGGAATGATAGCCTGCGGAGCGNTCTAAGCCCACAGCCATTGCCCCCAGCACGATCAGCGCCGGGACAAGGGACCAAATCAAAGGGCGTTGAGGGATCAAAGAGGTTGCACCTCTAAACCTACGGGAGCCTGAAGGTGAAAGACCTCATCGGATGGTGGCTCCCCGGAAAGGTCGAGGTCGACAAGTTGAAAGACAACTTCCCGCTTCATGCCTTGATCGATGATCTCTAACCGCTGGAAGAGTCCAGAGGAGTGACGATCCTCGAAATGGAGAGTAAGTCCTCGATCCACCAAAATGACAGTCCAGCGGTCTNGACTTCCCNTNAGTCGAACTTGGCCTAAGTGTTCNACGGCNCCTTCAAGAATNACCTCTTTGCCTTTGCGTTGCCGATTCGTTGGATTCTCAGGAATCGGGAGTCGGCCCGATAACAANGCGATTGCTTGAGCAGGAGGTAAGCTGACAGGCAGTATCCGGCCGAGGGCATAAGGGGTCGCTTCCCCTTCNTAAAAACCAGGGCCTTCCAAGTCATAGAGTTGGGCTNTTTTTCCTTTACANACAAAGGTNCTGACTGGGGTTCCACCCGGNCCACGCACTTCNACATAAAGACGATCNGGGGATGCGACGACGAGTCCCAACTCACCCTTAAGTCGGCGTTTCGAATCGAAATAGGTCGCCTTCGCCGTGGCAAAGAAGAACGATGGTGTNTCCAGCAGGACCGCCGTTCTTCGTTTTGCCTCCTCGACTGATATCGGTTGCAACCGGGCACAGCCACTGATGCCCAATGCAAGNAGGAGACAATAAAGTTTCATGGTCGCATCATATCTTCCAAGTGGCGTCGAGCATCCCCACTACGGCCCAGGGCTTTCAGCAAGGCAAGATATTCTTGATTCGGCAGCGCCGTGTGACGGTCCAACGTTGTCGTTTGATCCAACTCGAGCAGGTAACGCTCACCATCGCCTAAGTGGCGCGCCATCTGAGCTTTGGCATAATGCACCAGAGCGGCGCTTTGATCCAANGTGACACTGGGAGGGCGGCTCGCAGTTACCAGTAGAAAACTGCTGACCAGCCACCACCTCATTGCTCGGTTTGCTCGCTGTCTGATGTGATCACNGCCGAGCGTCTCACTTCCCGGCAAACCGCAGCGATGCCTTCTTGATCCAGACCGACGCGGGCATATTGAACCACTGGGTCACCGTGCTCGACGAAGGTATCTGGAAGACCCAAGCGGCGTACGGGGGTGGATAGGCCATGGGCGTTAAGGTGCTCAAGAACTGCCGAGCCAAAGCCTCCCGCCAAACAGCCCTCCTCTAGCGTCACGAGCAGTTTCGAGTGCTGGGCGGCTGCTAAGAGGAGTTCCTCATCCAGCGGTTTGGCAAACCGCATGTCCGCCACATCCACCAAGATACCTTCCGCCTCCANGGTTTCNGCTGCTTTGACCGCAATCGGCGAGAAAGTCCCGAGGGCCAGTATCGTNACCTCAGGAGCCTCGGTGGTNCGGAGCCAGCGGCCCTTTCCGAGNGGCCAAGCCTGGGGNTTTGACTCGATTGCAACCCCGGGACCGGTACCTCGAGGATACCGAAAGGCGGCGGGGCCGTCATGGTCGAGAGCGGTGGCAAGGGCACCTGCCAGCTCATTTTCATTGCAGGGAGCCATGACGACCATGTTCGGGATCATTCTTAGATAGGCGATATCAAAAGCGCCCTGATGAGTCGCCCCATCGGCGCCGACCAAACCTGCCCGATCCATAGCGAAGGTCACCGGCAACTCTTGGAGTGCAACATCGTGTATGATTTGGTCGAGTGCCCGCTGCAGGAATGTGGAGTAGATTGCGCAGACAGGTTTCGCGCCGGCAGCCGCCAGACCCGCCGCAAAAGTCACAGCATGCTCTTCGGCAATCCCCACATCGTAAAATCGGTGGGGATGGGCACTGGCAAACTTGCCCAACGAGGTNCCGTCGGGCATCGCCGCCGTGATTCCAACGATGCGGTCGTCTCGAGTTGCCTCTCTGATCANTGCTTCAGCAAAGACATCTTGNTATTTNGCTGGNCCGCCTCTGCCGGTTTTGGCGACCGGTTCCCCCTTCTTGTCCATTTCGAATGCACCCACGCCATGCATGCAAAGCCGGTCGCGTTCAGCGGGAGCNTAACCCTTCCCCTTCACNGTCCGNACATGNATCAAGACAGGTTCCTGCANGTTCTTGGCGGCNGCAAAGGCTTGCTCCATGGCATTGATGTCGTGACCATCCAGCGGCCCCATATAGGCAAAGCCTAAGCCCTCGAAGAGAATCCCAGGGGTGAGCAGTGCTTTCGTGCCTTCNACNGCATGTTTCAACATGCCTTTGATCCGCTCCCCTTGGGGAATTCCCNTCAGNGCATCTTTAATACCTTGGCGAAGTCCCAGGTAGGTGTTGCCTACGGTCAGCTTCTTGCTGAGCCAGGTGCTCATGGCTCCCACATTGGGGGCGATACTCATATCGTTATCGTTGAGGACAACGATTAGACCCGAGTCCAGGGTTTGCGCACCGGCATTGAACAGTCCCTCAAACGCCATACCGCCCGTCATGGCACCATCGCCAATAATCGCCACCGCTCGGCCCGGTTCCCCACGGACACGTTTGCCCTCNAGAATACCCAGGCTGGCTGAGATCGACGTGCTGGCGTGCCCTGCACCGAACCAGTCATGTTCGCTTTCCTTTCGATTGAGAAAGCCGCTCACTCCGTCTTCCTTGCGCAACATCTGGAAAGCCTCTCGCCGTCCTGTCAGGAGCTTGTGGACGTAAGCCTGATGTCCCACATCGAAGACCAAAGCGTCTTTCGGACTTTCAAAGACACGATGCAAAGCAATGCACAGTTCAACCGTGCCGATCGAGGCGCCGAGATGCCCCCCATTTCGAGCACAAACCTCAATGATTTCCTGGCGCAGTTCAGCCGCCAGTAGATCTAATTGGTCTGCATCGAGACGCCGCACGTCCTCGGGCCGATGAATGTTTTCCAAAAGGCTCATTGTGTCTCCTCCACCTTGAGGGATTCCACTTGTCCATCTGCCAGCAAACGCTCGAGACGCCCTTCCAGGCCCTCAAGTCGCTGTCTTGCTTCCTTGGATAACCCCACACCCTTCTCAAACAAGCTGAGCGCCTCTTCCACTCCCAAGCTACCGGCTTCGAGACGGCCGACGCATTCCTGGAGTTCTGCCATCAGCGTCTCGTAACTCTTTTCATCCGTCACGATGTACATCCTCCACACGGACCTTCGCTCGACCATCTGTAAAGCGAAGCGTCACCTTTTGATCGGGGGTCAACTCACGGGTCGAACCCACCGGATTGCCCTTCTCATTTTCGACCAAAGAGTAGCCCCGGGCGAGGACTTTGAGCGGCGATGCACTGTCCAAACGTTGTGCCAGGTGAGCCAGAGCATCTGTCTCCGACTGTAGCCGCCGTTGGGCAGCATCGCCAAGTCGACCGGAGAGTCTTTCCCAGTCATGCCGTGCCTTCGCAAGGCCGAAACGGGGATGGTAGTCGTTCAGTCGGTCGTTTAGCCGACCGAGTTTGAGCCGGTCTTTTCGGAGCCGAGTGAGGGGATGGGCTTCTCGCAGCCTTCTGTCCAGCGCTTGCAAGCGGTTGGTTTCCTCCATGACGCAGAGATGCACTGCATTTCGGAGGCGGTGACCCTTCAGATCAAGCTGATGCCGTTGGTGCAGCAGAACATGACGAGCCGCTCGAGCCAGCCTTTTTTGCAAGGCTTGCTGTTCAGCGTCCAACTCCGAAAGTACCGGAAAGACACATTCCGCTGCGTGCGTTGGCGTGTGAGCAGCAAGGTCAGCCGCCAACTCACACAAGGGATGATCCGGTTGGTGACCGACACCCACGACAACCGGTGTGTGACAGGCAGCGACCCCCCGAACGACAGCCTCGTTTGAAAAGGGAAGTAAATCCTCTGCTGCACCCCCGCCACGCAGGAGAACGATCACATCGCATCGACCCGAGTGATCCAAGCGCTCTAAAGCCGAGACGATTTCGGCGGAAGCACGGGGTCCTTGGACGGCACTATGAGCCACCAGGATGTCGATACCGGGGGCTCTCAAGCGCTGAGAGCGTAAAAAGTCCGCAAGTCCGTCGGCTTCCAGGCTGGTCACCACACCGACCCGCCGAGGCAAAAGTGGTAACTCTTTTTTGTGGCTAGAATCGAACAGACCTTCTGCCCGAAGGCGTCGCTCCAGAGCAGCGAGCGCTTCCGCCAATGCTCCTGCCCCCGCCGGCTCGCATTGGCTGACGGTGAATGAGGCTTTGCCTTGGGGACCATAAAAGTCGCCAGCGCCTCGAAGCACGACGGTTTGGCCCTCGCTGGGAACCACCTTCAGACGAGGCAGTGTGGAACTCCATGCTTTGCACTGAAGGCGAGCACTCCCGTCGGTGAGCGTGAAGTAGAGGTGACCACTGCGAGCGTGGGAGAGATCACTCACTTCACCGACAATGGAAACGCTGCCTAGACCACGCAGGGTGCGATTCCAGGCCTGAGCCACCTGGGAGACAGTGAGGGGCTTGTCCGCGGTCCGCCGAGGCCCGCCGCCGAGGGGGTGATGATCCATAGCAGGGGGGGGATAACGTGGGCAGGCAAGGGGAGCAACGCTGAGCTGAGTTCGGGGCATCCATAGCTAGGCAGCGCCGCTCGGCTCGTCTATGGTGTCTTAGCGACAGGAGGGCATTTTGCGCTACAGAGGCACGGCCTTTTGTATGCTCTTCATCAGCGCTTGTGCTGACACGTTGCCCCCATTGCCAACGGTGGACGATCGATTGCCGGCCCGACTCAATATCGTCGGGATTGAGCCGGCCGGGGGCGGAGCGACTCTATCGCCAGACGCATTGACCGTTGGCGCTGTCTACCAACTGACGGGTGCCGTGTTCTCCGCAGGCAATGAAGCCCTTGCCGGAGAGCCCCTTGTGCTCAGTGTGGAGACCGAATCCTTTGAGGAGGTGGTTCGCTTTCCCAGGGGGGCGACCTGCGTGACGCCCTACGATGGGGAAGCCGAGGCGCCTGGCACCTGTGCTATCATCTTTCGCTTTGTGGGCCCGGTGGCCGACATCGTGCTTCGATTGCGGGCCCAGCGGGCCTTGAATGTCAACGATGCTGTGGCCCTAAGGCCACTGGCCGATCGGGCATCGGCTTCCATTCGTGTGGTGGCCCCCGGCGTGGGTTCTCGAGTCTGGCAATCGGGGGATTCGGATCCCTTATCCGGTGCTGACCCGATGCCCATCTCGATGGAGGATGATGAGCCGACTCCGCTTTGGGTCGTCTTAGAGGACCGTTTCGGTAACCCCTTGGTGGGCGAGCGAGTGGAGTTACGGGCCTGGCAATCGCCAGACGATCGCAGTGAAGAGAACCCGTCGGACGATGACGCTGGTGCCGACGGTGGCATCGACGGTGGGCAAGGGAAGGATGTTTCTGTCTCGGATGGATCGAGCGCTGACGTTCAGGAGCTGGCGGGAGACATCGGCTTGGTGCCTACCCTCGATGGGGGGCTGGCCGAAGGGGGGGGCGTAGCTGATGGGGGGACCGCGCCATCCGACGGCGGTCTCGCTGACGATGGGGTCGCAGTGGATGGCGGCTCCGTTCCAACCGACGGTGGGCTCGTCGACGTGGGCTTCGCAGCCGATGGGGGGCCTTTCGGTGACGAGGAGTTGGTCGAAGGCTTAGGGCAGGGATTCTTTGAGTTGGCCAGTCATAGAGAAGGTCAGTGCGCCGGCGGCGACGCTGGGGTGGACTGGGCAGACCAACGCTCTGCATCGGATGGACGAGCTTTATTTTGTCTGCGAGCTGGGCACCGGTCGGGCGCCTGGAAACTGGTGGTGGCCGTGCCGGAGATTGCCCCCAAGGATGAGATCTTGGGGGCAGAGCAGGATGGCTTTGTCCTCGATGGCATCACCCGCACCGGCGATCCGGCGCGTCTAGAGGTTTGGGGGCATGACGGGGAAGAGGAGCCTCTGTCCCGTTGCGAAGCGGAAGGGGTCACGCCAACGGAGTACTTCCGTGTGCTGACCCGTGACGGGAGCCCCGTCTACGGTGCTCAGGTGATCATCGAGACCGAGGGAGCCATCGAATTGATCTCCAGTGCCCGGCCACTCAGCGATGAGCAGGGCCTGGTGCCTGTACGGGTGTCCTGTCCCCGGACCATGCCCGGGCGTTCGGTCATTAAGGCCAACCTGCCTGGTCTCCAACAGGAGCGGCAGATCTATGTCCGTTTAGAGGTGCAGCGTATCGACCGGCTGCGATTGCTGCCCGACAGCCCCGGTCAGCGCTTGGAGGAATTGGGTCACGCCATAGCCGGTGAAGCCATGCGCTTCAAGGTCATCGCTGAGGACAGTCGGGGGAATCCGGCCGCGAGATCTCGGCTGGATCTCTTGGTGGCAGTGACCCACGCCAGTAACAAACTCTACCGTTTGAGTGATGGCTCCTGCGTCCCCGGTGCCGCCCAGGACCTCGATGGAGCCTCCGTCTACACCGATGGGGACGGAATCTATCGTTTTCAGGTCTGTGGCTTTGGTCTCTCCACCTTGGTTCGCCCGATGGGCTTGAACATCAAAGCCTACGGGCAAACGACGCGTTTGTTGGTGCCGATCACGCTGCTGCCTGGTGCCCCTCAGCGGGTGCTGACCAACCCACCGGAACGGATGACAGCCACCGTGGGGGGCTCGGCCGGTGCTTTGGAGGTGGTGGTTACCGATGGGGTAGGCAACGGTGTTTCCGGTGCATCGGTGACCTTGGAGGCCTCTCCGTCGGTGGTGTTGAGTCGAACTGAGGGCCTCACCAACGTGCTTGGGCGTTTTCAGACCTGGGTTGTGCGCGTCGACGAAGAGGGCGAGCACACTATTGCCATCGATGTGAGCGCCGGCGAGCCGGGGTCACCGGGATTCTTCAACAACCAATCGCAGATTGCCGTCGCCGCCGGACTGGGGGTAGCCGAGCGGATCGCCTTTTACCGCAACGGGCTCCCCATGCTGTCCATGGATGGTGCGGTGACACTGGAGATGGGCGTGGGCACCGAACTAACGAATCCTCTCGTGGCCCGGCTGGAGAACCGGGCCGGCGGTGGGATGCCTGAGGTTGGGATCGCCGTCGAACTTATCGATGGCCATCCCGAGGACTGTGGCCGAATTGGCATCGATGGGCGGGTGACCGACGCCGCCGGTGAGGTTCAGTTTGGCGGCGATGCTGGCGTCCTTTTTGAGGCCGGGACAAGGCTTGGTGATTGCCTCTGGCGGTTCAGTGCCGGCAATGAGGTCGTGACCAACCTCCGAGTTCAGCAGGTGGCCGGTGACCCTCATGGTGGTCAGCCCAGCGTGGTTCTCGAGGCGGGCGAGGCCGGTGAACTTATCAGTTTGCAGTCGGCTCCCCGAGACTGGGAGCAGGGTTTGCCAACGATCGCCACGCTTCGGGTGCAAGCGCGGGATCGGTTTGGCAATCCCGTCGAGGGCCTTCGCATGTGGCTCGATGCGAGCAACTGCTGGATTGAGCGACGGGTCCAAGTCCTCGGGCCCGACGCCGAACTCGGTCATGGGCCCGGCGAGGGCTACTGGCGGGTGGCCGGGGGCCGGGACCACCAAAGCCCATGTGTGGTCACCATGAATTACGAAGGGGAGTGGCAGCAGGCGGAGCCGTTGACCATCCCAATCATTGGGCTTCCAAATCCTCAAATCGATTGGATCGACAGACCCTCATACGACGGCAGGACCTGTGATGACCAAGGCAGGGGTTGCAACGAACGAGAGCAATGTGTGGGGCGATATTGCTATGAGCGAGGCCCTCACTACTTCATGAAAGATGATCCCTTTGGAACTCAAGAGTTGGTCCTTCGCATCGACCCCGCCCTCATCATTCGGCCCCAAGAACTCGCCGCCCAGGTCAGCGGCACCTGCTACGAGGAGCCGGACGATGAGCATGGAGACCCCTACGCCCGCTGTAGCCACGTGGAACTCATGGAGGCTGAAGCCTTCGATGGGCAGGAGGAAGGGGAAACAGTCACCCGCTATCGCTACGACCTGATCGCTCGCCTTCCCATCCAGTGGCGAACGCGAGGTAATCGGGCGGAGTTCTTTATTGTCTTATCGAACGACCTGCTGCGGGCCGGCCGGATCAAGGGGCTACGGATTCGTCAGCCCGACGGGCATACGACCGGGCCGATCGAGCAGATCTATGCGCGCCCACCGGTGACTTGGACCCGGCAGGCGACGACCATCATCAGCCCTGATTTCGAGGATGACGTGCGTCTGCGCTCTGGTTTTCGCCTCCAGTTGGATGACGATGAAGCCTTAGAGACTGTGGTTTGTGGTGATGACCCCAATGGGGGTTTGGTGGCTGTGATCAATCCAACGGACGCCAATGAGATGCCGCCTCAAGTGGGGGCGTTTCGGACCTGGGAGACCGGGGCGAGCGGCAATCTCTTTCCCCGGCCCAGCAACAGCCGCCTTGCCTGTACCCTTGGCGACCTCAACGGTGATGGTCGCAAGGACCTCATCGTGGCAACGGGCATTAGTGACCAAGAGCGAATCCCCCGTTTGGTCCTGATAAAATCCATTCCGACCCCCCCTTTCTTCGACGTCGTGAACTCGGTCACCATCACCCTCAATGAAGCGGTTGGTGGTGCACCGGCCCATCAGGTGGCTTTCGAGAGCAATCCCCGCCGCATCCTCTTTTGCCAGTCCTACATTCAGGGGGGGCGGGGAGACTGCTATGCCAGCCGAATCAACGACCAATGGCATGGTGGTTTTGGTCGGGTGGAGATCCAGGCCGACCCCTTCACCGGTGACCCGGCCCATGCGATTGGCCAGCAGGAGAATCTAGGCACTTACTCGATCCATAACTTTCAGGGCCACCCCAGCCTGCAGTTTCCAGGGATCGGTTGGGTTAGCCTAGGGGGGCATTTAAACCATGGCCCACGCCATAACGGTCACAGTCCATTGGTCCATGCGGGCGACCGTCGCAACATCGTCTTTCGCCCCCGGGATCAGCGCTTGGTCAGCGTTGATGCCACTGGCACACTCTACACCTGGAGCGAAGATGGCCGCTTATTGCAGGAAGTCGAGGCGCCTTTTGGTAGTGATCGGGTCGGCTTTAGTCACGACGGCGAACTGGGCTGTGCCAAGGAAAGCGGCCGGGTGCATCTTTTTCGCACCGAGGACGGACTGATCACCGCATCCATGGAGGCTGGGCCCGAAAGTGATGCGGGCTACTGTTTCTTCTCACAGGATGGCAGCACCTTGGTGGCGGTGGAGTGGTGGGAGCGTCAGGATGGAGGAAACCGCTGTCTCTCGACCCATCAAGGGACCCATGTCTTTTCAACGGAGGACGGTCGACTCCGGTTCCGCACCCCCGCATTCCAAGATCGGCATTGTGGCAACCGAGGTGCCCGGGTCGTGATCAACGCAGATGGCAGCAGATTGGTGGTCGCTAACCAGTCCATGCGTCAGCCTGAGGGCGATTTGACCGTCTGGGATCGGGACGGCAATCTAGTCGATTCCCTGGAGATTCCAGGCTGGGGGGCTTGGCGATTCGCGGCGCCGGCCGATCTCTCCGAACTCCTGATTCAAACTTACTATGACGGGGGTAATTACTATACTGACTTGCGAGCCTATACCTATCCAGGCTGGGAGCAAACCTGGCACGTGCCTCACCCACAGGGGAGCGAGTTGAAGTCCTATGGCTTTGGCACGACCGCCGATGGGCGCTGGCACATCACGGGCCGGGGGGAGATCTACGACATCTCATCCAAGCGACGCCTCGTTCCCCGGACGGCGCAAAATATCGGCAATTACAGTATCTTTGGCATGACCTGGGCTGTTCAGCCTTACAGTTATCTCTCTACTTTTGAGAACTACAACCCGCACAGAAGCGGCGACCTCGTTTGGCTGCGCCCGCTGGATCGCACCGTGCCCATGGCTGTGTTGCCGCCCTACGACCACGGCCTTCGCACTCAGGAACGCAAGATTGATAATAACGATTCTCCAAGCACGTGGTTATTGCATCAGGACGGGAGCGACGGTTGGGCCGGGCAAATTAAACGCAGTTATATTTACCATCGCAGGAACGACGATTTTGCTGGGATTCAATGGGGGAACCAAGTCTTCTTCAGCAAGCCCAGCACCTGGCGACCCAATTGTGGCGACGGCATCACGCAGCCCGACGAGTTGATGGATCGGGGGCAGCCTTTTGTGGGGCCTCAGGACTGCGGTGCAGGAGCGGTTGACAGTTGTGGCGATGGGGAACTCGCCCCCGGCGAACAATGCGACGATGGCGACCAAGATGCCGATGACGGTTGCGATCACCGCTGTCAGTTGACCCAGGGCAGCAGTGCAGCAGAGGCCATGGAGAGTTGCGCCAGCTTAGCCGCCACTCAGCCGGCCGGATCCTACTGGATCAATCCGGCCAGCGAGGACCCAGCCGATGCCTTCGAAGCCTATTGTTTTTGGCAGGGGGAGGGCCCGGCCTGGACCTTGATGATGAAGATCGATGGCCGTAATGACACCTTCCTCTATGATGCCGAGTTATGGACAAACGCAGAGCCGTTAAGGCCCGATGCCGAGCACATCGACCGCTTCATCGAGTTCAAAGAGCAGGGCTTCGGTCGACTCGAGGTCAGCGAGTTACTCGTAGGCACAGCCCTACACCGAGAAAATTATCTGACCCGGCGGGCTTCCGGCGGCAACAACCCCAACGCACCTTGGCCCCACCTGGGACGTCAGAGGAAATGGATGACCTTCCAAGTCGAGGGGGACCCAGACATCGTTGTGGATGGCGAGCCTTTAGCCCGCGAGCCACTCACCCTTCAGCGCCTCTTTACGGAACAGGAGCCCCGGGGGCACACCATGACCCGGGAGGGCTGGCTTGGCTTCATGGACTACCCTCGCTTGCAAGAACACTGCAACACCATGGGCTTTAATCTTGAATTGGGCCCTCACCGACTACGACTGGGGATCATCGCCAACAACGGGAATGATTGTAACAGCCCAGATTCCTGGCTGGGGCTTGGTGGGAATCACGTCGATGCCTGGGACTATGACCGCTATCATGGGTATGGCTCGCGAGACGAGTACCCGAATACCATCAATGCCGCTGGAAATAGAAACACCCCAAACTGGGGGCACCCCCGTTGGGGCTACCTACTTGTGCGTTAGGCGCCTGGTGTTGGAGCCTCTCGAGGCTGCCTTTCGAGCCGGGCCCGGTCGAGCATCTGTAAGCAGAGATCCTCGTAGGAGATGCCGGCAAGGCCTGCGCACATGGGCAAGAGGCTCACGGCGGTCATGCCCGGGAGGGTGTTGACTTCCAAGAGCGCCA
>NZRT01000081.1 GCA_002696345.1 Myxococcales bacterium
CAGGGAGGGGATAACGTGGCCACGCAAGGGGAGCAACGCCGTCTTGCTCAATGAAGCCCTACGGTTCTCGCAAGCGACACGAGGTGGTCGCGAAATCACTGCGTCGCAACGAAACTCGAAACGTCCTGGTTTCGAGAGAACGCCGTTGCGCCCAAGTCATGGTTGATTAAGCGCCTGGTGTTGGGGCCTCTCGAGGCTGCCTTTCGAGCCGAGCCCGGTCGAGCATTTGTAAGCAGAGTTCCTCGTAGGAGATGCCGGCAAGGCCTGCGCACATGGGCAAGAGGCTCACGGCGGTCATGCCCGGGAGGGTGTTGACTTCCAAGAGCGCCACTCGACCTTGCCCGACGATAAAGTCGACCCGACAACCGCCAGAGCAGCCAAGGGCACGGATGGCTTCTCGGGACCAATCCATGAGCAGGCGCTCTTGTTCGGCCGGAATGCGGGCCGGGCTGTGATAGCGGCTGGCCCCCTTGGTGTACTTATGATGGAAGTCATAGAAGCTGGTCAGCGGCTCGATCTCTGTGCTGCCCAATGGGCGGTCATCCAGGGTGCCCACCGTGACCTCAACGCCTTCGATCTTCTCCTCCACAAGCACGCGCTTCGCCACCTTGGCGATGCGGGCGAGGGCTGCGGCTCTGTCGGCCGGATCATCCACCAATTCGATGCCGACACTGGAGCCACCGGCATTGGGCTTGATGCAAACCGGGCGAGCGGCAAGCGCTGCGTCAATTATCTTTAAAGCATCGGGATCTTCCGAGTCTATTGTGACGCCTTCGGGTACGGGCAATCCGCGATTTTTTAGGATAGCGTTGGCGACGGTCTTGTTCATCGCAAGGGCACTCGCAAGGACCCCAGAGCCCACATAGGGGATGCCCATCCATTCCAAGAGACCCTGAAGACAGCCATCTTCACCATAGATGCCATGGGTGACAGGAAAGGCCACCTCAATACCGCTGTCTTTAATGATCTTTGCGGGGTCCTGATCGTTAAGCAGGACCAGTTGAACGTCACAACCGACGCCGGTGAGCGCTTCCACGACGCCTTGGCCACTGACACGGCTGACACCAGCCTCTTCGGAGAGACCGCCCGCCAGGACCCCGATTCGACGCCCTCGCATGCTTCGATTCATCATTTATTGCCCCTTGAGCATCCTACGAATCGCCGGTGCGTCCGGCGAGTTCGGCGCTAACTGCAGGTAGCGCTTGTAGTGCTTCTTGGCCAGATCATATTCCTTCAACAAGGCATAAGAGATGCCAAGGCTCCGGTGCAGAGGTGGCGCATTATTTTGGATGCGCTGTGCACGCTTCAGCAGGACGAGGGCACGTTTAGCCGCTGCCGGGCTTTGCTGCCTAAGGAGACCGTTTGCTTGGCGCAGAAGATCTTTGAAACTTGCTTTCGGTTTCCCTGTTGACCGGTCCGAATTTGGACGTTTTTTAATCGTACCAGTGCCAGTCTTTCGATCTCTTGCACGCTTTGGAGCACCGTTTCTTTGGGGTGCCACTTTACGGGGTGCTGCCTTTGGCTCCGAGGAGCCTTGTCGGGTAATTTCTGCATTGATTTCTCCCCGAAGACGTTTGACTTCACGATTTCCGGGATCTTCGCTTTCAGCCACCTCAAGGTATCGCAGCGCATCATTGAACTTGCCGTCGTCTCGAGCCCCTCGAGCCTGCTCTAAAAGCTGAATAACAAGCTTCTTTTCCAGGTCCGGCATGCGCTCTTTGGCTTCGTCCCGATAGACTGAATCTGCAGGGATCTCTTCCAGGTGTTGAAGTGCGAGATCCCATTCGCCTCGGGCTTCCGCTGCATTGGCACTATCGATGGCTGCCTCCGCAAGCTGTTCGGCACTTATTTGTTTTCGGTAACCTTCCTGCATTTCCAGGGAGAAACCCGCTTGATCGAGATCCTGTAATAACCTCAGAGCCTCTGACCAACTCCGATTATCGATGGCATCTTGCAGTTGCCGTTGCAGCGCTGCAGAGTCAGCGACGGCTACCGTTGGCGCACCACTGTTTAAACTTCGCCAATACCGATGTCCGAAAAATACGACGACAATGAGTGTGATGAGCGCCAAGAGGGACAGCGTGACCACTGGGCTGCCTTTGCGGCCCGGGGGCGCTGTCAGCATATCTGCAAACTCGGGGATTTGCCCGGGCGGGAAGAAGCGAACCAGGACATGTCCAAGGTCGATTCGGTCGCCACTTCGTAAGGGAGTCTCAGCGTAGCGCTCGCCGTTGACCGTGATGCCGTTGGCACTGCCAGCATCGACAACGTAAAATGCATCGCCCCGATATTCGATCGAGGCGTGATGACGACTCACGCTGCGGTGATTGATGCGCGCTTCGCATTCGCTGCCTCGTCCAATCCGCATGGGGGATCGATCGATGATAATTTCAGTGCCCGCAAGGTTGGTCGAGACGACGACAAGCCGTGCCGGTGGACCGTCGATCAAGCCGGAATGACTGCTCTCCCGTGGGGACGCACCCAAACCACTACGCAGGGTAATGACAGCGGTTGGATCCGCATCCTCATCATCTTCCATCAATGGAGCATTTGCTGACACTTCGAGGGCTTTGGGAACCCCCGCATCGATTTGAGTAATTTGAGAATCCTCAATCGATACAGCGGCGGCTTTGCCCTCACCGAGAATTCGGAGTTGGTAATCACCAATCGTGATCACATCGCCATGGGTGAGTCGATGTTTTCCAGCAACTTTCCTGCCGTTGAGGTGGGTCCCGGTGTAGGAACTTAAATCCTCAATCGTGAGTCCTTCGGGGCCGGTGATTAGCATGGCGTGTGAACGGGAAACGTTGCGGTCTGTAAGCCGAATCACATTCCCGTCCTTGCGACCGATGGAAATTTCCGGACGCGTCACGGGGATCAGGGAACGGTTTCCCTCATCGTCCTGTATTTCTACCCGATACACCAGGTGACCGATTCCTTAGGCCTGGAAGGCCGTTGACTGAAGCATACTACCAACCGGGCCAACATAAAAATACCAGGCCCTCGGTCGGTATACGGATGCATTTTACTCGCTTGATGATGGGCGTTGATCCGACTCAGTACATCGATCATTGCGCCAAGTACGTTTCGCCATGAGGCAGAGGGCCATGGCCGGCTGGCGTGGTTCGGGACCGTTTGGGGACAATCCACGACCGTCGGGTAACTCGCCACCGGGTAACTGAAACCGACCGGTGGTGATGAGCACAACGTCGCCGTTCGCTAAACGTAACGGGTGTTGAATCGACCCCTTTCCACGGGTCTTTTGACCCCATAACTGAGCGCCGATGCGATCTCTCAAGATGCCCGCAAGAAGTTCTGCGGCACTGGCGGTGTCACCGTCCACTAGGATCGCTGTTGCCGCAGGAGGAAAGCCAATATCTCGCGCTCGATGAACTTGCTTTTCATCTCGTCGGTGAACCTCGGTGAGAAGGATTCCCCCCTTCACCAGACGGTCTGAGAGGCTGAGCGCGCCGTCTAAGTAGCCCCCTTTATTGCCCCGGAGATCCAAGAGCAGGGGCAGGCCCTTTTGGAGATCCGGGCATCGCTCGAACCAGGCTCGTGGGTTTTGAGCATCAAAACGGTGAATCCGCAGCTTCAAGATGTCGCCATCATTCGAGCAGCTCCAGTCGATGGCATCATCCTGGTCTGCTGCGACCACCTCTTGGGCTCGAACTCGGCGACTCCAAGGGTCGAGTTCTGCGAGCATGCCATCAATGGCTGCTTTGGCGAGACGCTCGGGATCAGATCCGTCCACATGCTCCCGAAGAATCGTTCCCATGACCGTCGCAACATCGCCGATCGCTCGATAGGCAACTTCCGGTGAGTCGCTGGATGGTAGCGAGGCAATCAGTGTCCAAACCGCCAAGCGATTCATTGGCTTTGCCTGGGTATTGGGTCACGAAACCATGATTGTGGGTTTACGCTCTTCGCTTGTAGCCTTAACTCGAAGTGCAGGTGGCCGCTCGCACCCACTCGGCCGAGGGGCGCGCCCTGTTGCAGGTGTTCGCCCGTTTGAGCCGTCGCCTCGCCGAGGCCACCATAGACTGTGCGCCAACCCGCTCCGTGATCGAGGACCACGACGAGTCCGAGACCGGGCGATCTGCCCACAAAGGCTACAAGTCCCGCCGACGCCGCAGCAGCCGGCGCACCTTCCGGGCTTTTAATGTCCACACCACGGTTTCGCCATCGACTCAGGCCCTGATCACCCTCCTGCATACCGTAACCATGACGCAGCCACCCGGCCACTGGGACCAGAAGGCTTCCTCTGCGCAGCGGTATTTTGCCTTGTGGCGCTTCCAGCGTGGGTTGAAGCTTTTCCAACCAAGCAGCCAGCGCCAAGCGATTGGCTTCCAGTGCTCGTGCATGGGCTCCCACTCGGGCTTCATCCTGCCGGGCTCGGTTTAATGCAGTCGTCGCCGCTCGCTCCAGTAGGGATCGGCTCTCCTTCAATGTAGCCAACCGTGTTTGCTGCTCACGTTGCCGTTGAAGAGATTTTGAGAGTTTTTGCCGTGCTTGGCTCAAACGATTGCGCTCCGTTCGGGCGATTTGGAGAGATTTCAGGGTGAAATCGACTCGTCGCCGATCCATTGCTCGCAACAGCGGACGATCTCGAATCCCCCGACGCCCACGGATTAAAAAACCGAGGGCATGGCGGGCGTTTTCGGAGGCTTTTTGCTCACGCTTCATTGCTTCACGTTCGGCCACCTTTTCTCGCTCCACCGCCTCGCTGGTTTCCACGAGTCGATCCCGGACCAGTTGCAATGCTTTTTGCGCCTCAAAAAGAGCAAACCTGGCATCGTCGACTGCGTTGATCAACGCCGCTTCCCGTTCCCCTCGGTCCCTCTGACGAGCTTCGCCCGTACTCAACTCATCTCGAAGGCGTTCCATCTGGCTCAAAACCAGTTCCACGCTATCCGTCGGTTGAGCGGATGTGAGCAGAATCAGCAGCGAGATCATAAAGCGTCCATCTCGGAGCGGTTTAGTTCAGCCATGACCCCGAGCAAGACCCCGAGTGTTTGACTTAGAAGGCCCACCGTGACGAGTCTCAACAGTTGAGCATAGGCGGGAACTGGCGCCACTAAATACATTCCTCCGCCCGTGAGTTCTGTTAAACCAGCCATTGAAACACGACAGCCGACAAAGGCGATCAGTGCTGCGCTCAGCCCGATAATCACTGCGGAGAGCATCATGGGAGCACCAATCCAAAGGTGGCTGCCGCCGACAAGCCGCATGACCGACACTTCATCCCGTCTCAGGCTCATCGCCAAACGACCCAGCCCCAAGCCCAGCAACAGGAGTGTAACAAGCAGCAAGAGACTTAGAGCTTGAGCGGAGCGATCCAGGCTCCTGACTCTCGCTCTAGCCTGATTGACCTGTATGTCTCCGGCATCCACCCATTCAATCGCCTCAGAGGCTCGAAGTATTTCCAGGACCGCTGGATTGACTCCACTCTTGACCGGAGTAATCTGTATGGATTGCGGTAGAAGACCATCTGGCAGATCCGAGGCAGATGTTTCGGAGGAGAGCTCGACTGCGATACGTCGCCTGACTTCAGCTGCATTCAGTCGACGTACTCTCTCGACGCTTGGGAGTGAGCCGATCCGTCGGAGTAGGTCCTCTAGGGGCTTCGCCTCCGCATCGGGACGGGCAAAAGCCCAGATTTGGTGCTCGGGCTCGATTTGAGCTGCCGCCCGACGAGCCCCCTCGGCAAAGCCCTGAATCCACCCCATCGCCATCAGGCAACTGCTGAGCACCGCAAGCCAGCACAGCATGAGCCAAGGTCGACGCCGGAATGCTGTGACCATTTCTCGCCAGGCAAACCGTATCATCGTCTCTGCTCCAGGTGTCCATCCACGAGCCGATAACTCGGGTGAGGAAACCGTGTTAAGAGTTCCCGGGCATGGGTCGCAACGAGAACAGTCGCCCCACGGGCACTGGCTAAATCGATTAACGACAGGACATTGAGACTCAGTTGATCGTCGAGGTTACCCGTGGGTTCGTCACAGAGGAGCACCTGCGGTTCGCCGACCAAGGCTCGAGCAATGGCAACCCTTTGTTGCTCCCCGCCACTGAGTTCGGGGATTCTTTGGTGTTCCTTACCTAACAGGCCGACTTGATCCAGTGCCTCGCCTGCTCGTCGATCGGCATCCTTGAACCGGTAACCTCGAAGTTCCAGGACCAGTCGAACATTCTCGAGGGCGGTTCGACCGTTGAGAAGTCGGAAATCCTGGAAAATGACAGCGACTCGCCGGCGCAGTAGTGCCAGTGAATGGGAAGTGAGTTGATCCACGTCGTGACCCGCGACTCGGACCTCGCCGGACGTCGCTTGATCGGCACCATAAAGGAGTCGGAGTAGCGTTGATTTGCCGGCTCCTGAGACACCGGTAAGGAAGGCGAATTCCCCCCGTTCTAACTTGAGATTGACCCCGTCCAATACTGGTTTATCGGACTGGGGAAATCGTCGAACGACGTTGCGCAACTCGATCAAATGATCAGGTCCTCCAACCCCATCACAACTATCTCGGATGATATTCCCATGGCAACATCGGCTGACGGCTTTGAAATTATGACTATGAACAAATGTTCAGTGAGCGTCGTGTTGTAAAAATACCTCTAAAAATGCTTCTATTTGTGAATGATATTTCATGTAACGGCCAGGGGTGGTCAAATAGACCTTTCAATAGCTTGTGCAGTATTTCCTCTGTTGAAAACTTTTTCGTAACAAAAGTTTTCAACAGAAATGCAACATGGCTGTTGCATTTCAAGTGCGGCCCGAAACAATGGCCCCCGTGGCCAGTCAAATCACTGGTTTGATCGGAGGAATTCTATGACGCTCACCGAACTCGCTCAGCACTTGAGTCGCGACGAGTTGACTGCCTTTGGCATCTGGCCAGGGCCCGCCATCCAAAGCGACGAGACAGCGAGCTTTGAGGGGAGCGAAACGACGTCGGAGTGGGAAGCGATTAACGAGTCGTTTTAGCCCCGAGCAAACGGTTGCGAAAAGATTTCCATTCTATCGCATTAATCTGAGCATGTTGTTGAGATCTTCCAGGTAAATCACCGCCTCCCGAGACAGGACGTCTAAGGTCATTCCGAGACCCGCTGCGAACAACCAGACACCAGCCATCGCCTTGGCTGGTAAACTGAGAAAATAAGCTTGAACTTGCGGTGCAGTGCGGTTCAACAATCCAAAGATGACGTCGGTTAAGAAGGTCGCTGCCAAGATCGGCATGGCCAACGCGGTAGCGACCATCAGCAAACGGGCAGCAGTGAGCATGATCAAGCCGATAAAGGGTTCCATATTCCCTTGAAAGGCAGGCATGACTGTCACAGGTATTGTTATGAAAGACTCGAAAACTCCCGTGATAAATAGACGGTGCCCGCCAATGGCTAAGAAGAGGACGATAAAGAATTGGTAGCTTAGTGTTCCGAAGGCACTGGAGCGTTCTTTCAGTTCGGGAACCATGGCGGTTGCCATGGTGGTTTGACGAAACAGATCCACCAACCGACCCAGTGCATCGGCAATAAAGAAAAGCTCGGCGAGGATGAAGCCGATGCAGAGACCGACAAAAATCTCTTTGAGCATCAGGATCAAGAAAGTGATGGCATTGGTCGTCGCTGGGACTTGTTCCTGGCTGTACACCACCGGAGCGACCATGATCGCGAGGGTGACGCCGACCCCCATCTTGACCCAGATCGGTGCTGATTTACCCCCCAGAAAGGGAGTTAAAACGATGATGGGGAGCAGCCTTCCAAGGATCAATGCAAAGGTGACAAGTTGACGGGTCGACTCCGCGCTGAGCAGGAGTTGGTCGAGAATTTGTCCAACGGTTGCCACGCTAGCGCAAAAGGGGGACGAACCCTGTGAAGCAGAGTTGGGCGAAACGTAGGAGGAAAGCGCCAACCCAAGGCCCAGTGACCGCCAGAATGATGAAGACGGCAATCACTTTTGGAACAAAGGACAAGGTTTGTTCTTGAACTTGAGTTGTTGCTGAAAACAAGGCCATCGCCAAGCCGACGATCAGGGATCCAACCACCGCGGGTGCCGAGGCGATCAGCGTCAAGACCAGTGCCTCGTTGGTGACTTGCAAGACGAATTGTTCAATCGCAGTACCGCCCATGGATCAACCCGATGCGTAGCCCATGACCAGTCCTTTGGTAAGAAGGTGCCAGCCATCGACCAAGACGAAGAGAAGGAGTTTGAAAGGGAGAGAGATCGTTGTGGGGGCAAGCATCATCATGCCCAAGGCCATCAGGATATTGGNGACCACCATGTCGATGACCAAGAAGGGTAAGAAGATAATGAAACCGATTTGGAAGGCTTCTGTCAGTTCACTAATGACAAAGCTTGGGATCAATATCAGATANTCATCTTTATCGACTCCGGCTCTGTCTTCCGCTTTGCGCATTCGCTTCGCCAAAGCGTAGAACATCTCCCTGTCTTTGCGGTGAGCATGNCGCTTGAGAAAGCGACGCATCGGTTCGATACCCTCTTGCAAAGCCTGTTGAAGCACCCCGATATTTTTGACGTTGAGCAGATCACCGCCAGGGGCTTTTTCAGCGACCACAGTGGCTCGCCGATAGCCCTCTTCCATGATGGGGCTCATCGTGTAGACGGTTAGAATAATGGACAGTCCTGTGATCACTGTCGTGGGAGGGATTTGTTGAGTTCCGATGGCTTGGCGAGCAATGGATAGAACCACTGCGATCTTCACAAAGCTGGTCACCATCATGAGNACGAACGGGACCAAGGCAAGACCCGCCAGCGCAGTCATTAGAATCAGCGGTCGATTCGCGATGCTGTCGTTACCTAGAAGGGTATCGACCTGCAGTTGTTGAGCCAGGACCATCGGGTTCATCTGCAGCAGGGCAGCCAGGATCATGGGATCCCTTCTGTNTCNTCGATGNAAGGTTCCATATCGGCCAAATGGCGAAGTCCACTTTCCGACGCACCTAAGAGCAGTTTACGTCCCTCGACTTCGACCAGCAGCAGTTGATGCTTAGGGCCCAATGGCATGCGTTCAATGACGCGCATGTGCTCTCCAACCGGTGGTCGGAATGCGGGGAGCCGTCGCAACAAACGAGCGACCACAAAGAGTACGGCGACCATAATCACCAGTACGATGAGCATCTGCAGNACTGGACCCACGTAGCTCGGTCGTGGGCTCAGCGCCTCTGCGGTGGTCGTTGTGCTAAGGACTAGACTGACCATCGGGTGATACGAACTCCCAATTCACCATCGATATCCATAAGTTCNCCCCGTCCGACCAACCGTCCAGAAAGGGTTAAATCAACTTCCGTACCGACGGGCTTGGCCAAATGAATGACCTGTCCTTCACCATAGCCACCCACTTCTGCGAGCGTGACTCGGACACGACCCAGTTCTGCATTGAGGGTAAGTTCAACGTCCTCAGCGATCACATCGGACACACTTTTTTCGGATGACTCGGACATAGGGTTCTCCAGAGTATTGAGCGACTCGACACGGAATTCCCCGTCATCGAGCAGACTCAAGGTAAATCGATCAGGTCCTGTAGGCGCNGCAAGGNTTGCNTGACCTGNTAGTCGCCCATCGGTCACCGAGACNAAGCGCTCATCAAAGACGATCGCATCGCCCTCTTCAACGGCGTTNAGCGTCGCTTNATCNAGACGAGCAGAAGCGACTCGAACCGCCAGATCGATGGGCAGNGAGATCAGTGGACTGGTCGTTTGGACTCGGTCGACTTTAGGCTGCGCTAGTTCGATCTGTTTGAGCCGTACTTCGACACGACCNGCGACTTGTTCGCCTGCGCAATGAAANCGTANCACAGGGCCTGCTTCGGCGAGGTGTTCGGCCGGGCTCGCAAGATTCGCCAAAACGGGGGGGGAGAGGTTGCTGACTTCGGTGCGAGCTTTTGTGAGCCAATCGAGTAGACAATATTCAAAGACCCCTAACTCGATGGGGGTGAGGACACGGGCTGGTTGCGCTCGATCCGGTGATTTNCCGAGAATTTCATCCACAGCAGCNAGGGCAAGAGGTGCNGCAAATCGGATGTTGACGCAGAGATCTTCACTGGTGAGTTGGAAGCTCAGACTTTCTCCCGAAGGTAAACTCCAGTCACCGCTGTAGCCGACCATTTGAGGGCGTACGGTGCAACCTGGCGGTGCAGGGAGTTCTCCAACCGCACGCTGGAGCATGCTCGAGACCAAGGATTGAGCAGCGCACAGAAGATCGACATCTTCTCTGCTTGTGCTTTGAAGTGCACTCCAATCGAAGCGTTGCATGACCACCCTGTGTTCANCGCGACGCTACGCGTGTTGNGAGAAAATGTGAATGCAGTCAGCACAGGAGCGCAAAGTATCCTTCACGAATCGTCGAGATCGATCCCTTCGAGATCAAGGTTTCGCTTCCTTAATAAGCCAGCGAGCTCGGTGTGATGGCCTTTCAGTAGNCGGCCTGCGCTCTTGTTGTCCCCTCCGATCTGGATATGGACCTTACCGTCTTTCGCAGTAATGGACAGGCGNAACCCGGCGAGCATCTGCCCGCCCAATTCGATATCGAAGCGGCCATTGCCTGCGGCATCAATGCCCACAAAGACCTTTTTGGCGAGGGCCTCCAGAATGATCTGCGGAATCTTCATGGGTTCTGCTTGCTGTGCCTTGGTCTGTTCAGCTCGGGCCCCGATGGCCTCCACGGCAATTTTTCCTTGCCCCCCNTCGGCGATTCCTCGGCTGGATTGATCCCGCAAGGTGGTTCCTTCTTCTCGATCCTGAGATGTGGAACGGATTGGATCGGCCGGTACTTCGTTCCCTTTCGATCCCTTCGGTTGCCCTTTTCGTTGNAGACTCTGTTGACCCTTTTGCTCCAACTGGCGCCCCGCCTCGCCTGATCTTTCGAGGTTTTGCTCTTGTCCCTTTTGCCGAGCGCCCAACTGACTTCGACGGTTCAACTGTCCCTGACGACCTGCTTCNGATTGCTGACTCCGACCTTCAGCCGTTTGAGCGGTTTGATCGGCATCTTGTGTTCGCTGTGTTGCAAGCCTCTGATTCTGACCACGAGCTTCGCCTTGGCGCTGAGCACTACGNGCCGTGGCGAGTTGACTGGTTTGTTGCTGCGCTCTTTGGCGCGGGTCTGCTGGCTTCTGATTCTTCTGGAGCGCTTGTTTAAATCGTTCGCGGGTCTTTTCGGTCTGCTCTGCACTGCGCGATTTTTCGTTNCGAGCGTTGTCCTGCCGCTTCGCTTCCAGTCGCTTGCTGTCGTTTCGGACTTCGGACATCTCGCAGACTCCCTTACCGATTATCGGTAATTTGGCTCAGGGGATGCTTAGGGTAAAGGCTTGCGTTGCGTCTGCAAAGTCGCCGCCTTCACCCCCTTCGTCCACAAACCGAACCTGCANTTGATAGTCGCCATCACGGGCGAGGGGAGCCTCACTGCCAACAACGGGGGGGACCACCCAGTTACCGGATCCATCGTGACTCACCGGTCTNAGGTTCAACCCAGNCGAAAGATAAAGTAGCTCTTCGTCGCCATCGCCGGCGACGAGGAAGAATCCGTCGCTCTGGGGAGGAGCAAGTCCATTCGGGAGGTTCATGGCTGTCTCGGTATCGGTCGCGCTCTCGATGCGCCANCCGGATTCGGATCCATCCCCCTGCAGGACAATGTAGCGACCATCTGCCCCTTCCGCTGCGATGGAACAGCCAGCACCGAGGGACAGGTTATTTCCGGTCTCGCTTGGGCTGGCACCCCATTGGGTCGGTCCAGTCGTTATTTCCGCACTCAATATTTGTTCGAATCCGTCACCGGGCAGCAGACGGAAATGACCCGTACCAGGGAGTCGAATGACTTGAAAATCAGGTCCTAAACGTCGAGGGACATACAGCAATGGGTATGCAATCTCTGTCAGTGTCGGGGGGTCGATGCTTCGATCCATTTCGAACACGGTCAGAACGTCCTGTAAGATCGGGCGTTTGCCCTGACACCAGACCACCAGTCGATCCGCCCCCGACGGGGACGTGGTCAACTCGATCGTTTCACATCGATTAGAATTAAAGTTCGCCACGCTTTGTGGGTCCGCCCACGTGATTTGATTTAGAGGGTTGCCATCCGTCGTTCCCACCCGCAGTTCCCCGTCATCATCGAGCCAGATCAGATCATCGTTAGCATCCACAACCAGACCATCCACGGCTTCAAAGTTGACAGTCATCGCATTGCCATCCGAATCCAGCGAGGCTGGCAGTGACCAGACATTTCCCGCCAAATCGAGAGCGCGAACTGTGGTGGTATTGTGCTCTATGAGAAGGAGATCAGATTGGACCCGAATCGACCTGATGTCCGTCGGGCCATTCGCCAGGGAAGGTCGCCATCGAGGCATCTGCAGATCCAGGCTTCGCTGACCGGAATCAAGATCGACCGAGGTGACTGCGGAGGTCCAGCAGACGCTTGATGCCAGACCGCCAGGGCAAGAGCTGCCCACGACTCGAGCTTGGACTTCTCGTGCGAAGGAGATCTCATTGGATCCCGGTTGGTAAGGATCCGTATACCGAGCGGAGAATGTTGGCCGCAAGGTGTCTAGGGTCGCTGGGTCGGAGCTGTCTCCCTGGCTCTGCAGTGTATCCGCATTCGGCACCTGATTCGGTTTACTTAGATTGACCGAGCCCGTACTGCTGGTGATCTGTTGGCAAAATGTCTCTTCAACCTCCCATGCACAATTAAGGGCGTTGTCCGTGAGGTTTAGTGTATTTGCCTGCGACAGTTGGAAACTGGCGTTGTTCGGTGTTTCATCAATCACAAGACCCGCGTCAGCGATCGAGCAATCGTGGATTCTGCCTCTGATGAGCGTTTCGCCACCCGTGCTCGAACTCCTCAAGCCCGAGATTTGGGGGCGGTAAACTCCCCGTCCTGTGGTGTCCAAGTTAAGGGTAGAGATGTTTCGATTCGACGGTGCAATGAGATCACTTCGAAGGGTAACTGTTAAGGGTGCGTCGCCCTCGTTACCGACAGCATCTAAAGGTGTCAGCGTCACCGTGTAGACTTGGTAGTTGGTACTCCATCCGGAGACCTCGTCGCTCCAAGCGCCCGCGATGACGTCCAACTCTCTGCCGTCAGCGGGAAACGCTGTTGGCAGGGGACTAATCTCCAACTTGACGGAATCTACACCTGCACCTGCAGTTCCTGACAAGGTCGTCGTTTCCGTTGTTGCACAGCGGAAGTCTCGGTTGATTCCGAATGCGGTTGAAAGTGTCGGGTTGATGACCACAGGTGTAGAATTCGGCCCTACAGAATCGATTTCTAGGACCAGTGGTGTACCCGACGTGGTTCCGGTCTCATCACTGGCGTCATCGGCACGAGGGGTCACAGTAATCAACTCACCATGAGCGATTGCGGGCACGACGAAAGTGAAGTCATGGGATTCTATATCGCCCCCCGCCAAGCCAGCCTCGTTCTCCGATTGATTACCGCCGGTCCAGGTTGCTTGGAAGCCGAGTGACACAATACCTGAGTTGGAATCGCTGGCTTCGATTCGCAGCGTGACGCTTTCACCTGCTGCCACCGGAAAGCGACCGTTGACGAGGCTTCGGGGGGCGTCAGCAATCGCCGTTGCAGAGATATCCGCAGACGCAGGAGCTAGGTCGTCAACGACCGTGAGAAGGTTTGTGGTCGCCTCCCCGACGTTACCGGAAGCATCCGTCGCGCGAATGCGCAGACGGACATTGTCGCCATCACGGAGGGTCTCGGAATCTCCCAAAACTTCAGACTGAAGAGTCCCCGAAACGGGATTCCCCGGAAAGCTCTGGCTTGAGGGCGTAAAGGTCCCAGAACCCGATGCAAAGCTCAGTGTGAGGTTTGCCAGGCCTGCAGCGGCATCACTCGCTTCGACCGCCACGGTTTCGGTATTAAAGATCTTAATTTCCGAGGGTGTTGTCGTAAAAGATACGGAAGGTTCCGTGGGGTCCGTGATTTCGATGAGAATACTGGCTTCACCATCAGGGCTATCCGCTGAAGCATCACTGATGCTCGCTGTCAGGCGTTGCGGCCCCAGGTTTCTACAGTCGGCCGGTATCTCCCATTCGAGGACGTGATCCGTTGCGTTTGTGGGTTGATCGTTCCATGTGCGACCCACGATCTGTCCGCAGGGAACCTCCGTCAGGGTGAGCGTATTCAGTCCAGAACTGGGATCGTGCAGACGTAGACTCAGATTGACGGTCGTCCCCACGCTCGCCGAGGCGGGTGGTAAGAGAAATTCGATGCTTGGTGCATCGTCATCGGCGACGGTAACCCGATGAGTCACAGTGGAGTCATTTCCAGCCTGATCTTGGGCAGTGAGCGTAAGGATGTGCTGACCAGGCTGACAGTCATGACCGAAGCTCAACAAAAATTGGCTGGTTTGTTGCGTCACCTCTCCGTCGTAATCATGGTGACCGGGTACAGCAGAGACACAGGGGGGTAAGGTGAGATCGAGGCGGCCTGCTCCACTTCCAGGGTCTTGCATCTGACCGTCGAAGCGGACGTTCAGATCACCGGTGTTCGCCGTCGCAGGACTCTGACCATTTCGCCAGTTGACAGCGGGTGCGGTCGAATCCTGAATGCCGACAATTCGGGTGGTCGTGGCGACCAAACCGGCTTCGTTCGTCGCCGTCACAGTTAAGGTTCCATTGGCGATGCAGTGACCCGAATGGGGCATGGTAAACGTTTGGCTCGGAAGCACCGTCGGCGCCGGGTTGGCAATGATTCCCCCTCCTTGCCCATGCACCGACCCTGCGCCCGGTCGCCCGCATTGGATTTGCCATGCCCACGACGTGATATCGCTGTTGGGATCGTGAGCCTGAGCGCTAATGGTTCCGTTTTGCGCACTCACAAAAATGTGCTCGGCGGCGGGCGCTTGGATGAGTAACTCAGGAGCGCTGCCGTCGATGACGGTGACCGGGCGCGTGTGCTCGGCACTGAGACCTCCGCCAAAAGCGAGGTCCGTAGCCGTCAACTCCAAGGTGAGTTGATCCCCGTGAGACAGATCCTCCGGAAGGGTTAGCGTTCGGGTGGCCTCACATCGATGATGCCCCTCACAGTCGACGTCCACGACCAGGCCTACGGGCAGGAGTCGCAAGACCAGCGAGTCGAGTCCCGAGCTCTGGTCTTCCGCACTGATGGTGACTGACAGTTCCCCACCCGTCGTCGCTGTCGCAGCGGCTTGTATATCCAATTGATGAGGCTCTGTTTCGTCCCGGATGACGAGGGGTGTGGTCCCCTCACTGAGGTTACCTACGGCGTCTTCTGCACTCAAATTGATGGTCAGGCCGTCGTCCCCCACCGACTGTCTTGCTGTTTCTGGAACGATGATTTGAAAGGTCGAACTTTCCTCCGTGTTTTCCCCTCCGAAGGCCTCGCTATCCTGTCGAATCGTCGGGGAGATATTTCCATTCAGGTGGGGAATCGCCACCGAGTAGCCAAGTTGTCTTACGCCACTGTTGTCGATGCCGGTGAGGCTTAAACTGACTGAAGCGCCGGCGATGGCGACAAGCGGTTCGGAAGCCAAGGAGGGACCCCCTCGATCATCAACCGTCCGGAGGACATCGATACGCTGTGTATTCGGTACATTCGCCTTGTCGATTGCTGTCACGGTGGTCAGCAACTCCCGCCCGTGGGCTAAATCCGCTCGGACCTGCCCACGAAAATCGATGGGAAACTGTTCCGGCCTCTCAACACGAGTCGCTCCCAATGCAACGATGAGTGGGACGTTTTCACCATCGATCAACCCCTCAGGCCATTGGATGCTTACTTCCGAGATTCCCTCACTGTTCAGATCGAAAGCGTTGACCCTCAGCGTGACTTCAATCCCTGGTTGGATCGGTGACTCAAGGTAGCTTGGTGGATCGATGACGGGCGGAATGTCATCGACGATATCGATCGCTTGGACACCGCCAAACACCCTATTGCCTCGGTCGTCTGCTGCGGTGCCGTTGATTAGGAACTGCCCCTCTTGAGCCTCGGGAGGGATGACGAGTGGAATTTGACCAGTTGCTGGATTCCGAGGCGGCGAAACGATCTGCGTGATGGGATTGTCATCGAGACCGGTTTGTTGAGGTTGTATTTGTAGACCCAGTTCGGCGACCACTCGGTTGATGTCGGTGGCGGTCACACTCACGGGATAGGAACGGCCCGGATGGACTGTTCGAGGACGCTCGACCTGGTCCAGAATGGGTTCTCGAACGTCCCTTGGAAGAAAGGGGTATTCGATCGCTTGAGATCGGTTGGGAACCCGAGCGTTATCCAGTGCTTCGACACGGATACGCCAGTTGTCCATCGCTCGTCGATCCGCCTCGAGAACAAAGGCTTCGGAGCTGGTCCAAGTCCCCGAATGCTCAGCTTCGTTGAGTATTGTTTCAATAAATTGAGTTGGCACATCCTCACCTTCAGGGAGGAGCCCGAAGGTGAAACTAACAATTTTACCCAGGGGGTCGTTGCCCTGAACTTGAACGAAGACCTCATCACCGAGTTGAGGGGGACCGTCGATGCTTTGACCTTCTGCATTCACAAAGCCGACCACTTCAACGGTTGGGCTCTGGTCGTCGACAATTTCAAGGGCAAAGGCCTCGGCTTCGCCTCGGTTACGATCCGGCAAGTCGCCGTAATCATCCCAAGCCATGACCGATAGCTCGAATCGGTCACCATCGATCCCATCAGGGACTCTCAAGCGTAATGTTGTTTCGACCAATCCAGGGCTATTTTGCGCCTCTTCAACTCGATATTCCGCTCGCTCTCGTGGCGTTTCAACGCGGATCGAATCAATTCCAGAACCCGAATCGACCGCTTGGACAGTGACCTCGATTTCGGCATTGGCATGAAGCCCATCGCCCGATGACAAGGGAACGTTCCCGGCGGGTTGAAGCCAGACAGCCGAGATGATTTCGACCCTCGGAGGCACCGTATCCCGACAGTCTCCAAGGCAGTAGTTTGGTGCGTCAAGAACGTCCGTTCGGTTGGCTGGATTTGCAGCGTCTTGAATCCACAGCGATTCGACTTCGATCTCGCCGCTGCGAAGAACGGGAGGGGAAACGACGGGGATCACGAAAAGATCGGATCCGTTGCCGGGAAGAAAGGCTTCTGATTCTCCCTCGACGGTCGTGTTTATTCGACCGTTTCCTGTGATTCTGAAGCGATATCCAAGTCGACTTAAACCACTGCCCTCGTCCGATGCCTGTCCTTGGATGTAGAACACGTCGGCGCCATTCGTTTTCAACTCATCATTCAAGCCAGCACTCGGCGGGAGGCGATCTTCGATGAGCACTTGCTTTCGAACAGTTTCCGCAGCCCGTTGCGCTGTCGCTCGATCGGCCGCCTCAGCCATGATGGTCATCGCCCCCCGGTCACGCCCGAAAGCGGCTGGTAGGAGCCAGTCAGTGTCCGTGTTCTCGCAGGGAGCGGTTCCAGGAAGGCGCAAACAGAGTCGTTCTTGAACGGTTTCCGATGAGTCAACGTAATCGAAGCGCCTCGTTTGCAGGTGTTCCAAACGACCATCGAGTTCTAAACTCACTCTTAACCAGGCAATCTCCCGGCCGGGGCTTCCGGCTTTCAACGTGATCGAAAGACCTTTTTGTGTTTGCCAATCGCCCGGCGCTTCGACGGTGAGGACCGGTTTGCTCTCATCAGAGATCAGGGAAGGCGCCATGCAAGCACCCAAGCTGAGTCCGAAGAGGGGGAGGATACGGATCAAATCACACAGGCTCCGGAGAGATTGTCACCCAAGGTGTCGTCGCCAGCAAGGGCTAGAATAGCCCGGCGAAAGGCCGAAGCACCCGGGCGAAGTCTAAACTCAAGCCACCGCTTAACCAAGTATCCGCAAAGGTGGGCGCTGGATTCGCGAGGTGGGTTCGCCATGACAAATGTTCAAAATAAGTCTTCAAATTTAACCCCCCTGCGAGGGGGAAAGCGTACTCAATCCGCTCACTGAAAGCCCAGAGTAAGGTGTTTGGCTGAGGTTCGGTTTCCGGCAAAAAGAGTCGAGCGCCAAGCAAGAGACGGATGCTTCCGACCGGCAGCTGTCGCCGAAAATCCGCCAGACCGCTCAAACCAAAACGCCAGTGCGTCTCGGTCCGATTCGTGGATGGCTCCTGATTGAATGCATCGCTCAGGTCGCGCAGTGCGGTGGCACTGAGTCGTGCTTCGTGCAGGACTCCCCGCTTTGGAAGCATCAAGCCAGCATCGATTGAAGTGAGCATTTGTCGGCGAGCGGGAGAGACTTGACCGGGAATGCCGGCAGTAAATTCGCTATCGACACCCACGTTGCCAAAAGGACGGTAGTTGCCGCTTCGAGCCGCAACTTCGAAGATGCCTTTCAGGTCGTCGACAGCCTCTTTGTCGATGGCTTCTTCACCATTTTCTGCTGGGAATGTTTCTCGCCGATATTCGCCCAGCGTTCGCACGCTTGCCACCAGATGGTGCCAGGGCTGCTCGATCCGGAGATCGAATTGGCTACCTACGCTCAACCGGGTTGGGCTGTTCGCCCGAGGATCTTCCGGCGCACGTCGTTCCGCGGGAGCTCGAAGGCTCACTTCCTGAATACTCAGGCTGAGTCGATCGATTCGAAAGCGGAAGGCAGAGCGGGGCTTTGGTGGCTCCAATAACATCGCAACTCGTCGTTCCAAGGTGGAGAGATCCGGTCGGTCCCAGAGTAATTGGCCCTCGATCAGGGTCACTCCCAGATCTCGGAGGGACGTTGGCAGTTGTGAGGACGTTGAGGGTAATGGGATGAGGTGGCCGTCTTTGAGTTGCAGCGCATAGGTCCCTGCTTTCGGACCAAGTGCTTTCGCTAGTTGGTTCGCCAAGTCAGCGGTGGTCACCAGCATCACGGGTGCTTCAGCGGTGATCTTCTCTCGGCTTGTCAGTTGCGCATTGCCAAAGGCGGCAGCGGCTTTCAGCAAATCACGTCCTTCGACCCGGCGCCTCACAAGGTAGCCAGGAATTCTCAACTGCGATCGAAGACGCATTCGACTCAAGGGGCCTGGAAGGGGACGGTCGTCCTCAAGAGGGGGCAAAAGGACGGCGTCAGCGTCGGCAGCACGAAGGATTGTGTGGGCGAGTAGGACACCAGTTCTTGAGCCTTTCAAGTGGGTGCCTGAGCCGATCTTTCCAGCGGGAATCGCCGTGCGGTTTAGATCCGGGTAGAGCGTGTGCCTGATCAGGTTGACCTGTCGTGCTAGTTTTGGGTCGGCTGGAATACGCTCGTCAATTGCGTTCGAGACAAACTCCAATTTGCCCTTTTCTCCCAGGGTCACGGTCAGAAGTCGGTTGGGGGCGACTTGCATCAGTAGCGGACCACCGCTCGATGCATGACCTCGCTGCCACGAACCCTTGAAAGGGCCTAGTCGAAGAGACCCCGGGACTGCAATCATGGCGATTCGAGGGTCATGGATCCATGGATGAAGATGGGTTGTCTGGCGGGACAGCAAGATCACCCATTCGTCACTTTCAGCCTGGGTAAGGATCTCTTCGATCGCTTGCTTCACACCGACCTCTTCGGGGGCATCACCTAGTCCGAGTACCAAAATTCGTTGGCCGTCTTGGGTGTGACGCCAAGATCGAACACGACCGGGAGCAGATGGAGCCTTTGAGGTCTGAAGGATCTGAGTGCCACCGGGTCTCAGTTCCTGAAGCAAATGATCCATTCCAGCGGCGAGGTCTTGTGGGCTCGGCAAGAGCAGTTGAGGTGGGACGGACTGCAGTTCCTGAACCGTCAACGTACGTTGTAAATCAAGCCCGTCTCGGATGATTGAACGGCCTTCGAGTAAACTGCCAAGGTCGAACCAGAGTAGGTCCGGCCGCTGTTCTCGCAGTTTGCGAATTTGATGCAATCGGCGGCTTCCATCGCCCAGCGGTCGGGCGATTTCGATGAACAAGCCGATGCGGGGTAGCTCTGTTTGAGCCGACCAACGAATTTCCCACAGACCCAGATTGTTTGCGAGTTTAGCGTTCTCGATTGCGTCACCGACAGCGACACAACGCAACACTTGGTTCCCAACGCTCCAGACCTCCCATTGAGCGTCATGACTGGTGAGATCCTTGGCGCCCAATCGATCGAGTAGTTCGGGCTTCACATGGTCGGTGACGAACCAGCTTTGTCGCCAACGCAGCAGCTTTGTCTTGTTTTCGAGCTTTCGCTTCACTCGGCGCGTCAAGAACTGCTCAAAGGAGCCAAGGTCTTTGGGGAAACATGCTCGTCCAGCATGGGTCACCGCTCGGTAGCCCA
>NZRT01000082.1 GCA_002696345.1 Myxococcales bacterium
AACGGCAACGTTTCAGCGGATTTGAATACCTTTCTTTGTTTGAACTCATCGCTGATGCTCTGCAGTAGCACACCAGCGATTTACTGCCTGGATGTGTGCCAATTCTTCGACTGATCCGCAGTGCTCCGCTTTGATCTTGACCCCAAGACAGGATCAGAATCCGCCGATGAATAGGGACAGAGCATGGGTGCCTAGTAACGCTCGCGGCCATTTGTGATCGGCCAACGTTCGTCTCGCCAGTAGTAATACCCCTCGTCGAGGACGCCGACATACTCGAAACCGCCGTCGATTAAGGCTTGAGCTAGGCGACCACTCACTGCGTGGGGACAGCCACAGTAGGCGATGATCCAAGTATCTCGAGGAAGAACTTCGATCGCCTCCTGAACGATTTCATCATAGAATGGTAGAGAGACCGCTCCCGAAATGTGACCGACCAGGTAGTCACTGGTTGCGCGGGCATCTGCGAGGATCATTCGCCGTCCGGAGACCAGTTGATCATAAACTTGTTGAGCAGGAACGTAGAAGGTCCCTTCTCGCGGGACGAAACTGGCGGCTTCGCCATCGGGATTAATCAATGGCTCGCTGAGATCGGGCTCAAAAGGTTCCGGCGGTTCTCGATTCACGGGGGTTGCCCAACTGCGCAAAAGAACCACTAAGTCATCGATTTCTTGGTCGCTAAGAATGTTTTCATACCCTGGCATGTCGGTACCAGGGCGTCCCTCGGCGATGGCGTAGCGTAAAAACCCATCACTGGCGGATTCCAGTAGCCATGGATTACTGACACCAGGCGCCGTAATTCCACTGCCGTCCTCGCCATGGCAATCATCACACCCCATCTGGAGGTAGAGGTCCCACCCCCGGTCTCGATCCCCTGTCACCACCTGTTCATGCAGCCCCTCGATGGGCTCTGGATGGTCCCAATAAGCCACATAAGCCATGATATCATCGACATCGATGGCTCGTAACGGACCGCCCATTTCTCGCCCCCATGCACTCATAGGAGTTCCCGGCCTGCCGTAAATAATGGCTTCATCCCAGAATTCCCGAGTCGCACTGCGCAGGAAGTTTGGATTGCTGAGCGCATTGGCATTGTCGCTTCGGTAACCTTCACCTTGGTAGCCATGGCAGAAGCCGCAGTAATAACGATAGAGGCGCTCCCCGTAGTATTCCGGTGTGCCCCGCTCGAAGCCCACATCGACCACGCCAGCATCTGAACCGGCATCGGGGAGATTGCCACCATCAATGGGTGGAGTGGTGTCCATTCCCACATCCATGGTTCCGCCATCGATGGAAATGGCTCCACCATCCTGAGGGCGTCCGGTGTCTGTGTTCAGCGTTGCATCCCGTGTGGGGATCATCCCTGCCTCAGACACCACTGGGGGCGGAAGATCGACAGGACAAGCGGTCAACACACTGAGCACCAAGAGGTTGAACCTCATTCAAAGTCTCCGCAGCTATCCTAGTCGGAGCACAGGTCGGCTTCAAGGGATGAAGAGATCTTGGAATCCCAGGAGAGGGCGCACCAGCGTTCGCTTGGATTCATGCGGTGAAGCGAAAGATCGTTCTTTGTTTACCCCCTTTATGCCGTGAATCTCCGCTAATTTGGCAGGAGGAGGCGTGAGGAACTTGCCGAAGGCAAGCGAGCCTCCTAGCCTGTGCTCGCCTGGAGATGACGGCAGATAGTTTTGTGAATCAAGCGACCACCTCATCCGCACCGGTTGGACTGAGTACATTTCTCGGTGTGTTTACGCCGACGATCCTCACCATTCTGGGTGCCATCATGTATCTGCGCTTCGGCTGGGTCGTGGCAAATGGTGGTATTTGGGGCGCCGTCGCCATCGTCGTGATCGCCAACCTGATCACTGCGGTCACGGCACTTTCGGTCTCCGCTTTGTCCACCAATATGCGTGTCGGCGCCGGTGGTGCGTATTTCATGATCAGTCGGTCGCTGGGTTTAGAGATCGGAGGAGCGATTGGCCTTCCGCTGTTCCTCTCGCAGGCCATCAGCTTGACGCTCTATTGCTACGGTCTCGCCGAGTGTATCCAGATGTTTTGGCCGGAGGCGCCGGTTTCTATTTTGGCCGGTACGCTGGTCCTCGTTGTGAGCGCACTGGCGGCACGCTCGACCGTGTTTGCCCTGAAGATGCAAATACCGATCATGGCCTTTGTGGGGCTTTCGATCCTTAGTTTGCTGCTTGGCGCGGACTGGGGAGGGAGTCCCGATCCCAGTTTAGGAACCTATCAAGACGCCAGCTTTTGGGGGCTCTTTGCAGTCTTCTTCCCCGCAGTGACCGGCATTTTAGCTGGTGTGAGTTTATCGGGGGATTTGGCAGATCCGGAACGCTCGCTTCCTCGAGGTACACTTCTCGCCGTGATCGCTGGTGCCGTTATTTATCTCATCATTCCTGTGGCTCTCGGCTTATCCGGTGATTTTCAGACCCTGTCCAAGCCCTTGGCATGGATGGAGGTCGCCTGGATCGGGGTGCTGATTATCCCAGGACTTTGGGGTGCTGTGCTCTCCAGCGCAATCGGATCCATTTTGGCAGCGCCTCGAACACTTCAGGCCATGGCCGAAGACAAATTAGTCTCGCCGAAGTTGGGTGAACTCGATGCACGGGATGGGGAGCCCAAACGAGCCCTTTGGCTCAGTGCTGCGGTCGCCTTTGCAGCCGTATTTTTAGGCGATCTGAACGCGGTCGCAACGACGGTCTCGATGTTCTTCCTCACCACTTACGGGATGATCAATATCGTTTGTGGCTTGGAAGGGCTCGTCGGGGATCCAAGCTTTCGTCCTCGATTTCAGGTGAACTGGATCCTGCCCTTGGCCGGTGCCGCAGCATGCCTTTGGGTGATGATGTTGATCCACCCGGTGGCAGCAACCGTGGCGATCGTTTGCGAAATTGGGATTTGGGCTTGGCTTTCTCGTCGGGCGCTTCAAGCCAGTTGGGGGGACATGAGAGGGGGGACCCTAATGTCCCTCGCAATTTGGTCTTTGGTGCAAAAGCGTCGTCAGCGTGAGCANCCCCGAAGCTGGCGCCCACACATCCTGATCTTCACCTCCGATGTGGGCAGAAANATGCGGATGGTCGATTTGACCTGGGCGTTTAGTTTGCGCCGAGGCGTCGTGACTGTCTGTTCGCTGGTGGANGGGGATTTGGATGAGGAGGAGCCCCTGGTTCAGNGGGCAATGGAGGAGGAGAGTTACCTGACCCACAAGGGGGTGACTGCTTTTTGCGAGGTGCACGTGGTCCCGGACATCGAGTCGGGTATGGTCACNGTCGCTCAAGCCAATGGTATTGCGGGGCTTGCTTCCAACACGGTGATGCTCGGCTTTCCCGACAATGATGAGTTCCTCGTGCCTGTGGTGCGCGTGATGAGGCGACTCGATCGGCTCGGAAAATCCTTGCTCTTGGCCCGCATCGAGCGACAAGAATTACCGCGAGATCGCAGTATCTCCATCTGGTGGGCGGGTCGTGAGAACAACGGAGACTTGATGTTGCTGTTGGCCCACCTGTTGCGTCAGAATGCAGGCTGGCGCCGAAGTCGGCTCACCCTCCGAAGCATCGTGGCTGATCCGGACGAGGCCGACGTGCTGCACGACGAAATGAAAGCGATGGTCGAAGAGATTCGAATCCCCGCCCAAGTCCAAGTTTTACCTCTGACCGCCGGGTCATCGGTTGGTGATATTATNCAGACCTATTCTCGCCGAGATACGCTGACAATGCTCGGACTCGGTCTTCCGCCGGTGGGTGAAGAGAGGGAATACGTCGATCGAATTCAGAGCTTGATTGGCGAGTTGGATAATGTGCTCCTCGTTCGGAACTCCGGCCCCTTTAAAGGGAAGCTCTTNTAGGCTTGTGCGGTTTTGCTGGCAGGCTTTTCGAGCCTGGTTTATCCCATCATCGCCCTATTGGAGTTCAATGATGAACCGTGTTGCCCTGTTCGCCTTTGCAGGTTTCCTGCTCGCCTGCCCTCAACAAACGGATACCCGTCCAGATCCCGTCTGCGGTGATGGAAAGGCGGAAGCCTGGGAGTCNTGTGATGACGGTAACGATATTGCGACCGACGAGTGCACGAANGAGTGCAAGCCGGCCCGGTGCGGTGACGGCATCGTTCGGGAGGGTATTGAAGAATGCGATGACGGGAACACCATCAAGACGGATACCTGTCTCAACGATTGTCGAAACAGCTACTGCGGTGACGGCTACNTTCATGAAGGGGTCGAAGATTGCGATGACCGCAACGAGCGAGCCACCGATGACTGCAACGCATGCTCCTTCGCCGCCTGTGGCGACGGTGCAATCCAAGCGGGNGAGGAATGCGATGANGGAAATGAGATTAGCACCGATGCTTGTCTGTCAGATTGNACAGANGCGAANTGCGGTGATGGTGTTGTCCAGGAGGGCGAGGAAGCCTGTGACGATGGCAATGATGTTGATACCGATGAATGCTTGAGCAACTGCATCGAAGCCCGTTGTGGTGATGGAATTNTTCAGGGGGGCGTCGAGGATTGTGATGACGCCAACGAGATCGATACAGACGCGTGTCGAAACACCTGTGCGGCTGCTGTTTGTGGTGATGGCGTCCTTCAGGAAGGCGTGGAAGGTTGTGATGATGGNAACCTCGATACGGGCGACGGTTGTGCCAGCGATTGTCGAGTCGAGTCCTGCGGTGATGGTGTGGTCCAAGAAGGTGAGGAGTGTGATGACGGTAACGAAATCGATACAGATGCCTGCACGGTTCTTTGTGCCGACGCCGTTTGTGGCGANGGCATTGTGCAAGAGGTCGTNGAGGCCTGTGATGANGGNAATGAGGTCGATACCGACGCGTGTCTGAATACCTGCGAAGTCGCCAGTTGCGGTGATGGGGTGACCCAAGAGGGCGTCGAAGATTGCGATGATGCCAACGATGAGGATGGTGATGAATGCTCGAATGCGTGCCAGTCGCCAGCCTGTGGCGATGGAATCGTCCAAGCGGGGGAGGCCTGTGATGACGGGAATGACCAGACGATGGATGCATGTTCTGGCTGCCAGATCGTCTCTGGTGGGCTTCAGTTCAGTGAACTGGTCGTAACTCCAACCGACGCCGAATACGTGGAGATTCACAACCCTAGTGATCAGGACGTCGATTTAGCCGGTCTCTACATCGCCGATTATCCCAGCTATTGGAGTCATGCTTACGATGGTGGCAGTGAGCCCGCTCGTTCTGACTTCTTCGCTCGGTTTCCCGAGGGCGCGACCATCGCTCCCCGCGGGTTTGTTGTCGTCTCGATTCAGTCGGCATCGGATTACCAAGAGGCTTACGGACAACTGCCAGATTACGACCTGGATTCGGAAGATGCTTTAGCGCCATCGCTGATCGGCGAGATTGGTTCCTCTGCAACGTTGACCAATGGTGATGAGATGCTGATTCTATTCTCCATCGACGAGAATGGTGTCGTGACCGATCTGGATTATCTTCTTTGGGGCAATCGGGATGATGCGCTCACCAAGGGGGGGCAAGCGGTGGGTGACCATGTCTATGCGGCTGAAACACCTGCTGGCGAGCAAGCCTACATCGGTAGCCCAAGGATCGGTCAGAGCGCTCATCGCTGTGATCCTTTGGAGGGCGATCAGGCAGCCGAGGGTGGTAATGGCGCCGACGGCGCCGATGAGACGAGCGAGAACCTAGGCGACACGTGGTCCTTTAGTGACGCGCCGTCGCCACGGGCAGCGCCAGCACCCGCCACCTGTCTGCCTGAGGAAGGTTAATCGATATGTTTGCGGTCCTTTCGCCGGCCAAGAAACTGGATTTCTGTTCGCTCGATACCGAGTTGCCTCACACGCAACCTCGGTTTCAGAATGACACGGAACAGTTACTGAAAAAAACCCGAACCTTGAGCAGCCGTAAGCTGCAAGACTTGATGGGGATCTCGGAGGCTTTAGGCACGCTGAATCAAGAGCGATTCCAACAGATCGAACTACCGGTATCGCCGGATAAAGGGAAACAAGCTGCCCTGGCATTTGCTGGTGATACCTACACCGGACTGGATGCACCGAGTCTGAGTTCCGATGACCTCGCCTTTGCTCAAAACCATCTGGGCATTCTCTCCGGGTTTTATGGCCTGCTCCGACCGATGGATTTGATCCAACCCTATCGGCTCGAGATGGGAACGAGGCTCCAGACTCGCCGAGGCAAAGACTTGTACGCTTTTTGGGGCGACCGAATTCGGAAGCAGATCGAGGCGGAGGTATCGAAACACCAGACACCGGTGCTCGTGAACTTGGCAAGTAAGGAATATTTCAAAGCAACCTGTCCGAAGGATTTGGGGCTTCGAACCGTGACGCCTAATTTTTACGAAATGCGTCCGAATGGACCGAAGATGATTAGCTTCCTTGCTAAAAAAGCCCGCGGAATGATGGCGCGCTACATGATTACCAACCGCATCGAAGATCCAGAGGGGCTAAAGGCATTTGATCAGGACGGTTACGTCTACGACCCCGACGGCTCGGAGCCGGATCATTGGCGGTTCGTCAGGGGTTGAGGGCTTTCCAGCGCGCCTGAATCAGGGATCGGGACAGAGTTTGTTCTTCCGCCTGAAGACTCTTTAGGTAGTCAGCGACCGGTTGGCGCCACGAACGGTGTAAGCGTGTTGCTTCGGGATCAAAGGCTTTCAGGGTGTAGTGGTTACCGCCAGCATACATGAAAGAGTTGACCACAACTCGCACCGTCGCATCCTTCGCCATGGGTTTCCCGCCCACCCAAACTTCGCCGCTGCGTATCTCTGCGCCGGTCGTCAGGCTCTGGGTATTCGACATCGTCGTCTTGAGTTGTTCCTTTGATAGGGTGAGGACCACTAAGTCGTTGTCGAAAGGCATGATGCTGCGGAGATCCCTACGGGTGATTTCGCCGGGCTCTAGGTCCTGGCGGAGGGAGCCATGATTGGTGATGGCCACGTTGGCGGCAGGGACGCTGGCGAGCCAGGCGATACCGACCAGTTGGCCCAAATGAGATTCCACCACATTGTCTCGAGCGTGGAGAGCATCCTTTAAATCGCCGAGAACTTCTGCATCTAGTGCACCGAGTCTTGCTTGAGACCTGGTGATTAATCGCTCGAGCCAGGGGTGTTGGATCTTTTGGTCACTCGATTCCAAAGATCGAACGTCGAGGTGCCCCATGCCGTCCTTGACCGTGACGACACAGATTTCTTGGAGTTTATCTTTGGGGTTACAATAAGCGACCCCTCCCAATTGAGCTTTGTCGAAGCGATGAACATGACCACCCATAACGGCGACGAGTCCGTACCGCTGCTGCAGTTCCTGTTGCATGGGTTTCAGCAACTGGGCGTCATCATGCATGAGGATCACCAGTGCATCCGCTCCCCTCTCTTTCAGCGATTGAGCTTCCCGAAGAATGGCGCCTTGATAGGGCTCAAAGCGAAGCTGCTCCACGTGATGAGGCGAGGTGGCCTTGTGGGTTTCTGCATTGGTTAGACCGATGATGCCGAATCGTTTTCCTTTTGCTTCAACGATCATACTGCCCGGGTAAGGACGACCTTCTCGCTTGGGGTCATTCCATCGAACGTTGGCTGCCAGCAGGGGGAATGTAGCTCGGCTTTGGTTGCGCTTCAGGACGTCGAGTCCGAAGTCAAACTCATGGTTACCAAGGGCGGCTGCATCATAGTTGAGGTGATTGAACAACTCGACGATGGGCTCTCCGTGCAGCAATGTCGAAAGCGCTGGCCCCGTCCAACTGTCCCCGCCGGAGAGTAACAGGTCCCGGGTTGGATCATAATTGATGGCTGTCAACTCACGCATGAGCAGTTCAGCGCCGCCCAGTCGTTTTTTCTCGGCTTTCTTCCATTGTCCTCGCAGCCAGCCATGCTCGTCGGCGGTAAAAATAATGCGTACTGCCTCGTCCGAAACGGGTTCAGGATGGCTGGCGCAGGAGGTTGTTGCCAGGATAAGGACGCTCGCCCAGGCTCTCATGCGGAACTCCCAGCATTCAGCAGTGATGACCCCTGACACGAGGCGATGGTATCGGTCAAAGGTTTGGCCTGTTGAACAGGAAGAAGGCGTATTTCTTGGGGCACCGTTTAAAGGGAACAAGCGAGATTGGCTTTATCGCCTCCGCTTTTTCCGTCTTCTCTTCTTTTTCTTCTTTTTAAACTTCTTCAGTCGTTTGCAGTTGGACTTATGTCCGGCTCGACAGCCCCGCTCCAAGCTTTGCTCGATGAGTTCGTTTTCTTTGGCTATTTTCGCCACCGACTCCGCCATGGCGAAATGCTTCTTCTCGACCGAGTTGAGCAGTCCTTGCTGCAAGGTTTCGATCCCCTGAGATCGTTTCCCTGCCTCGATGAGATAGTGGGCGCGCCGAATGTAAGCCCATGCGTCGTCTGGAGCCAGTTCCACAAGCTTTTCGGTCGCTGCGAGCACTTTCTTTGCTGACTTGGACTTGTCCCACCTCTTTGCCAGTTTCTTCAGTTTCGACACATCGCCGATGTCGGCGCAGGCATTGATCGCTTTTGTGTGTTTTGTCTTTGCGTCGGCAACACGGCAGACATCGCCGCTCAAATCCTTCGATTTCGGGCAGCTTTTCTCTCGTTGGTGACGTTTCATCGCCGCGCCATCGTCGCCATCAGCAACCCAGGCGTAGTCATCGTTCACATAAAGTAGGTAGAGCGCCCCTTGCGGTCGAGATGTCTTGGCTAGGGGGACGCTGACGGCGTCGCCGCGATGGAGACGGTGGGCCATGGAAGAGAGGGTCTTCGGTCGGAACTGAATCCGGTGCGCAGGCTGACGTCCTTGGCAGTGGATCCAATCGGCTTCATCTCCCAGCATCACATCGCTGATCTTGCAGTAAAATCGCCCCTGAGTACCGACCTTTGCTTCGGTCATTCGCTGCATCAATTCGGGTTTCCATGGCTCGTTACTGGCTGAGTACAGATAGCTCTTTGTGTCCGGTTCCAGGGTGTAGCCGTGGGGAAGCCACTCGCCCTTCAACAGGTCCTCACAGGCGGCTTGGTCGGCACAGCAGCCACGGTTGACGGCATCACTCGAGCGGTACCACTGTTGATCGGGGGCAAGGCATGCCTTTTTCGACACCCATTTGTGACCTTTCCGTTTGGCCCAATCCACATCGATTCGGTAGTTTATTGGATAAACCTGTTCGCGCCACAACTGCAGCGCTTCCATGTTGGCGATTCGGCCACCCTCGATCCGCCTGGAGAGGTCTTTCTCAACGTTGCGGAGCGCTCGATTCTTGGTCATCTGCGCGTCGGTTGTACAGCGCAACGGATTGGCTGGATCAAGAAACTCAGGGGCTTGTTGGCGGTAGTTGAGCATCAGACCGTCGAGTCGGTGCAGAAAGGCCAGGGTTCCGTCTGAGCTGTCTTCAAAGTCATCCCGACGCTTTTGCCCCTGTCGCTCAGCGGCGAGGATGGCCTGAATCCGTTGGTCCACAAGGCTCTGGGCTTCTTCGGCATCCAGACCGCATCCCCAGACCAGACCTGCGGCGAGAAGAAGGGATAATGTTCGTGACCAGCGCTGCAAGAGTTCCTCCCTCGTCTTCAAATACCCTGGCGGCGGGATCGGCGCAAAATCAAGTCTTCGGACTGTTTTCTCATTGAGACTCAAGCGAACGGTCTGCGTTCAGATTGAGGGTTGCTGACCAGGCTTTCAGAGCGTTGGACAACTCAACGGCCATGGTCTTCTGCAGGTTATGACCGCCTCGGGGAAAAACATGTCTCGGGCCTGCATTGGCCGTCGTCGATAGAACTTCGCTGATGGCGGTCTCTACCAAGGGGTCATCCTGTGCCCAGGCGATGAAGCAAGGTGCGTTCATGGTTTCTAAATGCTTACGATGGGCTCGGAAGTCGATCGCAGCCACCATGCGCATGGTTTCGACATAGGCATCATCTGGAACGCTTCGAGGAAAGCCGCCGCGCCGAAAACCTTCTCTGATGATCGGCATCATGATTGTCCGAAGTCGTGAGAATCTAAGAAATGGAGTGACGAGTTGTGCGAGCGATGCCGACCGCATCCCACGGTGTTTACTTAAACCAAGGGCAGCGATCATGGCCACTCCGGCTACCCGGTCGGGATGCCGCGCCGCAATGGCCGCCCCGTAGCCTCCACCCAAGGAGTGACACAGAAGCAGGGACTGGTTGATGCCAAGGTGATCGAGGCAGCGGACAAACCAGTCCGCTCGAGCGCTGAAGTCCGGTTCGGGACAGGCGGCGATGGGGGTGCCTCCGAATCCCGGCTGTTCCGTGCGAATCACGCGAAAGTGTTCGGTGAGAACTGGAGCGATCCAGCGAAAGTCCCGCACAGACCCCGGTCCTCCATGAAGGCAAACAAGCGGCACTCCAGTACCCTCGTCCGTGTAGGATAATGCACCCGCTTCCTTGGCCAGCTGTCGCAAAGGAGGGTCGCTTGGATGCTCAGGACGCATCATCTTCTCCGTTCTGATCATCCTCGGCACCATAATGCCGAGAGCATCTCCATTTCATCGCAGCACTCCACTCTGTTTTATCCATGGAACCTACCGCAGCGTATTACGCTTTTTGAGGTGTCTACCGAACGCGTCATCGCTCCGTCATCGGCGATTCTGCCGGGCTGCCGTAAACGACGATAGTCGCCCTTCTCCAACTGTCAATATTGGCAATTTCAACACATTGGATTCTCTCGCCAAGCTGTATAAGGTCCGCCGCAGATTTACAGGGGAGGCATGCACCATCATGTCAGCCATTCGTATCGAGTCTGATAGCTTCGGAAACATTGAGGTTCCCAACGACAAATACTGGGGAGCTCAGACCCAACGGTCGATCAAGAACTTTCCCATTGGCTGGGAGCGACAACCCGTTGCGATTGTCCGGGCCTTGGGGGTGGTCAAACAGGCAGCGGCTCACGTGAATCGGGAGCAAGGAAAACTCTCCTCAGACTTAGCTGAAGCGATCATTGCGGCTGCGAAGGAAGTGGTTGAAGGTCGGTTTGACGACCACTTTCCGCTGGTGGTTTGGCAAACGGGTTCGGGGACACAGTCGAACATGAACGCCAACGAGGTGATTTCCAATCGAGCCATTGAGTTACTCCACGGGCAGATGGGTTCGAAGGATCCCGTTCATCCCAACGACCATGTGAATATGTCGCAGAGTTCCAATGATACCTTTCCGACGGCGATGCACATTGCGGTGGCGATGACCGCCAACGACCTTCTCATTCCCGCGCTGAAGCATTTACTGGGTGCACTCACCCAGAAAGCCGAAGGTTTTGCTGAGATTATTAAAATCGGGCGCACGCACACCCAGGATGCGACGCCGATAACCTTGGGTCAGGAGTTTGGTGGCTATGCCCATCAACTGAGTCAAGGAATCGGCCGAATCGAAGCCGCCTTGGCGAATATTTACCCGCTGGCTCAAGGTGGGACTGCGGTGGGTACCGGATTGAATACGAAAACTGGATATGCGGAAGCCATCGCCGCAGAGATTGCTCGAATTACGGGCCTTCCATTTGTCACAGCGCCCAATAAGTTTGAGGCGCTCGCAGCCCATGATGCATTGGTCGAGATGTCCGGAGCCTTGAAAACGGTGGCTTCGAGCTTGTTCAAAATCGCCAATGATATCCGGTTTCTGGGATCAGGGCCTCGTTGTGGTTTGGGGGAACTCATCTTGCCGGCCAACGAGCCGGGTAGCTCGATCATGCCGGGTAAGGTGAATCCGACTCAGGCAGAAGCTTTAACGATGGTTTGTGCCCATGTGCTTGGAAACGATGCCGCGGTGGGCTTCGCCGGGAGTCAGGGACACTTCGAACTCAATGTGTTTAAACCCATGATGGCTTATAATGTCCTCCAGTCCATGCAACTCCTGGCCGATTCTTCCGTCGCTTTTACCGACAACTGCGTTGCGGGGATTCAAGCGGATGAGGAACGGATTTCCAAGTTGATGTGGGAAAGTCTGATGCTGGTCACGGCGCTCGCCCCTGAAATCGGCTACGACCGGGCGACGACGGTAGCGAAAACGGCCCATCAAAATGGGACAACGCTCAAGGAGGAAGCCATTCGGTTGGGATTTGTCGACGAACAAACCTTTGATCGTGTGGTTCAACCTGCGGACATGATTGGTCCTAAGTCATAGGCATCACGACCGGAGAGGACCTCGTTAGACGGTGCCATTCGTCGTGATCACTTGAGCCATGACCTGTGGGTTTTTGCGACCGACCGATCCTGTGCAGGATCTATGGCTTTTGATTCACCAAGGAGACGCCTCGATCTGCGCTTTGATGCGGGCGGTTTCCGTCATCGCGTGCCACGGAGCGTTCAAAGTCTGCGAGGCTGGTTGCCCTTAAGGCGGAGCAGCTTTAGGTTGTGTCGTCGATGTGTTGTGCAGGATCGGTCCGATGCGATCGGTCGGGAGTTTCGCCGCCATGAGCCTACGCTTGCTGCTCGTCGGGGATATGCATTTAGGGAAACAGCCCCGCCTCAGCTCGACATTGCAAACCCTTGGCATCGAAGGAGCTGATATCGCGCCCTCTGCAGCTTGGCGACGTGCGGCAGAATTGGCCATCGAGCATGAAGTGCATGCTGTTCTGTGCGCCGGTGATTTGGTCAATCAGAAGGAAAACTGCTTCGAGGCACTCGCCGAGTTATTGGGGCCCCTTAAGTTGCTCCAGAAAGCGGGGATCCCTGTGTATGCGGTGGCTGGCAACCACGATGTTGAGGCATTACCGATGATTGCTCAATGGGTCGAAGCTACGGGCTTTCACCTTTTGGGCGCGAAGGGGGTGTGGGAATCGGTCGAGTTGGTGGGTGACGACGACTCGCGTGTTGAAATTGTTGGTTGGAGTTTCCCTTCCCAGGTTTATTTAGAATCTCCTCTCGCCGGATTGCCACCACGGCAAAATACCAAGATCCCTCGCGTCGGTCTTCTTCATTGTGACCGTGATGGTCATTCGAGTTATGCGCCGGTCTCTTCAGCAGAGTTGGTCGCTGCACCGGTGGATGCATGGTTTTTAGGCCATATCCACATTCCCGACCTTCAGGGTCTGCAACAGTCGAGACCAATGGGTTATCTTGGCTGCTTGAGTCCAATCCGTCGCAAAGAGGTCGGTTGGCATGGTCCCTGGCTCGCCACCTTGAATGAGGCTGCGCAATTCGCTCTTGAGCCTCTTCCGGGTAGCCCACTTCGGCTCGAGTCCATCGACTGCGATCTGCACGGGTTTGATGGATCGCTCGAGGCCTTGGAGTCGTATTTTCAGGACCGTGTGAGAAAAACGCTCGAAGCAGCCGACGAGGCGATGGAATTGAAAGACGACCTGCGCGTGGTGCGTGTTCGGTTGCGGCTTTTGGGTGCGGTCGCAGACCCGCTCTTGGTGGACCAGGTGATCGCCGCTGCCGATTATGACAAGTTGAGTGTGCCTATTCACGGTCGGAATTGGGTTGTTGATTGGCTGCGAAACGACTGTACCCGCCAGGTTGATCTTCAGGGGTTGAGTCGAGGGCACGACCCACCGGCTCATCTGGCAAAACAGCAACTTCAGTTGCTGGAAGGCCAGGGCGACGACCTGATCGAAGCCTTCAGGGAATCCCTGCGTCAAAGCGCCCTTGGCTCAGGGCGTTGGTCTCGGTGGCCTGAGCCCGACGAACAAGAGCTACGCCATTTGTTGCTCCGACGAGGCGCACGCCAACTGGCGCAATTGTTGGCACAAAAAACCGAGGTTTCCGGTGAAACTTGAACGTTTACACCTTTGTCGGAGTGTCGGTTTACCCGACGGTCTTGACGCGATTGAACCGGCACCTGGGCTGAATTTAATCCTTGGCGCCAATGGCTCCGGAAAGTCGAGCCTGACGGCGGGAGTCCTGCAGTCATTGTTCGACGAGGTGGAAGACGAGCAATTGGTGATGACCATGAATCTGAGTGAGGGAGTGAGTTTGAGTCATGCTCACGGCAAAAGCACTTGGAAAGGAGGCATTCCTCAGATCCCGCCAACGCATTTGGCAAGTAGTTATCGACTTGGGCTTTTGGATTTGGGCCAAGAAGGAGATTCAGAAGCCGATTTAGTTCAGCGTTTAAAGCGTGAACTTGCGGGCGGGTACGACCTGGGTGTGCTGAGCGAGGGACGTCGCCTCAAACAAGGTTATGGCCGGACGGCTTGGCAAACTCACCATGGGGCAGAACAAGCGCTTCAAAAGGCTCTAAATCGCTATGATTCCTTGCAGCGAAAACAAAGGGGCTTAGCCCTTCTGAAAGAAGAACTGCGTCTGGCGGAACAAAGTCAGGCTCGCCAGCAGGATCTGGAACAAGCCAAACGCTACTTGGAAAGAAGAAAGACGATCGCCCAAGATGAAGCCATCGTTGCCGCCGCCCCCCAAAATTGGCGCGAGATTCCTCTGGATGCTGTGGAACAGGTTCAGCGCATGGAAAGCCAACTGGCCGAGTGGGAAGAACGATGGCGTGAGCTGGAACGAGAGTTCCGGCGTCATAAAGAAGAGGTCGGAGCTTTAGCGCTCGATGAACCTTTGGCCGAAAGTGATCTGACCGCGTGGCGTCACCGAGCCAAGCGCTTGGAAGGTTGGGAACGGGAGCAGGTTGATCGGCAGCGTCAACGAGCGTCATTGACCCCGACGTTGCAGGTCGAGGACCAAGGTCAACTCCTGCCAAACATCGATGCGCTCGAGGCAAAAATCCTCGAGCGATCCACTTTGCTCCAACAACGAGATGCACTNGAGGTCATTGATCCAGGAGATGGGACCCCGTCGGATCAACGGCCTGAGTCGATCCAATTGGGGCGAGGCTTACTCTTTCAATGGCTCCATTCGGCTCGCCCCCGGCAATTACCTCCGTGGATCCTTTTTGTTCTCGCCCTTTTGGTACTCATGGGATCGGTGTTGGGAATCCAAGGGGAGTGGCTCGGTTACGGGGTCGCTGCGCTGGCTTTGTTCATGTTGGTGTGGACACGGCATGAACCTGAANCGGGTCGGACTCGACTCCAGCGAGACTATGAAAATACCGGGCTGCCTCGACCCCAATCTTGGGACGAAGATGCAGTCGGTGAAACGATGNTTCAACTGAANGAACAACTGCAAATCGAAGATACGGTTCGACTTCAGGCTCAGCTTCGTCGTCAAAACGAGTCCGCTCGAACACGTCTCCAAGGGAAGTTGGATGAACTCGACGACGAGTTGAAAGGGATTGCTCGCAGTTTGGGGCTCTCGGAGGATATTTCCGGGTTGGGNTTGCGGGAAGCGGTCGAGGCGCTCAAAGACCGACGGATGTTGGCTAAACTCGAAGGCGAGGTGGAGGTAGCTGAAAAAGCGATNAATGCCCTTCGGAATGATGCCCTCGAAGCCTTGGCGTGTTTCGGCTTNAAGACACCCATTGACGGTCCNGGCTTGGATGCCTTCGTGGAAAANCTTGCGGACCGTAGTCGCAAGTTGACGCATTTACGGACTCAAAAGGGACTTTTGGAGGAGCGGTCGACTCAACTGACGAGTGATCGGGATCAGCTGCTTGAGCGTCGAGACCNNGTGCTCGATGGTGGTGATCTCGATGCGTTAAAAGCTCGAGTCGTGGAGGCGGTTGCAGCGCGCGATGCCGAGGTTCGCCTCGATCGGGATCGTCGGGAGCTTGAAGAAATCGCTGCGCAAATCGATGACCCCGAACTCCTCGATTGCGATGATGAGGATCTCCAAGTTTTCGCNAGATCATGCGAGCAGGCGTTTGCGAACGTCGCAGTGCTGAGTGAGCAGATCGGATCCATCGAGGCGGATATTCAGAGGACTCAAGACGATGCTCCGCTGAGACAAGCGGATCAAAGCNTAGANTCGGCGAGCGAAGAGTTGGCTCGTTTGTATGAGGAAGGCTTAGAGTGTTTGGCTGACAAGTTCTTAGCTGCACGGCTTCAAGCTGATTACCAATCCCAATCCTCCCCACAGCTTTTCGGGCGTGTNCGGCAGCGACTCGAGACTTTTACTCAAGGGCGCTACGAACTGGAGTTGAGAGGCAAAGCGTTGCGGGCTGTGGATCACGGAGGCTTGGGTAGCCAGTCACTCGGCGCACTCTCTCACGGGACTCGAGTGCAATTACTGTTGGCGGCACGACTTGCATTTATTGAGGCACACGAAGGGGAAAGCAGGCTCCCACTCTTTCTGGATGAAGCNCTTTCCATCACCGATCCGGAGCGATTCGAAGCCGTGGTGACNGTACTGATGGACCTCGTCGATCAAGGACGACAGATCTTCTACTTGAGTTGTGATGATGCAGANGTGCATCGTTGGGCCCGAGCAACTCAGAGTCTCGGGCGACCTGCACCCAACGTCATTCGTTTGGGACATCTCGCTGAACTTAGCGAATACGTGGAACCGCCGGAGGTGCAAGAGCCGCAGCCTGGAGAATCGGCGGCGGATTACGGTGTTCGGATCGGTGTTGCTCGGTTCGGCCTTTGGTCCTCCTTTGAGTCCTTGGATTTGTTTTATCTAATCGAGGACCGATTGGATCTTGTTCATCGCTTGCGACAGGTTCAACAGCGACGGGTTGGGCCTTATGTTGCGCTTCGTTCTCGTGCTCGGAATCCNGCNCATTTGACCCATGAGGAGTTGGCTTTAATCGATCACAGGATTGCGCTTTTTCGCGANTTCNTACGTCTTCAACGGGTGGGTCGAGGCGCACCGATTCGACGGGAAGTCTTTAACGATGATCGACTCAAGCCCTCCTCTCGTGCCCTTGTTGAGGATTTAGTTCAGGCTGTCGATGGCGATGTCGTTGCGCTCATGGACTGTGTCAAGGCTCGGCANGGNGATGCCTTTCGTCGCAAACAACGGGANCTCGCAGATGTTGTCGAACAAATACTTGAAGAAAGCGGNGCTCTTGATCCGCGACCCATACTGGGCGACCCCGCTCGTTTGGGCCGGTTGGCTGATCTCCATGGGGACCGATTGGATGGGGAGCAAATCGCGTCCTTGGACCGGCGCTGGAGCCAGCGAATTCTTGGTCTCGAGTTGACGGTTTCTACAGCCACGACGACCGACTGAGACGCCCAGCATGGGCAGCCGAACATCCTTGGCGAGGTGATCGGTGGGCACTTGGGCGATTGCCGATAGCGTCGGGCCCACGTCTTGAAACGGAAAGCGTTTGCTCGACCACTCCACAGACGGTCGTTGAACGTGTATGTTCGTTCGTAGGCGGAGGTGCTCCCGGCATGCGCAGCGTATCGATGGCAGCCATGGTGCTGTGTCTAGGTTGTCATTCAGCCATCGAAGCTCCGACTGATTTTGATGAGTTACTCATCTTTCTCTTCGATCATTTCGATGATGAGGACACCGACCATCTGGTGGCAGGTGTCGAAAATTTAGTCGCGTACGTGGAGGGTCACCGACCCGAATTAAAACAGGGTTACGTCGTGGATAACCTCAGTTCCGAAGTGGTGGAGGAGATCGAAGGTGAAGCCCATGATCTTACCGATCTTTTGGGCGTTGCCTTTACCCATGACTTCCAGCACTCGCTTCAGACCATGGTCGACGCACAGGTTCTTGATGATCCGATGGTTTATTGGCCTGGAAAGTATGAAAAATACGACAAGAGCCCTGTTACGGATCGGGAGTGTTTTCTCGCCAACAGTTGCCCCCGGTATGTCCAGGATACGGCGTCGATCAATAATCTACCCCTCGGGCTGACGGCAGACGTTGAATACCGTGCCGTCTACCGTTGGATCGAAACCTCGGTAGGACCAGCGATGGTGCAACGAAATCATCTCCTGCGCTTGGCGAAATTCAACTGGGATTGGATCGAAATGGAGTTCCAGTACTACCTGGGCGTCCAGGTTGAGTTGGAAGCCGACAGTACCAATCGAACCGAAGCAACCTGGATGCTCGCCAATATGGGCGAGTCGCCGATTCCGGTCGACTTGGGGATTCAGTTGGCCTTGGACTCAATGCGGGGCAGTGCGGAGGCTTGGGATGTCTATCTCGAGACCAGAGACGACTAAACCATTTAAACGGGGCATCGACGGGTCGGGCTTGGTCTTCATGCCAGGCTAGATGCGACTCCGCTGGAGGGTCGCAAGCAGCCTTTAGAACGGCTTTGGCTTCAGAACAGAGTTGAAGTAATCCTTTAAGTCTTCTCGCCTGCAGGCCTTGCAGGTTCGGGGTGAGGTTCAGTACGATTTGACGTCTAACTGGAGAAAAAATATGGTTACTGAACCGATGGAGCCCCTGCGTCACGACCCCAACAGCACCGCCCACGAAGAGACCGTGACTTGGCTTGCCAGTGGAGATCAGCCGAACCCACTCACGACCATGGAGCGGGCTCGTCGAGAACGAGAAATGCGGCGGTCAAGCGCAGCGCCGCGTCCTGAACTCTTGGAAAACGTTCGCCATGCGTTTTTGTCCTTTGATCCTCAGGACGACAGCGAGATGGAGACAGATTGTTTTCATATGGACATCGCCGAGGTGCGAGACCGTCTCCCTGAATCGGTTCTGCTCGCTTATGATCATTACCGCCATTATGTCGAAGGTTACCGCTGGGGTGCCGTGCGCGTTCTCGCCCGTTACGTTGGCGAAGATCGAGTCCTGGTGGTTTCCGTTCGAGCCACTCAGGGCGGTTTTCTTGAGATCTTTGATGTCGCTGGGACCCCCCTGGTCAGCGGGCGTCGGTTTCGAGCTGACTTGGTGTGTTGGGATGGTGAATTCGGCGCCGGGCGCGAGTCGGTTATCTACGACGATTAAGGACCGAGAACGCTGCTCTTCTCTTCTTGCTTTGCCGGTTTGAGAGCCAGCACGAATCGAGAGCCGTGGGGCTGTCGTTCTTCGTAGCGGATAGTGCCCTTCATGGCCTGGCAAAGGTGTTTGACGATGGCTAGCCCCAAGCCTGAACCTCCTCGCTTTCTGTGGCGGCCGCTGTCCACTCGGTAGAAGCGTTCGAAAAGTCGAGCGTGGTGGCGAGCTTCGATCCCCTGCCCATCATCTTCGATGCTTAGTTCAATGTTTTGCCCCCGGCTTTGGGTTCCGATCCAGATCGACTGTCCGCCGTACTTCAAGGCGTTGTCGATGAGATTGACAAGGATCTGCTCCAGCGCCTGATCGTCGCTGACAATTTTCAGGCTCGGATCGCATGTGTTGTGAAGCATGACTCCCTTTGCATCGATTTGGTCGCGGCAAAGCAAGAGGCTGCGTTCAATCACGGCATGTAAATTCGTCGGGACGAGTTCAATCTCATGCTTTCCCGATTCGAGTCGACTGAGTTCGAGCAAACTGGTGATGAGGAGCCCGAGCCGTTCCGCATGCCGATGGATCGCTTCAGCCAACTCGAGAGCCTTTCCGCTGAGCGAGCCATGGGTCACGAGGACTTCACTGCTGCTTTGGATGACAGCGACTGGCGTCCGCAACTCATGTTCCACGTTGGCGACAAAATCTTTTCGGACCCGTTCCAAGCGTCGAACTTCGGTAAGATCGAGGATCACGACAACGGCGCCACCTTGTTTCAAGGGGTGAATCCGAGCGAGCAGGTTGCGGCCATCGGTAGATTCAAATTCGGTCTCGCCAGCCTGTCCGCGCAACGCTCTTTGTGCCGTCTCATGGAGTTCCGGTACTCGAAGCACCTCAATCAGGCTGAGACCCGAGCCGTCACCATTGGTTTCAAATAAAGCACGCCCTGCGTGGTTTGAGGCATTGATCTTTCCGAGCGCGTCAAGGCTGATGACCCCCTCGGCCATTCCCTCGAGCAAGACGCCCAGCCGGTCTCTTTCGGCTGCAAGTCGCTCAACTCGCCGTTTTAACTTGCCCCGAATTGTTTGAATCGATCGGGAAAGTCGGTCAAAGCGATCCGTCGAGTTGGGCTCCTGACTGCCATCATCCCACTCTGGGTGGATCAGTTGGCTCAAGCGGCGATGGAACAACACGCTTTGGACGAGACTTGTCGCCGTTGCTGCTGCGATGACCCAAGCGATGGCTTGACTCTCCCCGGTGGTACCGAGAGCGGCCACGACAGCAAGAAGGAGCAGCGCACAGCGAAAGAGTGTCATTGGATTCGATCATCCCTGAAGCGGTAGCCGACGCCTCGAACCGTTTCGATCGATGCACCCAGTTCGCCGAGTTTCTCTCGTAGGCGCTTGACGTGGGTATCCACTGTTCGGTCGGTCACAAAGGTGTCCGTGCCCCAGACATCATCAAGGAGGACCTGTCGGCTCTGAACGCGCCCCTTACGTAACAAAAACGCCTTGAGGAGTTTAAACTCAAGGGCGGTACATTGGACTTCTGCTCCACTCACTGTGACCCGGTGACCTGCTAAGTCGACCTTCAGTTCACCGACTTGAATGATGCTGTCAGTTTGCGTTTCCTTGACTCCTTCTCTGGATTGTCGACGTAACAAAGCCCGGATTCGGAGTTCGAGTTCCCGCATTGAAAATGGTTTGACGAGATAGTCATCGGCGCCGGCTTCGAGACCCACGACTCGGTCGTATGTCTCGCCGCGCGCAGTGAGCATGAGAACAGCCAGGTTCGCCAAACGAGGCTCGTCTCGTATCTGTCGACAGATATCCAGACCGGTAAGATCAGGCAGCATGAGATCGAGAATCGCTAACTTGTAGTCACCATGGGCCAGGGCATCGAGGGCTGCTCGCCCCGTGGTCACGTGTGTCACGGTGAAGCCGACAACTTCGAGACCAAGGGTAATGCTCTTGCCGAGATCTTCCTCGTCTTCAACGAGCAGAATATGCATGAAGTTTCCCTTTGTAAGTCTTATTCTGTCATTGAGTTAGACCTCATTGAGGTGGACTGTCTTGGTGGAGTTGACAAGGCGATAAGTCGTGACTTTCGAGGGGCTAACTCTTGACCCTCGTCGAAGAGTGATCCAATCCCGGCACCATGGACCTGACGGAACTCGAAGATAATCTCGGTTGGTTGGACTGGGAAGACCGCTACCGGTATTTGATCGAACTGGGGGAAGCCCTTGATCCGATCGATGAGGTGGCCCGATGTGAAGCGAACCGGGTGCAAGGGTGCATGAGTCAGGTGTGGCTGCAACTTGAGCCTGCGGAGGGGCTACTCCATTTTCGTGGAGATAGTGATTCGGCAATTGTGAAAGGCTTGGTCGCTGTCTTGCGAATTGCGTATTCGGGTAAAGCACCGCAGGTGATTCTCGATTTTGATTTAGAGGCAGCCTTTGCACGGATGGGGTTAAACGAACATCTCAGCCCGAACCGGCGTAACGGTTTCTTTTCGATGGTTGGTTTGGTGCGACGTCGAGCCCAGGGGATGATCTCAAAGATCTGAGTTGATTTCTGCTCGAGTCGTGGACTGACCTTTTTGAAATGCGTGTTCCCAAATGGGGTGAAGATCGAGATAGGCCTGATCTTGGCGATCGGGAACCGCCAAACCCTCGCGCCTGCGCACCCGTTGAAAAGTGTCCCAACCCCCTTTCACTTCGATGAGTTCAAGTTCAGCGAGGAGTCCATGTTTCCGAGCAGAGCGGTAGCCGTCGGATTCTTGCAGTTGGCGCTCGAGGCAGAACTGGAAGTTGGTAAGATCGCCCTCACTACCCTTACGTTCAAGGAAAAGTCGGTAGCGTGCTTTCGGGCTGTTGACCGGGGTACACAAAACGAACCGAGGTTCGATGTTGGTCTCCCAGTGGGCGATCTCAATCGCTCGACGAACCACTGCCTCACTCAGCTTTTCGCCGGCTAAATTCGCCGTCATGTCCAGTCTACCGAGGAACTCGATGCAGGGGGTCGATCCATGGAATCCAACACAACGGACCGCGTCCTCTAAGTGATAGCGGGTGAGTCCGCCGGCCGTGGTAATGATGGGCGAATAGGTACCCCCAAGCCGCAGTTCATCGGCGAGACAAGGCCGAGCGTTCGGCGCCTCCAAATCCTGAAACTCCAGAAAGTGGCTGGTCACTGCCAGCACATTTCCTGTCCCACCCCAAAGAGGAAAGCTGACGATCCCCTCGGTCGCAATGAGTCCTTTGGGTTGTATGTGAGCCTTCGGAAACCAGGCTCGTAGATTGGGGATGAGCTCCGCAGAGGGACCTTCGCCGTAGCAAGAGAGGAGCCGGAGCCGGGGCCAGACGGCTTCGCCAACGAGGTCACCCGCCTCGTCCAGGCTCGACAAGATCGCTGCGCGCCTTGCGGGTTTAATCTCATTCAAGATCGCCTCAAGATTTTGAGCTAATTCCTCCATGATTGCGATGAGGAAGGTGGGGTGCCAAACAGAGATCATACCTAAATCTCCGCAGTCGAGGAGTTCTTTGATGGTCTGTTGGCGCCATGCGCTCGGATCGGCAACTCGGCGAACCCGCGATCGAACGGCTCGGGGTCGACGCAACGCAAAGCGAGCCAGCGGGCTGAAATACTCCCGATCATCGTTCATTCCGATGGGTATCCCTCCGGGGGTCCGCTCCCGTTTGTGGGGCAAGGGGGTCATGCCCCAATAGCTGCGGGTTCCCATGAGTTCGGGACAACCGACGGAAAGTTCTCGCAGCCAAGGTCCTGTTGCTGCGGCAAACTCACTAAAGAGAGCGTCGGTGTAAGGGACCAGTTTGACTTCACCAGCAGCGCCTCGGCTTCGCTCCATGAGGCGAACGGGCGCTCGAGTCAGGACCCGTTTTTCGCCATTGGCGATCCGCTCAATCCATGGAGCCATATCCTGGTAGTTTCGGATCGGCACCCGGTCCTGAAACGCTGCGAATGAGTCGACTCCATCCAGTTGGTGCTCCCGGGCGAAGGCGGTGTCACGACGAACTGACAGTAAAGACCGAAGTCGAGCCTCTTGGGCTTTCCTTGGTTTATTCGCTGCCCTTTGAAACTGTCGCCACCGTCCCCGAAGACTCACCATGTAAGCTCGGTGAACTCCCTTAAGAACAGGCTGGAACACGACTCATCCCTCCGGTGCTATGGGGCCTAGCATACGGGAAGTCAGGTGCGGAGTGCAAAGGGGGAGACGTTGGCGTCTTAACGAACCTGTTCGCACAGATAATGATAGCGTTCTCCACACCGTTTATCATGTAGATTGCGCTCGTCACTGCGCCGGATTCGAAAACATCTTCGACCGGCTTCATTGGCGCTGTAGAAAAGCGGCCCCCCCCAGTCATTGAGCCAAGCGGGACCCGGCGCAAAGTTGACTCCATTGTTGTCCACGAGGCCAACCCAGAAGTCGGTCGTTAGGTGGCCGCTCTCACTGAGTTGTTGGCGGATGGCTGCGAGTTCATCGGAAGTTTCTAGGGACATCAAGTCTGAGCCGTTGAGGGCTAGGTTGCAACGCGCCCGGGCCGTATCCCAGCCACGAGCATCTCGGCAATAGAAGGAGGCTCGGTTTCGACCGTCCAACTCATAGCAGTTGTCCGGCAGATCTAAGCCTTCCGATTGGCAGTTCCGATCACAATCATCACCGTCCTGAAGGTTCCCGTCATCACACTCCTCTACCCCGATTTGAAGTTGCCCATCGCCACAACGGGCAGTCTGGCAATTATTGAGGCAAGCATCGCCTTGATCAGCATTGCCATCATCGCATTGTTCAACGCCAACATACTGCACACCATCACCGCATCTGGCTTCCTGGCAGTTGCGAAGACAACTGTCATCTTGAGCATCATTGCCGTCGTCACAGGCCTCTGCCTCGGGGTTCCGAAAGCCATCGCCACAGCGATTCGCTACACAGTTGTTGAGGCAGTTATCCTCTTGCCTTGCGTTGCCATCGTCACAGGCTTCCTGCCCCTCCCACGTGTACCCATCACCGCACTGAGCCAGAATGCAGTCGTTCACACAACTGTCGTTGTTGTTTCTGTTCCCGTCGTCACAAGCCTCTTGGCCGAGGTAGACAAAGCCATCTCCGCAGCGAGCCGTTTGACACTCCGTCGTACAGGCGTCGGTCGGCGATTGATTTCCATCATCACAGGTTTCAAGGTCTGGGTTTAGAATACCGTCCCCACAGACATTCTCCGTGCAGTCGCTTAGGCAAGCATCCTCTTCGGTTTCATTGCCATCATCACAGGCCTCCACACCTCGCTGGACAAAGCCATCGCCGCACTGAGGGAGGCGACAATCATTAAGGCAACCGTCTCCGTTGTCTTGATTTCCATCATCACAGGCTTCGATGCCTTCTTGGATTTGACCATCACCACAGCCAGCCGAGGTGCAATCGTTCAAACACAGATCGGTTTCGACTTCATTGCCATCGTCACAAACTTCGACCCCCTCATGAACAATACCATCTCCGCAGGTTGCGAGCGTGCAATTGTTTAAGCACTGGTCGGTCATTACGGTGTTGCCGTCATCACAAGATTCCCCATCGACAGCGTCAGGGCTCAAGTCGGTGCGGACGACACCATCACCGCACACCGATTCGAGACAAGAGGATCTGC
>NZRT01000083.1 GCA_002696345.1 Myxococcales bacterium
GATGTCGTTGGCACAGACCCAAGACAGGGCGGCTTCCGCATCGGCTCCACGCACCACAAACTTCGCAAAGCTTGTCTGGTCGAAAAGACTCACTCGCTCCCGGGTATTTTGGTGCTCTCTGCCCACGGCTTCAAACCAGTTGGGACGTTCAAAGGAATAACGGTCTCGAGGCTCTTCACCCGTCCCAGCGAACCAGTTGGGACGCTCCCAGCCCATCTTCTCGCCGAAAACCGCACCCTTGGACTCCAGTCGTGCGTAGAGCGGCGACATGCGACGAGGACGGGCGCTGTCATCCTCTTCTTGCGGCCAACTCATGGTGTAGTGCTTGGCGTAATGTTCCAGGGTCCGCTCGCGCACCCATTGGGGGTCGGCGTGATGGTCATGAAAGCGGCGGATGTCCACGGGCCAAAGATCCATGGGCGGCACGCCGGCCTCGATCCATTCGGCGAGGGCACGTCCTGCCCCTCCACCTGCGGCGATGCCATAGGCGTTGAAACCCGCACCCACATAAAAGTTCTTCAGCTGAGGCGCTTCGCCCAGGATGAAGTTCCCATCGGGCGTAAAGGCCTCGGGACCATTGATAAGCTTCTGGACCCCCACCTCGCCAAGGACTGGAACCCGCTCCAAAGCCAACTCCACCAGCCCCTGAAAATGATCAAAATCCTCCGGTAGCAACTGGAAGTCAAAAGGCTCCGGTACACCGTTGACCGCCCACGGAATGGGGTTCGGTTCATAGCCCCCCATGCACAGGCCGCCCACCTCCTCTTTGAAGTACACGAGTTTGTCCGGATCCCGCAGCGTGGGAAGTTCCCGGTGCACGCCCGCAATCGGCTCGCTGATCATGTACTGGTGCTCCACGGAACACACCGGCACCGGCACGCCGGCCAAGGCGCCGATCTCCCCCGCCCACTGTCCAGCGCAGTTGACCACGACCTCGCATTCAATGCGCCCTTTCACCGTATCCACCGCCTTCACCGCGCCGTTTTCCACCACGATGTCCTGGACCTTGCAGTTCTCCACAAAGGTCACGCCCCCATTCCGAGCACCTTTAACCAAAGCCATCGTGGTGTCGCTGGGACTGGCGCTGCCATCGGTGGGCAAAAAGGCAGCGCCCACCAGATCATCGATTTCCATGAGAGGCCAAAGATCAAAGGCCTCCTGGGGGCTGAGCAGGTGCATCTCCAAGCCAAAGCTGCGGGCCGTGGTTGCCGCCCGCCGCAGTTCCGTCATCCGAGCTTCCGTGCAGGCCAGCCGCAGCCCGCCGCACATCTTCCAGCCGGTGGCTTGGCCTGTTTCCGCCTCCAAGGTGTCATAAAGCTCAACGCTGTATTTCAGCAGTTGGGTGATGTTGGCACTGGAACGCAGTTGTCCAACCAAGCCCGCCGCATGCCAGGTGGAACCACTGGTGAGTTGAGCCTTCTCCACAACAACCACATCTCGGACCCCTAACTTGGCCAAGTGGTAAGCCGTTGATGCCCCGACGATCCCCCCCCCGATCACCACGACTCGCGCATGGCGTGGCAGCGGCTTCTCCAGGCCCATCATCGGTGCTCCAGCACGCCCTCAAGGGCCCGGAGAAAGAGGGGTTCGACATTCTCGGCAGTCAGCGGGCGAGGGTTGGTCGGCGCCGTTGGATCTTCCGCAGCCGGCTGCGCCAACAACTGGGCGTGCCTCGCTTCGAAGCCCAAAGCCTCCAAGGTATGGGGAATGTTTAAACGCTGTCGTAAATCAAGGACCCACGCCATCACTGCCTCCAAGCCACTTCCCGGCAAATCGAGCACCCGAGCGAGTTGCTCCATACGTTCTGTGATCACCGGGGCATTGAACTCCAAGACGTAGGGCATCACGATGGCGTTGGTCAGCCCGTGGTGAGCCTTCAAATGGGCGCCGATGGGATGACTTAGGGAATGCATCGCGCCCAAGCCCTTCTGGAAAGCGGTCGCGCCCATCATGGACGCCACCAGCATGTCCTGACGGGCGGCGAGGTCGTCGCCATTTTCAACACACTGAACCAAAGCTCTTTGAATAAGCACCATCCCCTGCAGCGCGATCCCATCGGCTTGCGGGTGATAACCGGGAGCGCAGAAGGCTTCGAGATTGTGGGACAACGCGTCCATCCCCACGGCTGCCGTGAGATGAGCCGGTAGTCCGACGGTGAGTTGAGGGTCGAGAAGCACTCGTTCCGGCAGCATGCGAGGATGGAAGATGATCACCTTGCGCTTCTCGAGTTCGTTGATGATCACGGAGCAACGACCGACCTCGGAACCGGTCCCGCTGGTCGTTGGAACCGCCACACAGGGCAGCATCCCAGCCTCATCGACTCGGGTCCAATTGTCGCCGGCATCCTCAAAGTCCCAGAGGGGGCGATTTTGCCCAGCCATCAAAGCCACCGCTTTGCCCACGTCGAGGGCACTGCCACCGCCGAAGGCGATCACCCCATCATGCCCACCACGCCGTAAAGCATCCAAAGCCCCGTCCACATCGCGACCGTTCGGATTCGGATTCACCTGGTTGTAGACCGATCGACCAAGACCATTTTCAGCGCAAAATTCCATAGCTTTAGCGACGATTGGCAGATCGGCTAGACCCTTATCGGTCACGAGCAGTGGTCGACGCATTCCTAACGCTTTGCAGGCCTGAGGCAGTTGCGAGAGACAGCCCGGACCAAAGCGGATGGGTGTCGGATAGTTCCAGGTCCCAGAAGATGGCGTGGTCATGGATTGATCCCCTACAGTTGACGGAGGTGAAAGGATTTGGGTCGCGTGAGCGACTCGAAACCCATGCTGCTCAATGTGCATCCGCGACCCGAGTCTTTCACCCCCACCCAAGCCAGTTCAGGATCGAGATAATCGCAGCGATTCATGAACACTGTTCCCGTTTGCAATCGATCGCCTAAAGCCTGGGCTTCATCCAGATCTTCGGTCCATAAGCTGGCGGTCAAACCGAAGCGGCTTTCATTCATGAGATCGATCGCCTCTTCGTCGGAGCCGACCTTCATGATCCCCACCGCCGGTCCAAAGGTTTCTTCCCTCATCAAGTCCATGTCATGGTTCACATCGACCAAAACCTGGGGCGCTAAATAAGCCCCCGTGTCGCTGTGGGCGGGAAAGTGCCCCGGATCAACCAAGCCACGAGCGCCCAGAGCGATGGCCTGACGGATCTGCTGACGCACATGGTCTGCGGCCCTGTCCCGCACCAAGGGTCCTAAGTCCACCTGGGGATCGAGGGGATTGCCCAAACGATAACCTTTGACCTGAGCCACATAGCCCTCGACGACTTGGTCGTAGACATCCTCGTGGACGTAGATTCGTTCCACGCCACAGCAACTTTGACCGGAGTTAAAACAGACCCCTTCGACCAGATTAGGAATGGCATGGTCCAAATCTGCATCGGCACGCACGTAAGCCGGATCTTTTCCTCCCAACTCAAGCCCCAAACCGATGAAGCGCTGGGAAGCCGCCGCACTCACGGCTCTTCCCCCCTCCACGCTGCCAGTGAATGCCACGAAGTCGATGCGTGGATCACGAATGATGTCTGCGACCTGAGGATGGGAGCAATGGAGAAACTGGAGTAACCCCGAGGGTAGACCCGCTGCCTGTCCTGCGGCGACGATGCGCTCGGCACAAAGCGGTGTTTGATCCGAATGCTTCAGCACCACCGCGTTGCCAGCAGCCAAGGCTGGGATCACCGCGTTCACCGCACAAAGATAAGGGTAGTTCCACGGCGCCAAGCACAAAACCACCCCCAGAGGCTCCCGGCGGATAAAGCGCTCAAATCCCATTTTGTTGGGGGGAACGACATCAGCCAAGGCAGAGGGTGCCAAGGACAGCATCGTCCGAGCCCGATGTTCAAATCCCCCGACCTCACCGGGCGTTTGGGATCGAGGCCGGCCCATCTGCCAGGTCAGTTCCTCAGCAATCGCCGCCTTGTCTGCTACGAAAGCGGCCACCAAGCCTTCCAGGGCCTGTACTCGATCGGCGAGGTCGACTCGTCGCCAGGCCAACTGGGCCCGTTCGGCTGCAGCCAAAGCCGATTCGATTTGCGAAGCGTCCGCCAGGGCTCGTTCCACATAAACCGAGCCATCCACAGGCGAGCGGGTCTGAATCCGTATCGTCATTGTTGGGCACCTCGTCGTTCAGGTAATGCCCTATACACAAATCTTGACGATTCACTGCACCCGACAAAACCGACTCTCGGAAAAAATCACGACATTGGATCAGTAACCAGCAGCCCCCAAGTGGAGTTCTCTTGGCTTCGTTGGAACGTCTACTGTTTCGCCAAATCCATGCCACCGGGATAAGCGTAGGAGACATAGTCGTCATAGGCGTACACCATGATGCCGAAAGGCTGCCCATCCAGAGCCTCGATCTGATGACGGCCCGGTCCCAGTTTAATCACAGAACGCATCCAGTGACCGTCGCCGATGGATTCATCGGCTTCCGCTAGCCATGGGAGCTGCTCTTCAGAAAACATCTCACCCAAGTTCATGCCGATGCCGTCGAGCAGAATCTCGGCCCCCGGGACATGGATGATGTTCACGTACTGAGCCCAATACGTGGACGGGGTGAGAAAGATGTATTCGGTGCGGAACTGATCGGTCGGCGGCACGATGGTCATGGCGGGGTCACCCGCATGATCCCCGCCGCTGCGGCCGATGCACTGCCCTAAGAAACAACGCCCACCGTCGCAGTCATCGTTGCTCCGGCAGCCACCGACCGGATTCGGCCTCGTGCTTTCCTGGCCGCTGATGAACTGGGTCAGTTGAATGCGATTGTTGGCTCTTAAAACAAAGTCGCTTTGGGTCCCAAACTCGCACCACTGCCCAGCGCCGAGAACAAGCTGCCCACCGGCTTCAACGGCTTCCGTGCAGTTGGGTAAGCCTCGAGCCATGGGAGGCAATGGACTCAACTCGTCCATGGCTGGGTCGATGCTGATGCGCGTCCCTGCTTCCGCCACCTGGATGCGGTAGTAGTTCACCTCCGTGGGCTGGCGGCTCCGCAGCAAGGTGTGAGCCGCCACGTATTCCGCTCGCCAGGTGGAAACCGGCATGACCACGGTCTCCAAGTGGTCACACGCATTGCTGTCATGGGGAATGTCCGTGCACACGTGACCACCAAAGACACTCACCTCGGTACTCGCCGCCACGCGGACGCCTGTCAGATCAGCTTGTAATCCCGTTCCTCCACTGGTGACGAGGGTCAAGACCTCATAGGGTTCGAGTTCGGTACGAAGCATGCCGCCCTGGAGTTGCAGGCCGGGAGGTAAAGCCACCCGACGGTTCCCCAAATCAATGTCGAGGGTCGTCGCCTGCTCGCTGGCGACCACGGTCAAAAATCCCGGGCGGCTCTGGTGCGTGGCTGAGACCGCCAAGTAATCCAAGCCCTGAGACCCCGCGGGGATCAGGAGCGTCGCATCGTTGGTAAAGCTGTAATTACAGCACAAGGGTTGGAACTGATAAGCCGTCACGGGTCCGTCGGTTTGCACTCGATAAGCTCGAGCTGCGATCTCGCTCACGTAATCCACTCGGTTGCCTTGAACCACCGTTCCAGCCGACCGACTGGGCAGGATAAATGTGCCGATACCCTGCGGTGGAATTTCGACTCCCTCAACGGATCCACTCGCATCTCGGACCTCACCGTCGGCTGTCTCCACCTGCGATGCAACGGACACATCCCCCCCGGGAACCACTGTGGGACCCGCCGCCTGGGCGATGGAGCCGTCAGCATAATCGATGGTCACCCGCACGCCGTAACTCTGGGTGTTCGCAAGCACGACGGCAAAGGGGTGCTGGTCTTGTCGACGTTCCGCTTCTCCGATCTGGGGTAGATCCACCGCAAAGAAAGTACAGCCATCGTAGGAACTGCGCTGACGAGCCATGTCGCAGGCATCTTTGCACCGGCCATTGTCGCAAATCGTGCCCGACTCGCATGTGGCCTCCGGCACCCAATTGCTGCCTTCTTCATTGCAACGACCAAGGGTCCGATCATCGATGCAACCGGTGCTCTCCGGACGACAGATGGTCGGCTCGCAACGCCCTTCGCCACGACAACGTTCGCCCTGGCGGCACGGAGACCAAACCCAGATCATCCCGTCGTCATCGCAACGCTGACGATCCCAGCTTCCATCCTCGTCTTCAGCGCAGCGATAACCGCCAGGCTCGCAAACCTCAGAGACGCATTGCCCCGATGAATCGCAGGCGGTCCCCTGCGGACAAGGGGCCTCCATCCATGCACTGCCGTCGGCTGCACAACGCTCACGAAGCCCGCCAGCTCGGCAACGCAGAGCGTCGGGTGCACACAGGCTCGACTGACACACGCCATCCACACAGCGCTCGTTTAAGTCACAGTCCTCCACCGACGTGATGCCGCCAATGCAGACGCTACGAGACGTACCATCATGGCACAGAACCGAATCGGCTTCACAAGGGCTGCCAGGGCTCGGCCTTGCAGGTTCCTCATCGGGACACCCCAGCAAAAGGGTGCAGAACAACAGACTTCCAAACCGCATCGCTCACTCCCCCGGGGCTTGAATCTACCATACATTTGCCAGCACCTACGCTCCCATCAGCGGATCGTCGTAGGAGCACAGCCCATTGGGAGGCACTGACTTGGCAGCCTGAAACCATCTCGATAGATTAGCGCACACTCCAGGAGCAGCTGTGACGGATTTCATTTTCGGCTGGCGTTCAAGACCTCGCCTGAAAGCTGCCTCACAGCATGCTTGGGCTGCCGCTTTGCTCATGACATTCTTGGCTTGTCCAGTGCCCTTACCCGAACTCGTCGAAGCCGCTGCGCTACGGTGTGGAGATGGCATCGTCAGTGATGGCGAAAGCTGTGATGATGCCAACAATGTGAACGAGGACAGTTGCACCAACAGTTGCCAGTTGGCGATCTGCGGCGATGGCATTCAGCGCACCGACTTAGGGCTTGGTCTGCCGGGTCATGAGCAATGCGATGACGGCGAACAAAATGGCGACGACAAAGATTGCACCACCCTTTGCTACCAAGCTCGTTGCGGCGACAACCTGGTTCACAATCAAGAGTCCTGTGATGATGGCAATCCGGTGGAGACCGATGCCTGTCGTTCGGACTGCTCGCTGGCACGCTGCGGAGACGGCGTCCAACGCACGGATCTCAGCCCCGATGATGAAGACTACGAGGAATGCGATGACGGAAATGCGAGCGAAACGGATGCATGCCTCTCCTCCTGCACTCTTGCGATTTGCGGGGACGGATTTGTGCGCACAGGTCTAGAAACCTGTGATGATGGCAATGCGGTGGAAACGGATGCATGCCTCAGCACGTGTCTTCCTGCCCGCTGTGGCGATGCCATCGTCCGCCTCGATATTGAGGCGGGTAACCCATTCTATGAAAATTGCGATGATGGGAATCAGGACAACAGGGATGCCTGCTTAACCAACTGCTTAACCGCCGAATGCGGAGATCAAGTGGTACGCCTGGATCTTCAAGAAGGCGATGTAGGACATGAGGGCTGCGATGATGGCAACGAGGTCAACTCCGATGTTTGCACCAACGCCTGCCAGATCGCTCGTTGCGGCGATGGCATTGTTCGCCAAGACATCAATGAAGGAGCCGCCGGTTACGAGGAGTGCGAAGACAACAACGAGATCGACCACGATGACTGCTCCAACGCCTGCACCATCAATGCTTGTGGCAATGGAAGAGTGGATGTGGGCGAAGCCTGTGATGACGGCAACCCGAGCAACATCGACAGTTGTCTTGCCAACTGCGAGCAAGCCAGCTGTGGCGACGGCTTTGTCCGTACGGATCTTCCGGAAATCAATCCGGCCTATGAAGAATGTGACGACGGTAATCTGTCGAACGCCGATGGCTGCAATGCCGCGTGTGATGCCTATCCCGATGGCTCCTCCGAAGAACGAGCCGTGGCAAACTGCGCAAGCCTCAAATCTCATTACCCCGAGGTCACCAACGGTCCCATCTGGTCGGTGCGACCCAATGGCGAGACCTTCCAGAGCTATTGCGATTTTACCACCGATGAAGACAACGCCCCCTGGACTCGCTGCATGATGGCGGGCACCACCGCCGGTGGTTACGATGAATTCCGCCTCGGCCGCTGTCGAGATTGGGGTTCCACAAAGCTACTGTTCAAAGTCTATGGCGCCAATCACCGCTTGGATGAGAACCTGGAGCAACAGGTACCAGCTGAGATCGTCCGACTGAGCCAGAGTGCCGATCGAATCAATAATCTACTTACCATTGGTCCGGATCGAATCAGTCGATGGCGTTACACCCACGATGATTTCAATGTCACCGATCTCGGAGGTAGTCGGGCAACGGGCAATCATGATGGTCGGGTGTATCAAGATTGGTACGGCTCTCTAGGCTGCGCCTTCGGGCAACGTTTCCGAGCCGAACTCTGCATCGGCGGTGACGCTGTGCCCACCCCCAGTGTCGCCCACGCCTTTTGTGGCAACGGCTATCGGCCCGAAGCGTCGCAAATCTTCTGTATTTCCAGCGACAGTTATGGCTCGAACCAGGGGCTCAGCTTGGGGGCTTTGAACAAGAGCACTTGGTCCCTTGAGGTCTTCGTCGAGGCCGACGCGATCGACGACGGCGAAGCATGGCGGGACGACTAGTTACTCCACCGCCTCGTCGATGCCTTCAGGGGCTAGCTGCTGAGATTCTAGCTTATGAACTCGCTCTTCGAGTTCGTTCACACGAGCATCGAGACCCTCACTCGTTGAGGTGCTGCCTTCAACCCCCTCCGAGGACGCCTCTTCCTCTTCGTCCTCTTCGTCGTCCTCGTCATCAAGTTCGTCACCGTATTCGGCAGCCATTAACTCATCGAGACGCAGCACACCCGTGGCTGGCGCTCCATCCTCCTCGTCGTCCGATGCCTCTTCCGCCGTTGTCAGTACCTCTTCTTGAATCCCCTTCAGCCAGTTGACAGGCCCGACGGAGACCGCCGGGACGTAGGTGACGATCAAGAGGCCCACCAGCATGACTCGTGTGAAGGGGAAGGTCGCACGAATCACCTCACCGATGCTGCGCTTGAAAAGGCTGGAACTGACGAAAAGGTTCAGCCCCATGGGCGGGGTCAAGTAACCGATCTCCAAGTTCACGATAAAGATGATGCCGAGATGAATCGGGTCAATGCCCAACTCCATCGCCATCGGTGCCACCACCGGCGCCACGATCAAGATGGCGCTCATGATGTCCATCAGGGCACCAACCACCAACAAGAACAGGTTGAGAATCAGAAGGAAGCCAACCCGCTCCAGATTCAGACTCGACAGCCAACTCAGGGCTTTCTCTGGAACCTCGGCATCCACCATGAAGCCATTGAAACCCAAGGCCATGGCAACGATGACCAACAAAGAGCCAAGCATCACCATCGAGTCCAGAAGATGGGGGACCATCTGGCGCCAAGTGAGGGCTCGGTGGACAAATCGCTCCACTAAAGCGGCATAGACCACAGCCACAGCGGCTGCTTCGGTGGCGTTAAACAAACCCGAGTAAATACCGCCCAGGATGACCACGGGCAGCATCAGGCTCCAAAAGCCGTCGATCACTGCGTGGCGCAGCTCTTTCCAATCGAGGGGACAAAAGGCGGTCGCCACCACGAACAAGGCTGGGATCCCGAGGAGGAGAGCCGACGCCCCCACCCGACCCATCACCGCCAAAGCCCCCAGGCCTAAACTGAGAACAATAGCCAGACCGACAGCGATCATCCCTCGCTTCACCGGGCCGGAGAGATTGCCTCGACGCAGTCCCTCTTTGATGCCGTAAGCGGACAGGAGACCACCGATTAAGAGGCCAGGGCCGACACCTGCCAGGAAGAGATCCCGAGGCAGCACCTGGGCGGCTCCCGTCACCACAATGGCGTAAACGATCATCGGGATGGAGGGCGGAATGAGGATCCCCAGAGAGCCTGCGCTTGTGACCAAACCCAAGCTGAAGGGCTCACGGAATCCCGCACGCAGCAAAGCCGGATACATCATGGAACCGATGGCGATCACCGTCACCGGCGATGAACCGCTGATGGCAGCAAAGAAAATGCATGCAGCGACCGTGACGATGGCAAGTCCACCGGGCATCCAGCCCACCAGCGCTCGAGACAGATTGATGAGTCGCTCTGCGATGGCTCCACCTGTCATCAGTGCACCGGCGATGACGAAGAAGGGAATGGCCAGCAGGACCTCTTTATTGGTCAGTTCACTGACCTTTCGGATCAGTTCTGTGAAGTCGTCCAAGCTCGTGTACGCTTTGTCCCCGACCCCCAAATAGAACAGACAACTGACGGTGACCGCACCGATGATCGCAAAGAGAGGCAAGCCCAACAGGATGCCGAGCAGAGCGCCACCTAAAACGATGAAGGTACCCGGCTCCAAGCCCAGGAACATCCACAAACTGAGCAAGCCGATGACCGCAGCCCCTGCAGGCTTTTCGGAAAATGCCAGTGCGCCCACGATGAGGATGGCGAGTTCGAGCCAGGCAGCAAGGATCGCTCCGGTACCCCGTCCTTCGCTCACAAGAAAGAGGTTCGCAATCAACAGGACGACAATGGCGACAGCCAGCCCAACCGGCGCCTTTTTCGGCGCCGGCTTGCTGCGCTCCTCCATCCGCTCCACCATCTCAAGCAGTTCGGTGTCGATGGGGCGTGTACCGGCGAGGACCCGGGGACTGCGCTGCGAAGAATCGCTCATGCCGCCTCTTCTTTCGACTCGGCTTCTGCGGCTTCGCGCTCGGCGAGAACTGCCTCCAACTCACTTTGATCCACATCGATCCCTGCGGCAGCTAGGTAAGGATCGTCTTCATCCTCTTCCACCCCATCCCAAAGGTTATCCAGTCCGATGGCAAACATGCGCAGCCCTGCCACCCCCAGACCCACTGGAATCGCTAACTGCACGGTCCAATAGGGAATCGGGATGCTGGGATAGATCTTCAGAGCCGGGTTCTCAGCCCACTCGATGTAATCAGTCCAGGTTTGGATGCCGCCCAACCAAGCGAGAAAAAAACAGGCGATCGCCCCCCCAACGTGGGCACCAAATCCAAAGAGCGGCTGCATCCGTTCGGGAACCGATTTACGAACCGCATCGACGGTGATGTGGCGACCTTCTCGAGAGGCCACTGCTGCACCAAAGAAGGCNAAATAGAACAACAANCCCGAAGCGATTTGNAACGCTCCGGGGATATCGGAAGGAAAGAANCGNACGAAGCCNTGACAGAAGCCGTAGAAACCAGCGGCGATCACNACGCCCATNCCCAGGCGCAATGGNAGACTTTTCCACTGNGAGACGGTCGCCCGCTCNGTCGCGAAAATNAGCAGTAAACTGAGGATGANCCACAACACCAAGACCGATTGCTGACCGGAAGCAACCTGAGCCTGCATGCAATCCGTCAACGCCGATAACTGGGGGTGGGNNCCCCCTTCCGAGAGGGCATCTAACAACGCTGTCTTCGTCTTCGAGTCACTGACTAGAGACTCGACACAAAGATAAGAGGAAGCGCTCGGGTTCATCACCTCACCCAAGCGATTGACGCCTGTATCGCCCACCAGTTTCGTCACATTGCGATGCAGAACCGACAGGAAAGTCACCAACGTCATCGCCGTGGCTGCCAGGACGATGACCCCCACCTCCAAACGCTGCCAAGGACGATCAAATGAGCGAAAGAAGCGGCGCAAATCAGCCACGACTCGAGCGACCCAAGTGAGGACTCGAGTCACCGTTTGCCGAGGCATGGTCAAGAGGCCGAGAACGACACCGCCCGCAACAACCCACCGCAACACACCCCGTAGTTCACCGTAAGCATCGGGGGCATACCAAGCGGCGAGGACGAGCACGAGAATCAGCAGGCGTCCCCAGCGCCGCCAATCCATGAGTTGTAGAAACTGGGGAACGACCTCGATGAGTGTCCAGAGCAGCAAGCCCGACACGAGCCAGACCGGTAGGACAGCAGGCCAATCTAAAGACCTCGCCCAGGCTCCGCCATAGACTTCGAGAAGCACGGCGAGCAGTCCATAGGCACCCAGTTTGAGCGCCGACTGAACAAGAGGGTGAGTCACTTGCCTTTGCGGTAGGCCTTCAGACCCTTCTCGATGGCGGCGAGTAACTTGGCGCCTTCAGGACCTCCAAAGCTTTTGAACAAGGTGTGCACCTTCTTCGCCCGCTTCGCCATCTCCTTGCGCTCGGCTGGAGACACCTTGTGGACCTTCACCTTCTTCAACTTGAACTGCTGCAGAAGCGGTTCGTTGAGTTTCCGAATCAATTGCCGTCCCTTGTTGGTCTCCTTCTCCCGGTATTTGGGATCCATGAGTATCTTCTGGAGACGCTTGTCCTGACGGTCGAACCACTTCTTCGAAGCGACCAAGACCGCAGGTTGGTAAATGTGACCGGTCAAACTGTAGTGCTTGATGGAATCCACCCAATTGGTGGCGAAAGTGAAGAGCGGAGTGTTTGTAAAACCGTCCACGACCTTGTTTTGCAAGGCGGAGAGGACCTCCGGCACGCCCATCTCCACGGGGCTGCCGCCCAGGGCGCGAAAAGTCTCCAGATGGACTCTGCTCTGCTGGACTCGGAGCTTCAATCCTTTGAAATCGTCGGCTCGCTGAATGGGCTTTTGCAAGGTCGCCATGCCGTGCCAGCCATTCTCCGAGAAACCCAGCAGGACAAAACCCTGCCGGGCAAGAATCTCCGACACCCGATCGAAGACCACATTATCGAGAACATAGTCCGCCTCCGCACTGTCCTGAAACAGGTACGGTAACTCGAAGACATTCAAGGAGGGCGCTGCCGTCGCAATCGCACCGGTGGACACGCCGATGAGCGGAAGCCGACCCAGCCGACATTCTTCCACCATCTCCTTCTCACCACCAAGTTTGCCACCAAGGGCAGGCTTGATTCGGACATTCATGCCCGCCTCTTTCGCCTGCTTGCCAATGCGCTTTGCGAACTGCTTCAGCCAGATCGCCCATGGCGTGCCCTGAGGCGCTACCGATCCAGCCCGGACCGAAAGCTTTTTGGCTTTTGCGTAAGCGACAGGGCCCGAAGCGAGAAACAGGCCAACACTAAAGACGACAGCGAGGCGCCGCATTAGAAACGCTCTTCCGATTCTTCGAGCAGTGCTTTCGCCTTCACCTTCTCCCGAGCCAGCTCGGGAGCGAGGTCGGCGTAGACAGCCTCAGAGACCTCTTTCAAGGACTCGACATTGAAATCCAAGACTTGCTTGAGACTCTTCTCGTAGCTCTCTTTATCGTCCATTTTGGTGTGCAGTAAATCGGCACGCAACACGACGGTAGTCATGTTGAAGGGAGCAATCTCAAGGCTCTTCTTGAAGTACTCAGCGCTCTTGTCCATGTCGCCCCCCGCAAAGGCAGGAGCGATCGAATAGAAGGAGCCCCAATAACGGGGCACGGCACCGTGGAAGAAGCCATTCTTCGGATCATCCAAAGACTCGACTCGAGTCATGATCGCTTCAATGGTGCTTTTTTGACCTAACACCACAGCGAAGCCCTTTTTACGGGCCCATTTACCTAAGTTCGTGGCGTACCAATAGGCGGCAGGGAGGCTTTCCTTACCGATGACTGCGATCGACTCGCCTACATTGCCATCGGTTTCTTTCATCTTCGCCCGAAAGGCTGGGCTGGAGAAGAACAGGGCTTGCTCAGCCGCTTTCAGCCCCTTTTGATAGGTTTCCAGCATCCCCTCACCTTCCCCCTGAAAGCGCATATATGCATCGCTGAGGAAGTAGTTGGCCCGGGCGAGGTGTGTCAGCGCCTCCGTGTCATCGGATAGGCTGGTCACCTGCTCCCAAGCGGCGATCGCCGGTTTAAGTTCTTCGACATCGTGTCGGTTCGACCAATGCGTTGCAGCCTTTTCTTTCAGCTGAGTGATCTGGTCTTCCTTGCCAGATGTGTCTTTCGCCGCACGGGCCTTCATGAAAGCGTGCCCACCAGAACAACTTGCAAGCAGTCCGAAAGCAGCGAGGAGAACGAGTTGATGACGCATGGAATAACTCCTGATCCATTGGTTCGGCACCGAGGTAGTGCCACTTGCTTGGGATTGCAACGACCTTTGGCGCAAGGGATTCAATCGAACCGCGCAATTTCAAGTCTTACTTGAGGTCTTCCCGCACGGAATCCACGTAACGCATCCAAGGAGAATCGGACTCTTCGTGACGTGCTGTCAGCACCTCCACACCATCCTCGGTCACTAGGATCGTATGTTCGAACTGAGCGCTCGGGAGGCCATCCTCGGTCAAAGCCGTCCAACCGTCGCTTAAAGTCCGGTTGCGATGGGTCCCGAGATTGATCATGGGTTCGATGGTGAAGGTATTTCCGGGCTTCAAAGCAGGACCCCGCTGTGAGCTCCGATAATGAATCACGTTGGGCGGTGTATGAAAGGCGTCACCAATGCCATGGCCAACAAAATTGCGAACGACTCCGTAGCCGTGACGGTCCGCCTCTGCGTGAATCGCTCGGCCGATGTCATTCAGACGGCGATAGCGCCGTCGACCCGCCGGCTTGGCAAGTTCTTCTGCCTCAAAACACATCGCGGCAATACCCCGATAAAGACAGGCTTGCGTCCGCTCAACGAGGGCCACGACATCGGGGCTTACCTCGGGCATGACAAAGGTTTTCGACGTGTCCCCAAACCAGCCGTCGAGCGTGACTGTGATGTCGATATTTACAATGTCCGTGGGCAGCATGACCTCTCGATCATTGGGGATCCCATGACAGACGACCTCGTTGCGGCTCGTGCAAATCGACTTGGGAAAGCCATTGTAGTTCAGGGGACTGGGGTAGGCTCCTGCGTCCACGATGAACTCATGGCAGAGATCATTGAGCGCCAGGGTGCTGATGCCCGGCTGAACCTGAGGCTCGATGAACTCAAGCACCGACGATGCCAGGCGAGCTGCGGCTCGCATCTTCTCCACGTCTTTGGCGTTTCGTCTGGGTAGCTTCACGGGGTTTAAGTTACCGCAATGAAACTGATACCGGCTTCGGTGGTCCGAGCCTGTCGCAAAGCCTCATCAGCGGCGCCCATGATCGATAAGCTAACACACCCCTTGCCCATTGCGCTCGTCACACCACCAATGACGGGCTGCTCATCCAAGGCGATGCGCACATCCTCGAAAAGGCGTTCAAGACACACCCTTGCGTCTTCAGGCCCAGTTTCGGGCAGCAGCAATGCAAATCGGGACTCCCCTACCCTGGCAAGGAGGTCATTGGTCCGTAGCGTTCGACTGAGCACACGACTGACCTTTCGCAAGCGGAGATCGGCCCAGATACGACCGACTCGATCCACGTAATCGTCAAAGTTTCGCAATTCGAGAACAGCCACGCTCACCCCGCGATTGTACCGACGGGCACGGGCACACTCGTCATCTAGACACTGATTAAAGACCGCCTTTTT